>DATBBB010000549.1:0-10668 GCA_036271215.1 Kofleriaceae bacterium | reverse complement strand
TGGGACGGGCCGATGACCCGGCGCTCGGTCCAGTTCGGCTAGCTCTCATAGCCGGCAAATCTCGGCAGCTTCGACGTCACGTAGTTCCTGAATGGACCTGCTGGTCGGCTCGCTGCAGGAGCGCTGGAAGATCCGCGGTTGAGCTGCGTAGAAGGGTGGTAGCTTGCAGGAGATCGTCGCAGCCGCTGAACCAGGCGTTGACCGCGATCATGCAGGCGGAAGGCATGACCGCTGCGCAGATCTCGACCGCGTGGTCGGCGGTGCAGCGCCGGATCGCATCGTCCTACGGCTCGTTCTACGACACCATTGGTCTCGTCCAGCGCAGCATCTACGGCTTCCTCCAGAGCGCTGAAGCGCTCGAGCACACCGGGGGTACCGTTGCCGCGGCTGGCGCAATAATGCGCAGCACGGCTACGGCGTTCCTCACGGCGGAGTTGCCGGCGCTTCACGAGTTGATCAAGCAGCAGATCACGACTGCAGCAGTCGACGCGATCCAGGACGCGTTGCAGCGCACGGTGCCGTGCCTGGACCAGCAGGTCAAGGCTGCGGTCGACGGGGCGCTGCCGGCGTCCGGCTTTGGAACCATCAACCTCGCCACCGGAACCAGCCGCGAGATCCGGTTCCGTGTGACCTCGCAATTCGCTGCGTACCGAGCGGCGGTGCAGACTGCATTGCAGACGATGGCCGGCACGACGTTCCAGCCCATCGTCACCGGGAATGCCACGGGACTCCACATGGAGATGCTGACCGCAGGAGACCACGCCACGCGCATGGCGAGCGCGGGTACCTCGATCGACGCGAACCACCTGCACATGACCGGCGGTAATGCGGCCGACGTCCAGTCGATGGCGTGGGACGTCTATCAGATGCAGGCCACGTCGAACAACGGTAACCAGCTCGTGACCAACATGGTCAGCGGTACGGGGCAGCACTTCGATGTGGTGATGAAGGCCGTCAATGCCTCGCCGACGACCAGCTACGACGCGTTCATCAATAACGAAGTCGATATCGCCGATATCCATGGTGAGGCCACCGTCCCGGCTGCCGGATCGGCCAGCCACCCGCAAGCGCAGGAGTCGGTCTATGCTCACTTCCTGCATGAGCGTCAGTATGACGCGACCCATGCGGCCACGGACATGACCACGATCCGTACCCAGGCGCAGACGCTCGAGACGCAGCGCGTGCAGCTCACCACCGACCTCACGGCGCTTCCGGCGCGGATCCAGACCGTGCTCCACGGCGGGACGGTCACGCCGCCGCTCAACCCGGCGGAGACCACCCAGGCGACCGCCTGGGCGACCCGAGCAACCACGTGGCAGACCGCGCAGACGGCCAATCAGGCGGCGTTCAATGGCCGGTTCAATCCGGCGCATAGCTACGCGATCGATCAGGAGAACGCCTACAATCGCGAGCGCGGCTTCGACGACGCTCGCCCCCATTGACCATGCGTACGCTCTTCCTGATCTTCGCGCTGGCGGCCTGTACTCGCGAGCCCACTCGATCCGCCGATTCGAACCAGCGGCCCGCTGTTGCCCCGCCCAAGGAGACTGCTGTGCGACCCGTCGATGCCATCCTGCTCGGATCTTCCGATTCACTGTTCCTCGCACAGGTCGACAAGGCCAGCGCCGTGTTCACCGGCAAGCTGATCGAGGTCGGGCCGCCACCAACGTCGTTCAGCGGCTACAAGGTCGCGACGCAGGCCCTCACCTATACCGTCGTGCGTGTGCTGCATGGCAACGTCACGGGTGCCACGATCACGGTACATCATGTCATCGTCGCCCAGTCGCCGGCGCTCGTCGCCGGCAAGCCCGAGCTCAAGCCGGAGTACACGCAGGTCGGCGCTGAGTACATCGTCGCGCTCGGCGGCACGATGGAGGGCAAGCAGGTCACGGCCAACGAGAATGTCGCGCCCCAGCACGCGACCGCTGATCTGGTGGCTCGGGTCGAGGCCAAGCTCGCGCCTTGATCCGAGCCCTGGCCCAGCCCGTCCCCCAGCTATTCGCGCCGGGCCGGGTGCTCATGCGTCGAGCAAGCGTCTTGTGATGATTCGAGGCCGAACACGGCCGCGAGGTCCGGCGGGAGCTCGTCGAAGTCCTCGTGAATCACGATTCGACCCTTCATCGCGCCGGGGACACGCCTGGTCGTTGCGCCGCTGTACCGGACGAGTCTGGCTACCGGGACGCCCGCCTCACCGATCAAGACCTCTTCACCCTTGCAGACGGCATCGACCAGCGCCGAGAGCTCGGTCTTTGCCTCCGAGATGTTCCTGAAAATCAAGACCTTATGGTAGGCCCAGCCTGGCCTGGTCTGTCAATGGGACAGCGGTTCGCAGCCAGGTCCGATGATTCGACTGGGTCGGTCGGCTTCGAGCTATCTCGTCACGCTCGCCGCGGCGCGCCGGTCGATCTTCGCGATCGCCTCGGTGGCTCGCCTCTTGACCCCGCGATCGATCTTCTGCGGGCGCGCGGGTACCGCGGATCTTGTGGCGTGGCAGCTTCGGGGCCGATGCTGGACCGGCCGGGGGGCGTTAGCTACCATGCGCTTCCATGGGGATAGGCTGCTGGGTGTTTGGGGTGTTCGGGTTTGTATGGATCGCGGCATGTAGCGCGGTGATTCGGCCGCTGCCGAGCAAGGGCGGGCCGGCGTGGGTCGAGCTGAAGACCGCGCACTTCACGATGTGGACGGATGCGCCGGCCGAGCGCGGCCGTCGGCTCGTGCGCGAGATGGAGCGCCGGCGTCAGGTGATCATGACCGCGATGAACCACGCGCCGTCGACGTCGACGGCGTTCGTGATCGCACTCGACAGCAAGCGCGAGGTCGACGCGTACTTGCCGGCCGAGTTCGCGGCCAGCGCGTGGCCCCCCGATCCGCCGATCTATCAGCCGGGGATCCTCCTGGCGGCGACCGGCGAGGATAGCAATCACGCTGTGAGCCACGAGCTCGCGCACGTGATCAGCTTCGCGGTCATCCGGAATCAGCCGGCCTGGTTCGCCGAGGGGCTGGCGACGTACTTCGAGATGGTGGACCTCGATCATGGCGAGTCGTCGGTCCAGATCGGCATTCCACGCGACGATCGCAGCACCGAGCTCCGCCGGTCTCGGCCGCTGCCGGTCGCGACGCTGTTCGCGTGCACGGAGCCGCGCTGCGAGGACGGCAGGTTCTACGCGACCAGCTGGCTGGTGTTCTCGTATCTGCTCAACGAGCACTTCGATCAGTTCAGTCGCTATCTGCAATATCTCAACGAGCATCCGCACGGCAAACCCGACGAGGCGTGGCGCGCGGTGTTCCCCGCGCTGACGCCCTCCGAGCTCGACGCCACACTGCTGACCTGGATCCGCAGCGGCGCGGTCCGCCTGCCGCACATCGAGGTGACCACGCAGGACTTCCCGTCGACCGAGCGCTCGCTCGGCGACGCCGACGTGCTCGCGGCGCGCAGCCTGCTGGCGCTGGGATTCAAGAACGACGCGGCCGCGGTGCGCACGCTCTCCGAAGCGGCGCTGGCGCTCGACCGCACGCACCTGCTCGCCCGGCTGGTCAACATCGCGGTCACGCAGAACATCGCACCCGACGACGCCCGCGCGACCGCGGCGGCGCACCCCGACGACTGGCGCGCCTGGCGCCTGGTCGCGTTCGCGCTGAGCAACACGCCGGAAGGCGCAGTGGCCTACGAGCGCATGTGCACGCTGTCCGGCAACGCCGCCGCCGGATGCGCGCAACGCAGTGTCTCGGACAAGTCCTCGCGCTGATCCGCCCGTGCAGAGGGCGAGCGCGTGACATCTCGCCATGGTTCTCTTAGGATTCCGGATCCAAGGAGCGTACACATGACCACGAACGTGGCGACCGTGATCGGGTTGCTGGGAGCCGGGGACGATGACGCGACGGCGCTGTTTGCGCCGGGCGGCGTGCCGCTGTCCTATCGCCAGCTCCGCGCCGTGGTGAACGAGACGGTGGCCGCGCTCAACGCGCACGGCATCGGCCGCAACGATCGCGTGGCGCTCGTGCTCGACAACGGTCCGCTCGCGGCGAGCGCGTTCCTCGCCGTTGCCGGCGGTGCCACCGCGGCGCCGCTCAATCCGGGCTATCGCGCCGAGGAGTTCGAGTTCTACCTGACCGACCTGCGCGCCGGCCTGCTGATCGTCGAGGCCGGCAAGGTATCGCCGGCGATCGACGTCGCGGCCAAGCTCGGGATCCCGATCGCGCGGCTCGTTGCAGCGCCGGATCGCGGCGCCGGCGCGTTCACGCTCGAGCTGCCGCCGAGCTCCGCGGCGGCGGCCCGCCAGCCCGGCGCGGCCGAGCCCGACGACATCGCGCTCGTGCTGCATACGTCGGGGACGACGTCGCGGCCCAAGATCGTGCCGCTGTCGCAGCTGAATATCTGCACGTCGGCGCGCAACGTGCGCACCACGCTCGGGTTGACCGCGTTGGATCGCGCGCTGAACATCATGCCGCTGTTCCACATCCACGGCCTGATCGCCGGCGTGATGGCGCCGCTGTCGGTCGCCGGCGCGGTCTCGTGTACGCCGGGCTTCAATGCGCTGAAGTTCTTCGGCTGGATGTCGGAGGCCAGGCCGACCTGGTACACGGCGGTGCCGACGATGCACCAGGCGATCCTGATGCGCGCGCGCAACTACCTCGAGATCATTCGCGCCCACCCGTTGCGGTTCATCCGATCGTCATCGTCGTCGCTGCCGCCGCAGGTGCTGCACGAGCTCGAGGAGGTGTTCGGCGCGCCGGTCGCCGAGGCGTACGGCATGACCGAGGCGGCGCACCAGATGGCGTGTAACCCGCTGCCGCCGGGCGTCCGCAAGCCGGGCACGGTCGGCATCGCCGCTGGCCCCGAGGTCTGCATCCTCGACGACCATGGCGTGCCTGCCGCGCCCGAGGTCACCGGCGAGATCGCGATCCGCGGCCCCAACGTCATGGCGGGCTACGAGAACAACCCCGTGGCCAACGCCGAGGCGTTCACCAACGGGTGGTTCCGCACCGGCGATCAGGGCGTGATGGACGCCGCCGGCTACATCTCGATCACCGGCCGGCTCAAGGAGATCATCAACCGCGGCGGCGAGAAGATCTCACCGCGCGAGGTCGACGAGGTGCTGCTGGACCACCCGGCGGTCCAGCAGTGCGTGACCTTCGCCTTGCCGCACGACAAGCTCGGCGAAGAAGTGGCGGTGGTGGTGGTCCTGCGCGAGGGCATCGCGGCCACGGCGGACGAGCTGCGCGACTTCGCGGCCAGGCGGCTGGCCGACTTCAAGGTGCCCAAGAAGGTGATCTTCCGCCCCGAGATCCCCAAGGGCGCGACCGGCAAGCTGCAGCGAATCGGCCTGGCGCAAAAACTCGGCCTGGCCTAGCTCGCATGACGACCGACGTGACACTGCCGTCTGCGGTGGAGGTTGCGCGCGGGCGACGCAAGGCCCGGCGCTGGGTTCAGCTGGTGATCGGCGTGGTCTGCATGGTGATGATCGCGAACCTCCAGTACGGCTGGACGCTGTTCGTCACGCCGCTGGGCGAGAAGTACCAGTGGAGCCGACAGGCGATCCAGGTCGCGTTCACCGTGTTCGTCGCCACCGAGACCTGGCTGGTCCCGGTCGAGGGCTACCTGGTCGACCGGTTCGGTCCCCGGATGGTCACGATCGCGGGTGGCGTGCTGGTCGCCGCGGGGTGGTCGATCAACTCGATCGCCAGCACGCTGCCGCTGCTGTACGTCGGCCAGGCGATCGGTGGCATCGGCGCCGGCGCGGTCTACGGCACCTGCGTGGGCAACGCGCTCAAATGGTTCCCCGACCGCCGTGGCCTCGCCGCCGGCATCACCGCCGCCGGGTTCGGCGCAGGCTCGGCGCTCACCGTGGTGCCGATCGCGTCGATGATCGAGTCGAGCGGCTACGAGTCGACGTTCCTGTACTTCGGGCTCGGCCAAGGCCTGGTCGTGTTCGCGCTCGGCTGGTTGCTCGCTCAACCCGACGCCAGCGTGGTGGCCGCGCTGCCCCGGCCCGCGACCGCGGCGTCGACCGCGCGGCAGATCGCCCCGCTGGAGATGATCCGGACCCCGGTGTTCTGGCTGATGTACGTCATGTTCGTGCTGATGGCGGCGGGCGGCCTGTTCGTCACCGCGAACCTCAAGCAGGTCGCAGAGGACTTCAAGGTCGCCAGCACGCAGGTCAGCCTGCTCGGGATCACGCTGCCAGCCGCGACCTTCGCGCTGTCGCTCGACCGCGTGCTCAACGGCTTCACCCGGCCGTTCTTCGGCTGGGTGTCCGACAAGCTGGGCCGCGAGAACACCATGTTCATCGCGTTCCTGGGTGAGGCGATCGGCATTCTGTTACTCAGCCGGGCCGGCCACAATCCGGTGCTGTTTGTCATGTTGAGTGGCCTGGTGTTCTTCGCCTGGGGCGAGATCTATAGCTTGTTTCCATCGACCTCCGCCGATACCTACGGCTGGAAGCACGCGGCGGCCAACGCCGGGATCCTGTACACGGCGAAGGGCACGGCGGCGCTGCTGGTGCCGATCGCGACCACCCTCGCGGTCTCGGCGGGCTGGAACACCGTGTTCTTGACCTCGGCTGCGATGAACCTCGCGGCTGCGATCCTCGCGCTGCTGGTGCTAAAGCCGATGCGGCGCCGCATGCAGGAGCAAACGTGAAGATCGCGATCGTCGGCGCCGGTGCGATCGGCGGCTTGCTCGGCGTGCGGCTGGCGCTCGATGGCCAGGACGTGACGTTCGTGGCGCGCGGCGCCAACCTGGCCGCGATCCGCGCCGGCGGCATGAAGCTGGTCTCGGAGACCGGCGCCGAGGACCACGCAACCGCGGTCGCCGCGGTCGAGCGCCCCGAGGACGCGGGCCCGCACGACGTGGTCCTGCTGACCGTCAAGGCGCATCAGGTCGCCACGCTCGCCGCCTCACTGCGCTACCTCTGTCACGACGACACGGCGATCGTGACCATGCAGAATGGCATCCCGTGGTGGTACTTCCACAACCACGGCGGCGAGCACGAGGGCCGGCCGGTTCGTGCGGCCGATCCCGACGGCAGCATCGCGCGTCACATCGATCCCGCGCGCGTGATCGGCAGCGTCGTGTATCCGGCGGCGAACCTGGTCGCCCCGGGTGTGGTGCAGCACGTCGAAGGCAACCGGTTCAGTCTCGGCGAGCTCGACGGCTCGACCACGCCGCGGATCCAGGCGATCTCCGCGGCGATGGCGCACGCCGGCTTCAAGGCGCCGATCATCCGCGATGTCCGCAGCGAGATCTGGCTCAAGCTGTGGGGCAACCTGAGCTTCAACCCGATCAGCGCGCTGACCCACGCGACGCTCGTCGATCTGTGTCAGTTTCCGCTGACCCGCGAGCTGAGCGCGCGGATGATGGCCGAGGCCGAGCAGATCGCGCACAAGCTCGGCGTGGCGATGCGAATCTCGATCGAGCGCCGGATCGCCGGCGCCGAGAAGGTCGGCGCGCACAAGACCTCGATGCTGGTCGATATCGAACACGGCCGGCCGGTCGAGCTCGATGCCTTGATGGGCGCGGTGATCGAGCTCGGCGAGCTGACCCAGACGCCGACGCCGCACATCGGGGCGGTCTATGCATGCGCGAGCCTGCTCGCGCGGACGCTGGCGGTGAGCGGCGGGCGGCTCCGGGTCTCGACCTGATTCATGGGCCGGCGATAGCGCCGATGGACATGTTCAGGTCGGCTTGCCGAACATGCCGTCGTGGTACTCGACGATCTCGCCGGTGACGGCGGACGCCGCGACGGTCAGCGGTGAGGCCAGGTACAGCTTGCCGGGGCCCGAGCGGCCCTTGTAGTTGCGGTTGATCGCGGACACCGAGACCTGGTCGCCGCGCTCGCTGACGCCGGGGCCGCAGCCGATGCAGGCACCGCAGCCGGGCTTGATGACCTCGACGCCGGTGCGGGCGAACAGGGCGGTGTAGCCCTGGTCCCTGGCGTAGGCCTCGACTTCCTGCGAGCCGAACTGGATGTAGAACCGCACGCCGTCGGCGACCCGCTTGCCGGCGCGCTCGGCGTCGGCCATGACCCGCGCGTACATGTCGACGTCGTCGCGCTTGCCGGCGGTGCACGAGCCGCCGTAGGCGATGTCGATCTTGACCTGGCCGATGTCGGGGATCAGCGCGCCGTTCTTGGGGTCGCTGGCGATCCCGTGGTCCGGATCGCCCGGGGTCGCGACCATCGGCCGGATCGTCGCGAGGTCGATCCGGTGGTTGCCGCCGGCGTACTCGGCGCCGGGGTCGGGCGCGACGACCTTGGGCCGCAGCGCCGCGATGATGCGCTCGACGTCGGCCGCGCGGGCCGCGCCGGTGCCGGTGGCGCGCCGCTCGGCGATCCAGCGCAGCATGGTGTCGTCGACCTCCATCACGGCGCCGCGCGCGGAGCACTCGGTGGCCATGTTGGCGAGCGTGGCGCGCTCGTCGGGCGACAGCGCGAACAGCCCCTCGCCGCCGAACTCCATCACGCGGTTGAGCGTGTCCTCGTGCTTGGCGTAGGTCGCCAGGATCTGGAGCATGACGTCCTTGGCGGTCGTCCCGGCGGGCAGCCGGCCGGTCAGCTCGAACCGGATCGACTCGGGGACCGCGAGCGGCGTGAACCCCCAGTAGATCAGCGCCGCGTACTCGGTCGCGCCGACGCCCCACGCCAGCGCACCGGACGCGCCGCCCATGCAGGTGTGCGAGTCGGTGGCCTGGACGAAGTCGCCCGGATCGATCAGCTGCTCGCGCGCGACCTGATGACAGATCCCCGGCGATACGCCGTCGACCGCGGAGTAGTTGCGCACGCCGGTCGCGGCGGCGAACGCGCGTTGGCGCTCGCGCAGGGTCTCGATCTTGTCGGCGAACTTGGCCATCGACGCCACGCCGGTGGCGTAGATCAGGTGATCCTCGAACACCGCGAACTTGGTCGGGTCCTTGAGCCGGTAGTCGGCGCCGTACTCGTCGGCGAGGAACTTGTCGACCTGCGCGGTGGTGAACTCGTGCGAGTAGCCGGTGTCGACCTTGACCAGCACCGCGTCGTCGGGCTTGACGTGGCTGCCCTGGCCGGGGAGCAGCTTGGCCGCGAGGATCTTCTCGGTCAGGTTCATCGGCCGCGGCCCGGTGCCGGTCGGCGGCACGCTGAGCTCGTGCCTGGCGAGCCGGGCGCAGAACGGCAACAGGCCGCCGCTCTCGATGATCTGCACGGTGATCGCGTCGTGGCCGCGCGTGAAGTCGGCGAGCGGGATCGCCTCGCCGGCCTCGAGCCGGCGCAGCACGTCGTGGTCGCCCATCAGCTGGCCGATGTTGATGTTGTTGCGCGCGTGGATCGGCGCGAACGACGACGCGATCGCGAGCCGGCTGCCCGAGAACACCTCGCACTGCGCCGCGGTCTCGCGGCTCGAGCCGACGCCCTTCTGCGCGCCGGCGACGATCACCTCGAACCCACCGGCCCGCAGCGCGTCGGGCGGGATCAGCCGCTGGCCGGCGACGATCAGCCCGGCGTACGCGTTCCTGGCAATGTCGGCGGGGTCGTAGTCGAAGCACACCCACGCCGGCGTCATCGCGTCGGTGTTGATGTCGTCCAGCAGATCCTCCGGCTTGACGTCGGCCATCGTCAGCGTGAGCGTCCCGGCGAGCTGCTGCCGGATCTTGTCGGGATCCTTGGTCAGGTAGAGGACGCGCTTGCCGGGAGTCAACGCAAAGCTCGGGGCCGTCATCGCCGCGACCGTACCATGCAGGGTGAGGGCGTGATCGCGCTGTCCCGGGTGCGCTCCGGGTGCTGTCCCTTCGCGCCGCGCGCCGGCGGCGGTATGACCGTTGGATGTCTCGGGCACCGTATGTCGGGTTTCACGTGGCGACGGGCGAGCGGCGCGCGACCGCCGCGGACATCGTCGCGAGCGTCCAGCGCGAGATCGCCGGCGGTGGCCTGCCGGCGGGTAGCCGGTTGCCGCCGGTGCGCGCGCTCGAGCGCCAGCTCGGGCTGTCGAAGAACACCGCGCAGGCGGCGTACGACGAGCTGGTGGCGCGCGGGCTGGTCGAGGCCCGCGAGCGCGAGGGCGTGTTCGTGCTCGCGGCGCAGCGCGTCGCGATGCAGTCGCCGATCGCCGCGCCGCCGCTGCCGTCGCTCGTGGCGCCGCCGATCGGCCGCGCCGACTTTCCGCGCCGCGGCGTGACGCCGCTGTCCACGGTGTTCATCGATCCGGAGCTGCTGCCGACCGAGCGGCTCGCCGAGTGCGCGCGCTCGGTGCTGCGCGAGAAGATGCCGAGCCAGTACGAGGTCCAGGGCTACCGGCCGCTGCGCGAGGCGATCGCCCGCCGGCTGGTGGCGCGCGGCCTCGAGGTCGCGGCCGACGACGTCGTGATCACGACCGGCTCGCAGCAGTCGCTCGACATCGTCGCGCGCTCGCTGACCACCAAGCGGATCGCGGTCGAGTCGCCGGTCTACGGCTACGCCAAGCTGCTGTTCGAGAACCTCGGCCACGAGCTGGTCGGGCTGCCGCTCGATCCGCTCGCGCCGGGCGGGCGCGGCATCGATCTCGACGCCTGGGACCGCGCGCTCGCGACGCGGCCCGCGCTCGCCTACCTGATCCCGAGCTTCCAGAACCCGACCGGCTACTCGTACTCGAGCGCCGAGCTCCACGCCGTGCTCGCGCTGTGCGAGCGCCACGGCGTGCCGATCCTCGAGGACGACTGGG
>DATBBB010000548.1:0-20528 GCA_036271215.1 Kofleriaceae bacterium | reverse complement strand
ACCTCAGCCGTGCGGCTCACTGCCAACCGATCTGCAACGAGGCGGACTCGGCCCGGCCAATCTACTGCCAACCGATCTGCAACGAGCCCTGTCTCCGGGCGTGCAACGCAACAGGCACCAGCCGTAGCATCCGGCGATAGCGGCCGCTTTCGTCCAGGCCGACGGTCGAGTCGTGGGCGGTGGTCGCGCCATTGTGAGTGTCCCCGAGCGCCGTCGTCGGCCTGCGCGCTGGCAGCTCGGGCCAGGCTGGGCGCCAGGTCTCGTCGCGGACCGCGGCCCGCCGCAACGCGTTGCGACGCGGACCCGCCGCACAGGTGGGAGCAGCTCACGACTTTCGGCCGCCCCCGGGCGCACGCGATTGCGTAGGATGGTGAGATCGGTGTGACCGTCGTGGGGAAAGACCAGGACCAATGACCAGTGGTACGCCGAGAGCTCGGTTGCGCCGTCGCGCGCGCGCGCTGGCGATCGCGGGGCTTGCAATGACCGCGGGCTGCCCGGCCGGCCCGGCGACGACGGGGACGACGGGCGCTGCGCGGCCGGTCGGCGAGGCGTGCACCGCGAGCTCGTCACCGGGGGAGGCCCGGGTGTGCTCGCCCGCCGAGCTCGCCGACACGCTCGCCTCGAGCTTCCAGGGCCGGATCGTGATCCCGCACGACGTGGTCTGGATCATGACCGACCGCAATGGTCAGCCGCTGCGCGAGCTGCCGGTCAAGTCCGGGGTGACGCTGGCCGGCGAGCGCGGCGCACTGGCCAGCCGCCCGTTGTTGATCGCCCGCGATATCACGGTCAAGTACTCGCTGTTCAACGTCATCGGGAACGACGTCCACATCGAGGGGATCCACTTCCGCGGCCCCAAGCCGGTCAGCACCCACGCGACGCACGAGCCCTACGTCAACGCGATCCAGGTGCTCGAGGACTTCGACCAGCAGCTCGGCCGCCGCGTGTTGATCGACGACAACGAGTTCGAGCTGTGGAGCGAGGCCGGGGTCAGCCTGACCGGCCCCGATCCATCGCGCCAGCTCCCGGATCCCGCGGACTGGAACCCGACGTGGGTCAAGCCTGAACCCGACGCCGCCGCGCTGGTGCAGATCATGCATAACACGATGCACGACAACGTCATGGATGGCGGCGGCTACGGCGTGGTGCTCGACGGCTGCGCCTACGGCACGGTCGAGAGCAACGTGTTCGACAATAACCGCCACTCGGTCGCAGCGAGCGGCAAGGCGTACAGCGGTTATGTCGCGAAGCTCAACTATGTGCTCAGCGGTGGCACCCAGCAGGACAGCTTCTATAATCAGCACTTCGACGTCCACGGCGTGGCCAACGATGGTTACGGCGGCGCGGCCGGGACCTACTTCGAGATTGCGAATAACACCATCCTTGGAGATCAACTTTATTACGCCGTGAAGACGCGGCCGGCGCTGATGCTGCGCGGCCGGCCCGCGATAGGCATGTACTTCCACGACAACGTCGCCGTGCACCGCAATCTCGACGCCGCGGTGGCGCTCACCACCGGCGGGCTCAGCGGGATCGGCATCGGCGAGAACGAGGCCGCGTTCAACTTTCACGCGAGCGGCAACCGGTTCGGGGTCGACTACTCGCAAGAGATCGCGAGCGGCGACTTCGACGGCGACGGCCAGACCGACGTGATCGTCGCCAACGGCACCGGCTGGTGGTTCTCGCGCGCCGGGCTGGGGCCGTGGGAGTGGCTGCAGGCCTCGACCCGCCGGATCCAGGAGCTCGCGTTCGCCGACATCGACAACGACGGCCGCACCGACGTGCTGTATCGCGACGCCAACGGCGTCCTCGGCTACTGCAGCGGTGGGACCGCCGCGTGGCAAGCGTTGACCCCGCTGCCGGTCGCGATCGGCGAGCTGCGGTCCGGTGACTTCGACGGCGACGGCCGCACCGACCTGTTCTACACGCTCGGCGGTCGCTGGTACGTCTGGTACGCCAGCACGCGCGCGTGGACCGCCACGCAGACCTCGAGCGCGCCGCTCAGCGCGCTGCTGTTCGGCGAGTTCGACGCCGTCCGCGGCACGGACGTGGTGTCGGTCGTCAATGGCACGTGGTCCTACGCGAGCGGAGCCACCCGGCCGTGGGCGCGGATGAACGCGGCATTGGCCCCCACGTTCGACGACGCGGTGGTGGGCGACTTCGATGGCGACGGCCACCCGGACATCGCGGTCAGCACGTACAACAGCTGGCGCTACAGCGCCGGCGGGCGGGGCCCGCTGATCCCGATGCGCACCGGCCCCGGCCTGCGGTCGCTGAAGTTGATGCAGCTCGGCCGGTTCGACAAAGGCCCCAGGACGATCGCCGTCGCGTTCACGGATCGCCGGCTGGTCGCCTGGAACGGGCTCGGCTCGGGCGACGCGCTCTACATCCGCTCGCTGCAAGACATGCGCTGACCGGGCGGGGTCGGGCACGGCCCGCTCGCGGCGCGACCTCGAGAACCAGGGTATGCTCGCCGCGAGCGCTGCCACCGGCCGCGGCGCTTCGCGGCCATGCCGACCTGTGCGCGATACGCGATCTTGCTCGTGATCGGCACGCTCGGATGTCGTCATCCGAGCTACGTCGAGGTGCCGGGCGACACGGCGATCGGCGTGTCCGAGGTCCGGATCGTACCGAGCGCCACGTCGAACGTCGCGTACCAGCCGCTGCTCGACATGCTCGGGCTGCGCGCCCGATCGTTGATCCTGCCCGAGCGCACGTTCAACGCGTTCCGGCTCGCAGAGGATCGGCGGCGGATCGCGTCCTACCTCCAGGAGAAGGGCCGGTTCGACGCCGTGGTCGACGAGCCGAGGCTCGCCTGGGCGGCCGATCACCGGAGCGTCGCCGTGACCTGGCCGGTGACCGAGGGCGCGGCCTACACTGTTGGGTCGGTGACGCTCGTCGGTGCGCCGCCCGACCACGCGGCCGCGCTGCGCCGGATCATCACGTTCGATGCCGGTGCGCCGATCGATGTCGATACCTACCGGTTGCTGCGGCTCGAGCTCGCGCAGTACCTGCAGGATCGCGGCTACGGCCAGGCGCGCGGCTACAGCCGGGTGTTCGTCGACCGCGCGACCAGGACGGTCGCGTGGTTCTACTACGTCGATCCGGGGCCGCTGACCCGCATCGGATCGATCCGGGTCGAGGGCAACGCTCGGGTCCCGGCGGCGATCATCGAGGCCCGCGCGGGGCTGGCGGTCGGAGCTGGGTTCTCGACGCGGGCCGCGCATCGCGCCGAGCTCGCGCTGCTCGACACCGGTGCGTTCGCGTCGGTCGCCGTGGTCAGCGACGCCGACATCCAGCGGTTCCCCGAGTACCCGGACAGCGGTGGCGTCATGGCGCCGTCCCAGATCGCGCCCGACGGCACGCTGGTGCCGCGCGCGGTACCCGCGGCGCTCGCGGTTCGCATCGCGGTCGTCGAGGCACCCGCGACCCAGGTCCGCGCCGAGCTCGGCGTCGAGGCCGATCCGACTCGGCTCGACACCTACGCCGGCGCGCGGCTGACGTTTCGCGATCTGTTCGGGCCGCTGCGCCACCTCATCGTCGAGGGCAACGTGGGATACGGCTGGACGTTCGACGATGCCGCGATCGCGCGCGGCGTGTACGGTAGCGCGCTCGTGCAGTACCTGCAGCCGGTCTCGAGCGTGGAGCTGCGGCTCACCGGGCGGTGGAGCGACGTGCTGTATCCGGACGCGCTGCTGCGCGAGCTCACGGCCGGCCCGGGGATCCGCGCGGTGCCCGTCCCCGGCGGCGAGCTCGCGCTCGACGTGCTGTACCGCGACGGCCGCACGCGCGACCTGCCGGCGATCGATCGCGCGACCGCCGGGAGCTTCACCGCGGCGGACAGCCACGGCGTCGAGCTGGTGGGCCACGCGGTGGTCGACCGCCGCGACGATCGGGTCGAGCCGACCCGCGGCTGGCTGCTCGGGCTGGACGGATCGTACTCGCCCGGCGGCGCGCTCGCCGATCATCGCTGGCTGGAGCTCGCGCCGGACGCGCGCGCGTTCGTGCCGCTGATCGGATCGTGGTCGCTCGCGCTGCGGGCGTCGGCGGGCTGGGTGCTGGTCCCCGGCGCCAACGGCGTGCCGCTGGGGCCCCGGCTGTTCGGCGGCGGCGCCTACGGCATGCGCGGGTTCGGCCGCGACCAGCTGTCGCCGGCGGCGTGCGCGGCAGGCACGGCCTGTACGCCGGTGCTGATCGGCGGGCGCAGCCTGGCCGAGGCCAGCGCCGAGCTGCGGCTGTTGCCGTATCGCAAGCAGTACGGCGCGGTGGCGTTCGTCGACGCCGGCGGCGCGGGTGCGGCGACCGATCCGTTCGCGAGCGGTGTGTCGCTGGCGCCCGGGATCGGCGGCCGGGTCCGGCTGTGGTACCTGCCGATCGCGCTCGACGTCGCGTACCGCGCGCTCGATGCCGGCCGTGCCGGGCTCGCGTTCGATCGCCTGCTCGCGTTCGTGCGGATCGGGGAGGCGTTCTGATGGCGCGGCGATCGCGGTGGCGCCGGATCGGACGCGGGGTCGCGCGCGGCGCCGCGGGCTTGGCGATCTTCGTCGCGATCGCGGTCGCGGCGCTGCACACGCCGTGGGCCAAGGCCTGGCTCCGCGGCAAGCTCGAGGCCCGGCTCGCCGCGGTGTTTCAGGGCGGCGCGAGCCTGGGCTCGCTCGACTACGGGTTCCTGTTCTCGCACGTCGAGCTCGGCGACGTGGTGATCCGCGATCGCGCCGGCCGGATCGCGATCCGGATCGCGACGATCACGGCCGTGCCCGATCGCGGCAGCGTGCTGCGCGGCGCGCCCGTGATCGACGAGCTGGCGATCACCGGGCTCGCGGTCACCGCGCTCGAGGATGCCGACGGTCGCTCGAACCTCGCCGGGCTGGTCGCGCCCTCGGACGGCCCGCCGCCGGGATCGATCGCGATCCGCGGCTTCGCGATCGCCGGCAGCGCCACGCTGACCCGGGCCGACGGCACGCGCGTGACGGTGTCCGAGCTCGCCGTGCGCGGCTCGCTCGCGGCGCGCCCGGCCTCGGGCGAGCTCGACGTGGCGCTCGGGGCGGTGACCGCCACGCTCGCGATCGCACCGCCCGCACCAGCCGGGCCACCCGCACCGACGGGGCCGATCGGGGCACAGGCCCGCACGCTCGAGGTCCGGCTCGGCTCGGCCACGATCGCGCGCCGCGGCAGCGCGGCCGACGTGACCGCCGCCGGGCTCGTGCTCGGGCCGCTGTCGATCGCGAGCGTGCGTGGCCGTGCCGACCTGTCCGGCGCCGGCGACGCCGCGCAGGCGCTCGCGATCGATCAGCTCAAGGTCGATCACGCCGCGTTGCGCGCGCTCGTGGGGCGCGACGTGCTCGTCGGCGACGTCACGGGCGACGCCTCGCTCGCCGGGCCGCTCCGCGCGCTCGCGGTCCACGCCGGCGTCACGGTCCGCGGCTCGACGGCGAAGCTCGATGGCGCGCTCGATCTGTCCGATCCGAAACATCCGGGCTACGACCTCGTGCTGGCCGGCACCGCGCGCGGCGCAGACCTCCTCGCCGACCCGCCCGCCGGGCTCCCGCCGATCGCCACGACGTTGCGGCTCGCGATCGCCGGGGCGGGGGTCACCGCGGACGAGCTCGCCGCCACGGCGACGCTCGAGGCCGGCGCCACGACGATCGGGCCGGTCGGGGCCGTGGGGCCGATCGTGATCGACGGACTGTCGGCGGTGGCAACCGCTCGCCACGGCGCGGTCACGCTCGCGCAGCTCTCGGCGCACGGGCTCGGCATCGCGCTCGCCGCGACCGGGGAGCTCGCCCGCGACCGCACGATCGCAGGCCGGATCACGGTGGCGGGCGAGCCCGATCGAGCGGTCGCGATGCTGCGCGCGGCCGGCGTCGCGGTGCCGCGCGAGTTGCCGCGGCTCCCGCACGTCGAGCTCGCGCTCGCGATCCGCGGCGCACCTGGCGGCGAGCTCGCGGTGGCGCTCGAGCCGGCCACGCTCGCGCTGGCGGGCGGATCGATCGCGGTCGCCGGCACGGCCCGCCTGGCGCACCGCGCGCTCGTCGGTGCCGACGCGACGCTCGCGCTGCACGGCCTCGACCTCGCCGCGCTCGCGCGACTCGCCGGGCGGCCACCTGGCCTGCGCGGCTCGCTGAACGGCGAACTCGCCGTCCATCACACGGCCACGGCCGATCGCGCCGACTACACCGTTGCGATCGCACTGCCCTCATTCACCGCTGGCTCCGCTGGCTCCGCTGGCTCCGCTGGCTCCGCTGGCCACGCAAGCGCCACCGGGCCGACCACAGCCACCGATGCCATCGCCGGCACCGCCAGCACCACGGCGACCGGTGCCATCGCGGCCGCGCACTCCGCGATCACCGTGCGCGCCACCGGGCACGCGAGCGCCAGCGAGCTGACCACGACCGCCCAGGTCCTGCGCAACGGCCGCGCGCTCGGCGACATCACCGCGCGGCTGCCGATCGATCGCCACGGCCTGGTCCCCGATCGCGGCTGGCACGTGACGCTGGCCGTACCGCGCCAGGCGCTCGCCGAGCTCGCGGACCTGGTGCCCGCCGGCGTGCGGGCGCAGCTCCCGCAGCCCGGCACGATCGAGCTGCGGGCCGAGCTCGGCGGCACCCCGGCGGCGCCGCGCGGCACGCTCGACGCCACGCTCACCGGCGCGCGCCATGCCGCGCTCCACGCCACGATCGCGCCCGGCATCGCGCCCGGCATCGCGATCGCGACCACCGGCGAGCTCGGCAACGACGCGCTCGCCGCGGCGTTCGCCGGCAGCGTCGCGATCCCGAGCCCGTTCGTGGGCCGCGCGCTCGTCCTGCGCCCGACCGTCACCGTCGACGAGACCGTCACGCTCGCGGATCGCCCGATCGCGGACCTCCCGGTCCCGGCGCGGCTCGCCGCGCTCGGCGGCAGCATCGGCGGCACCCTGCATGTCACCGGCCGCGTTCCCGCCGTCGCGATCGATGGCCGGCTGGGCTGGGGCGGCTACCGCACCGCGGACGGCGGCACCGGCGCGCTCGCGCTCGCGGTCGCGGGCACGCCCACCCGGCTCACCGCGACCGTCACCGACGGCCCGGTGACGATCGTCGCCGCGGTCGACCGCACGGCCGACCAGATCGCGATCGACGCGCGGGCCCACGCCGACGACACCGCGCTGCTCCCGCTGCTGCCGGCGCTGTGGCCACCGGTCGCGGACAGCGACGCCGGCCGCCTGCGCTGGGACATGCACGCCGCGCTCGGGCTCGCACGCGGCGACGCCGGGCTCGCGCTCGAACGCATGGCGATCGACGGTACGCTCGCGGTCCGCGGCGCGGCGTTCGCGCTGCCGAACACCACCCGGCGCTGGCGCGACATCTCGCTGGCGCTCGACGGCGATCCGCACGGGCTGCAGACCCGGCTCGAGCTGCACGAGCGCGATCGCGAGCACCCGCTCGCCGACCGCGCGGTCCGGATCTCGGGCCTGGTCGCGCTCGATCGCGCCCGGCCGACCCACGTCGCGCTCGCGCTCGAGGCCGACGCCTGGTTGGTGCTCGGCCTGACCTCGCCCGTGTTCAGCGATGCGCCGACCGCCACGCTGGATCTCCGCGCCAGGCTCGACGGCGACCTGACCCCGGAGATCCCGGCGCTCGAGCTCACCGTGGACCAGCTCGCGCTGCGCAACCCCGATCGCGCCGACCGCGCCCACCAGCCCGAGCGGGCGTCGGTCAGCGGCGACATCATCTTCGTCGATCCGGCCACGCCGGCCGGTGTGCTCCCGGTGCCGCCGCCGCCCACCCCACTGCGCGGCCTGCCCGCGCTCGACCTCCACATTCACCTGCCGCGCCTGGCCCGCATCAACCGGGCGCCGCTCGACCTCCTGGCCAACGGCGAGCTCGACGTCACGGTCCGGCCCGACGGCGCAGCCGCGGCCGGCGAGCTCGTGGCCCACACTGGCTCGCTCAGCGCGATCGCCACCCAGCATGCCCTGGTCGGCGGCCGGATCGTCGTCTCGCGCGAGTATCCGCTGGGCTGGCTCGATCTCGTGTTCGAGCACCGGCTCCCCGCCTACGCCACGCGCGCGCTCGCCGATCCCGCGGCCGCCGAGCGCTTCACGCTCCACGGCACCCCGGTCGTCCCCGCCCCCGAGATCTCCGGCGCCGCCAGCGCCTCGCTGCCCGATGTCATCTCGATGTACCAGGCCGGACGCTCGCAATACGCGCCTCGCCCCGACCTGCCGGCGTCGTCGACCGCCCAGGTCCCGCGGGGCGACCAGCTCAACATACTGGCCTACGTCTCGCTGGTCCTGCCGCACTTGATGGTGCTCGATCGGATCAGCGCGTGGTCCGATCCGTCGGAGCCGCGCGGCGGCTACGGCCGGATCCGCAACCTCGAGGCCGACCGCTACACCGGAGACAACCGCGTGCGCGCGGTGGCCCGACCGACCACTCCCGGCCGCAGCACCGCCGAGCTCCAGCTCGACCACATGCTGCTCGACGACGCCCGCACCGCGCTCGGCATCGGGCTGCGCGCCGGCGATCGCCGCGGCGGCGGCCTCGGCCTGGTGTTCGAATGGTCGAGCACCCCGTCGCCCTGAGCGGCGAGATCGGGCTGTCCCACGGCGCGCCGAGATCCGCGAGGATCTCGATTATGCTCCGGCCCGATGGCCGATCTGAACCTGGACGATCTCGCGGTCTTCGTCCGGGTGGTGGACCGCGGCGGGTTCGCCGGTGCCGCGCGCGACCTCGGCGTCCCCACGTCCACGGTGAGCCGGGCGATCGAGCGCCTGGAGGCCGGTGCCGGGATCCGGCTGCTCCAGCGCACCACCCGGCACATGAAGCCCACCAGCGAGGGCCGCGAGCTCTACGCGGCCGTGGCGCCCGCGGTCTCCACGCTGCGCGCCGCCGCCCGGACCCTCGAGCCGGCCTCGCGCCAGCCGCGCGGGCGACTGCGGGTGACCGCCCCGCTCAGCCTGTGCACGGGCTTCTTCGACAACGTCATCGTGGCGTTCGCCGAGCGCCATCCGCTGGTCGACCTCGACTTCGAGCTCGCCAACCAGCACGCCAACCTGATCGACGAGGGCTTCGATGTGGCGATTCGCGCGACCGCCGATCTCGGCGACTCCTCGCTGGTCGCCCGCAAGCTCGGGGACCTGGAGCACCACCTCTACGCCTCGCCGCAATACCTCCAGCGTCGCGGTGCGCCGGCGACCTGCGAGGAGCTCACCCGCCACCCATGCATCGTGTTTCGCGCCAAGGAGCTGGCGCGCACCTGGGCGCTGCGCGGGCCCGGCGGCGCGGTCAGCGTCGCGGTGCGCGGCCGGGTCGGCGGCGACGACTGGACCTTCGTGCGCTCGATGATCGTGGCCGGCGCCGGCATCGGCCTGCTCCCGCACATCAACGCCAGCGCTGACGAAGCGAGCGGCCGCATCGTCCGGGTGCTCCCGGAGTGGCACGCGCTCGGTGCAAGCCTCTACGTGGTCTATCCCTCGAGGAAGAACATCCCCGCGCGGGTCACCGCGTTCCGCGACTTCGTCGTGGACGCCTTCGCATCGTGGAAGGCGTGACGCGCAGCTTCACGACGCGGGCTTCGCGCCTCGGCCCGGCCGGCACGCCGGGCAGCGGGGCCGACCGCCGGCCTCCGGCGCACAGGTCTCGCAGAGCACGTGCAAGGCGTCGTCGCACAGCAGCGGGGCCCGGGTCGTCCCCGGGCACCCCACGCAGGCCAGGGCGTCCGGGGTGCGCGCGAACGGCGGGACGTGCAGCGCGATCTCGCGCTCGCCCTTGCGCCGGCGCAGCCGGATCCGGATCTCGGCCACGCGCATCGCGATCGCCACGAGCGCGATGGGCTCGAGGTGTACGCGCAGGCTGTAGCGCGCGGTGAGATCGCGCAGCTTCGCGGTGTGCTCGGCGTGGAGCGCGGCGACCCGGGCGTCGATCGCGCTGCGCGCGACCTGGCGTCGCGGGCGCTTCGCCTCGGCGATGAGGGATGCAAAGTATTCGTCGATGCGCGCGCGCTCGCGGTCGCGGCGCCGGGCGACGGCGGCGCCCACCTCGTCGAGCCGGGGTCCGATCGCGAGCGCCGCGCGCCGGGACACCGCCGCCGCCCCGCCGGTCGCACCGCGGGCGTTGCGCTCCTCGGTGACACCTGGATCGGCCTCGGCGATCAGCGCCGTGATCGCCGAGAGCCACGCGGCATCCGGCTCGGCGCCCGTCGCGGCGTTCGCGGCGGTGATCGTCATGCCCTGGTAGCGATCGTCGGCCTCGGCCGTCCAGGTGAAGATCCCGGCCAGGTAGGTCGCCGAGGCGTGCGCGACGCCGAGTACGTCGGCGACCCCGTTGCGCACGACCAGGCGCTCGGCGAGCCGCTCGGCCACCGCCGCGCGCGGCGCCTCGGCGAGCGAGGTGACGCTGGCAACCGGGACGGTCGCGCGGGCCGCGGCGACGAGGCGATCGAGCAACGGCGAGCCCAGGCCGCAGCCGATCGCGTGATCGCCGGGGGCGTCTGCGAGCGCGAGCGTCTCGGACAGCTCCAGGCTGCGGGCAACCGGCGGCGGCAACACGGCGAGCGCGCTGCGGTCGTCGCGTTCGACGAGCGCGCCGCGGGCGCTCAGCTCGTTGGCGACAAACCCGAGTGGGTCGAGCTGGGATGCGAACAGCTCGCCGCTCACGCCTCGAACTCCTGTCCGAACAACGCGTGGTCGAGCTCGCGCACCTCGTCGTAGCGACCCCGCGCGCGCAACAACTCGTCGCCGATCACGGCCAGGCCTTCGTCGACGGCGGCGTCGCTGGGGGCCTCCGCGCACAGCGCGAGCAGCCGGTCCTCGAGATCGGTCTCGTCCGTCAGGTTGCCGATCACCATGTCCAGCTCTCCGACGACCAGCTCGAACAGCCGCACGCGCTCGTGGAGCACGCCGAGGATCCGCTCCTCCATCGACCCGCGCGCGCACAGGTTGAACACCTCGACCTCGGCGGTCTGCCCGAACCGATGCAACCGGCCGATCCGTTGCTCGATCACCATCGGGTTCCACGGCAGATCGAAGTTCACGAGCCGATGGCAATGCTGCAGGTTGTGACCCTCGCTGCCGACGTCGGTCGAGACCAGCACCTGCACCTCGCCCGCGCGGAACGCGGCGAGCGCCACCTGCTTGTCGGCGCCGGACAGCTCGCCGTGGACGGCCGCGTGCGAGATCCGCTCGTGCACGAGCAACTCGACGAGCCAGCGCGCGGTCGCGCGGTAGCGGGTGAACACGAGCACCTGTGCCGCGCCGCCGGTGCGAACGATGTCGACCAGGGCGCGACCCTTGCGCGTCTCGGTGACCCGCGCCGCTCCCACGATCGCGGCGAACCCGGGCTCGCCGCCGAGCTTGTCGAGCGTACCGCGCACCGCCGCCGGGCTCGACCCGGCCTCGAGCAGCAGCAGCCCCGCGGTGCGCCGGGCGCGCGGCTCGGTCGCCGTGCGCAGGACCTCCACCGCCGCGCTGTACAGGGCGCGCTCGTCGGCCGCCGGCTCGACGACCACGGTCGACACGTAGCGCGGCGGGAGCTTGAGGCCGCACGAGGCGCGCGTGTTGCGCACCATCACCTCGCCGAGCAGCTCGCGCAACGCCTCGCGGTTCTTCGGCGAGGTCGGGCTCGCCGGATCGACGAACCGGCGCCGGAACGCCGCCGGGGTCGCAAACTGCCCCGGCTTGAGCAGGGTCACGAGCTGGTATAGCTCCTCGAGCTCGGTCTCGATCGGCGTCGCGGTCAGGAGCAACAGGAACCGACTGCGCAGCCCATCGACGAGCTTCCAGCTCGACGAGCCCCGCCGCTTGACCCGGTGGGCTTCATCGACGATGACCAGGTCCCACGGCTCGGACTGGACCGCGGGAGCCGTGCGCTGCATCCGCGCGGTCGCGAGCGAGGCCACCACCACACCGTCGCCACGCCACACGGCTTCCCCCTCGCGGTCCGTCGTGCGCGCCACGATCCCGGCCTTCGCCGCGAGCTCGCCCACCCACTGCGGAACCAGCGCGGGCGGCGCGAGCACCAGGACCCGCTTCGCCATGCCGCGCACCTGGTACTCGAGGAGCACCATCAGCGCCTCGATCGTCTTGCCCAGCCCGACCTCGTCCGACAGCAGCGCCCGCCCGCGCAGCGTCCGGAGCACGCGATGGACGGTCTCGATCTGGTAGCCGTGGCGCTCGACCCCGACCAGGCGCGCCAGCGACAGCAGCTCGGTGAAGCTCTCCGCGCCGGCGAGGCGATGCGCGTGGATCGCGTGACGCAGCTGCGCGAGCGTGCAGGTCGGGCCCTCGAGCAGCGCGACCAGGCGTGCGCCGTCGGTGGCGGAGACCCGGAGCTCCGGAGCGACGAGCTCGTCGCGCGCGTCCGGCGCGTTCGCGCCGGCCTGGGGCTCCGCTCGCGTGACCATGCGCCGATCACCTATCACGCGCCTGTGACAATCCCGGACGTGGCCACTCGCAGCGATCGCACGCGCTGGGCAATGTACCGCCCGGCGCGCCGGCGAGCGTGGACGGGTCACCAGGATGAAACTGATCTACTTCGCTGTCCTGGCCGCCGCCGGGGCCGAGCAGGTCGCGTCGTCGCCGACCTGCCCCGCCGAGGCTTGCCAGTCTCCGCGCCGGCAAGCCGATCGCCAAACCGTGTAGGCTCGCGCGACGTGCTGGCTTGGCAAGGACCGCTGCGGCGGCTACGACGGTTCGTGCTCGACCATCGCTCGGCCCTCGCGGGCACGCTCGCGGTGTTCGTGATCGCCAGCATCGCGTTCCGCAAGGCGCACCACGCAGCCGGCGCGTGGGTGATCGACGACGCGGGCATCACCTACGCGGCCGCGTTCGAGCTCGCCGATCATCACTCGCTGGCGCCGTACGTCGGTGGCACCCCGGTCGAGGGTTACAGCAACCCGTTGTTGTTCTTCGTGGTCGCGGGGCTGCGCGGGATCGGCGCATTCGATCCAGTGCGGACCCACGTCCGGCTCGAGATGCTGGTGTTCGCCACCATGGTGACGCTGACGTGGTCGACCGTGCGCCGGTTGGCCGGCGAGCTCGCGGCGCTGGCCGGCGCTGGGGCGTTCGCGGTACTCGAGTTGGTCACGCCGGCGACCTGGGTGTGGTTCTGCTCGGGGCTCGAATCGGTCTGGGTGTCGTGCGGGCTGGTCGCGCTGATCTGGCTCACCGTCCGTACGACGACCGGCGCGCCGCTGACGCCGCGCTGGGGCGCGCTGCCGTTCCTGGTCGCGATCACCCGTCCAGAGTCGCCGGCCTACGTCGCCGCGTTCTACGCCGCGCTGTTCGGGTTCGCGCGGCCGCCGGTGCTCGACCTCCGGCGTCACCTGCGGCAGGTCGCCGGCGCGCTGCTCGTCACGATCGGGCTCTACGCGGTCTTCCTGTGCTGGCGCCGGATCGGTTACTGCGACTGGTTGCCCAACACCTACTACGCCAAGCTGCGCGATCACGATCTCGCCGGCCACCTGCGCGGCTACGTCATCCCCCAGGTGCTGCCGTACTGCGGCGCGCTCTTGCTCGGCGGCTCGGTGCTGGCCCTCCTGGTCACGCCGGCCTTCGAGCGGCTCGGCCAGTGTCTGGTGGTCGCGCTGATCGCGTCGCTGGCACTACCGATCACCGCTGGAGCCGACTGGATGGGTGAGCACCGGTTCGCGACCAGCTTCCTGACCGTGTGCCACATGTGCTTCGCGGTCTACGTCGCGTCGTGCGCGGTGGGCCTGGCCCGGGTCACGCCTCGACGGTGGCGGGCAGCGCAGCTGATGCCGGCCAGCGGCATCGTACTGGCCGCCGCGATCGTCGGCTACAGCGGCAACGCGGTCCACGATGACGTCGCGCTCAACGGTGTCACGCTCCCGTACGTTGCCGATCTCCAGGGCGGTCAGCGATGGGAGCACCAGATGCGACTCGGCGTGCCCTATGCCGTGGTCCAGATGCCCGACGCGGGTGGCTCGCTCCTGGTTGGTGGCATGCAGCTGCTCGACAACGGCTACCTGACCGACTTCCAGATGGCCCGGCTCGGGCGAGCGTTCGCGCCGACGGATGGCGCGCCAGGTCCGACGACCGATCTCGGCGTCCTGCACCAGTACCAGGTCATCGAGCGCCGCCCCGACCTGATGGACAGCAACGCATACTACCCGCTCGACTCCCGTGTGCTCGACAAGGACTACCTGACCGGCCAAGGCCGGCTGCTCGCGCGGCGCGGGCTGGTCGAGGTCGCCAATGTCGATCCACGAGCCGAGCAGGTGTTCGACGATGGCCACGTCCGGGTCTACCTGTCACCCGAGACCGTTCGCACCGCGGCGCCCGGCGGGCTGGTCCGCTGTGAGTTGATCGTCGCGTGGGACGGCGGCCCGATCGACGACAAGCTGCGCATCCGGGGCATGGTCGATGGCGGCGACCACGACGAGATCTCGCTCGCGCCATACAGCAAGGACGACCATGGCATCGAGCGCCGCGCGCTGCTGCTCGGATCACCGTACTGGCGGGGCGCGTTCGCGACGTCGCTCGAGCTGGTCGGCGACGGGCAGCTCGTCGCGACGCGGCGGCCCGCGTTCACCCTCGAGGTCACGACCGACGATGCGGCGCTGACCCGCGCGGCGTCCGCCCTGGCGCGCGCTGGCTCGCCGCTCGAGATCGCCCGGCGCATCGCGTGGCTGGGCGCGCAGTCGATCCCGCGGCTCGGCATGACGGCGTTCCGCCGGCAGATGGCCTCGATGCAGGCCGACAACACTCACCGCTCGCCGCGGGCCGGCGGCCGAGTGCTCGAGTTGCGGTGGAACGCGCGGCGGCCCGAGCCCGCGCGTCTGCCGGCGGCGATCCGCGACGCGGAGCGCGCGGCCGCCCGCGCGCTGTTCGCGGCCTGCCCGCCGGCATCCGACGGCGACTTCGCCGCGCGCGCCACGCGGATCGCATGCCTGGGCCGCGCCAACGACGAGCTGCGCCGGCTGGGCGAGCTCGACGCGCTGGCCGCCGTGCCCGAGATCGCGCGCGAACTCGCGGACGCCCACGACGACTATACGCGCGGGACGCCAGCGCAGCAGTACCAGATGCTGGTCGGGCTGACGCTCGCCGATCCCTCGGACGTGACGCTCCAGCGCAGCTTGCTCGCGGCCCGGCTCGCGCTCGGCACCTCCGGCGAGTTTCCGCCGCTACCGTAGTCAGGTGCCGGGCCAGCGCAGCGGTGCGATCCGGATCCCGTCGGTACCGAGCTTGAGCGCGGCGATGTACGGCCGGCCGCCGTACTCGAAGAACTCGGGTGCGGCGACCGGAAGCGTACCCAGCCAGTCGCGATCGTCGTCGATCCCGAAGCTCAGCGGATCCTGCGATCGGTAGACGTCGGTCTCGGGGGTAGCACCGTAGTACCGGGTGCGAAACAGGTAATAGCCGTCGGGCCGGGCGACCACGAAGGGACACTCGGTCGACGTGCCCTCGCTGTCCGCGATCCCGCCGTAGGACACCACGCTCGGCGCGCTCCAGGTCTCGAGGTCGCGCGAGATCCGGGCGTAGACCCGGCCGTGGACGCCGTCGGGGTCGGCCACCGCGCCGGTATCGTACGCGTACCAGTCGTCACCGATCCGCAGCACCATCGGATCGCGGGTGTTGGTACCGGCGCCCTCCGAGAACACGGCGCACTGGCCGGTCGCATCGAGTACGCGGTGGAAGTCGATCCCGTCGGAGCTCGCCTGGGTGCAGATGCTGTCCCACGACCCGTAGAACATCCGGTAGCCGCCGTCGGCGCGAACCACGAACGGCGCCTGAAGGCCGCCCTCGGTCTCGCCGACCGTGGGGTCCGCCGTCATCGCGATGCCCTCGGCCTGCCACGGCCCAGTCGGCGCATCGGCGCGCCAGCGATAGAACAGCCGGGTCCGGCCGCCGACCAGCGTGAACCGGATGCACTCCCAGATGTGCCAGCTGCCGTCGGCCGCCTGCCAGATCGCGAAGTCGACCGGCTGCTGACTCGGGGCGTTCAACGCACCGAGATCGGGGACGCCGGTGATGTCGAGCCAGTCGCCGTCGATCGCGGGCATGTCGAGCGCGGGCGACGGCTCCGGCGTGGTCGTCGAGCAGCCGGCGAGCGTGATGGCCGCGACGGCAAGCGCCGCGCAGGCCGATCCGAAACCAGCGGGAGCGCGCTGGGAGCCGGGTGTCGATTGCCGGGTCATGAAGCGGACGATAGTAGAAGCGCGCGCCGCCCGCGTCCACCATCGGGTATGTCGAACAAATTTTTCTGACACAAATAGTATTGCGCTACATTTGATCTGTAGAATTCAATAATGAGTCTGAAGATCCTGACAGATCTTCGTATGTGCCTTTGCACATAGGTCTATCCACGGCCGGTCGAGACCGACGTGATCGTGCGCCGCGCTGTACCGAGGACGAATGCACGCGCACCTGTCGAGCTCCACGTCCGCGTGCGATCACGCGACTATCACACGTGTCAGTAAGCGTTGTCTCGGCGCCCGTGTCGTACGGCTCGGAGTGCGATTGCGCGACGCTTGACGCGAGACCGATAGCTTCGACGGACGGAACGCGTGCGGTCCAGCTGGACACGGCGATGTTCACCCGAAGCCGAAGCGGCTTCGCACGCGCACGTCGAGCGTGACGTGCGGTTTTCGGCGACGGATCAGGATTGGTTCCAGGTGGTTGCGCGGCAGAAAACACGGTTCGACGAGCAACGCCCGCAGCGGATCGAGCTGTGTGCTCCGGCTTCCAGAACCGAGCGCGCGAGTAAGCGAGCCATACCAAAGGGTAGGTGTTCGCGCAGACCGGACCACCCGGCTCTCCACTTGCACACGGTGCCGGCATCAAACTTGATACGCAAGGAACGCAACGCCATGACAAGAGCTCTCGGACTGAGTACCGCATTCACGATCGCACTGACCGCACTGACCACTCATGGTGCACTCGCGGGCGACGTTCGCTTCCGTAGCTTCAGCGCGTCGGCCGCGATCGGCCCCCCGGCCGGCGCGTTCGCCGACAAGCTGCAGAACGTCACGCAGACCGCGCTGGGCGGCGCCGGCGCGCTCCACTTCGCCCAGCTCCCCGGCCTCCCGGCGATCCCGGCGCAGTTCACCGGCGACATCGTGGCCGCGGTGGCGGCCGGTGAGGCCGGCGGCGGGTTCGACGCCGCGTACATCTCGGGCGGCGATCTCAACAAGACGTGGGGCTTCATCTACAACTCCGGCGTCCCGTTCGGCCCCACGTTCGACGAGTTCATCGGCTTCCTCTACGGCAAGTCGATCGACGACGGCCGGCGGACCGGCCTCGACCTCATCCAGAGCATCCTCGACGCCAACCACCGCGACATCATCGCGCTGCCGATCGTCGGCAGCCCGGAGCAGCTGTCCGGTTACTTCTTCGAGCCGATGGACGACGTCCAGGGCCACCGCGGCATCGGCCTGCCCGGCCTGTGCGAGCAGCCCTGGCACCTGCGCTACCTGCCGCCCGGCGAGAACGTGATCGGCCTCGCCTGCGATGACCTCGTGGCCAGCGGCAAGATCCGGCGCAAGAATATCTCGTTCATCGAGGCCGTGCCCGGCGGCGGCTCGCTGATGGACGGGGTCAAGGCCGGGACGATCGACGGCTTCGAGTTCGCCACCCCGCTCGACGACGTGTCCCAGGTATTCAACACGCCGGATAACCCCGGCACGATGGGGCTGCGGTTCGTCCACACCCCGGGCTGGCAGCAGCAGTTCCTCCTCACCTGGATGATCATCAACAAGCAGGTGTGGAGCTCGCTCAGCCCCGGACAGCAGATCTTGATTCAGACCGTCGCGCGCGATCACGTGCTGTCGTCCTACGGCGAGAACCTCCGCCAGCAGGGCGCCGCGCTCAAGGTCATCCTGGAGGCCAACAAGCACGACGGCGATCCCAGCAACGACATGGTGCTGTCGACCTGGGCGATGCGCGATCAGGTGCGGCTGCGCAACGCGACGATCCGGTTCCTCAACGCGCGCGCCGACGACGCGACCCTGCCGTCCGGCGACCGCGCCGACTACAAGCACATCATCGAGGCGCTCCGCCGCTACGTCCGCTCCAACGATCAGTACTGGGACAACCGCCAGGTCAAGACCCAGATCCGGTTCGAGGACTGGGCGAACCAGCTCGGCGAGTGCTGGGAAGCCAAGTGCGACCCGCCGGGTCACCGCCCGTAACCTTGGCCGGTCAGCACGGAGTGCGATGACGCACAGCGCAGGCGCGACCCGGCGGCCATCAAGCCGCGGCCCAACTTATTTTCCGGTGCAGGGCGCACGACGCCGTATTAAGCATCATCCCCCGCCCGCGTAGTCTTGCCTCGACGCAAGAACCGTATCCGACATCACAACGCGAGCCACATGAATTAGCGCTGGATTGTGCTCGTGGCGCTCATCCAGAAATCATCGACAGACACCTACTCTCCCTCCGGTGTGCGACCAGAATGTGGATTCGATTCCATCGTCGGGTCTATTTCAGACGTCTTGTCTTCCGTTGTTGATAATAGCGGATTACTTTCCGCCACCCATGAATCGATATCTCCATCTCGTACATCGACACCTGCGCAGGCTCGGCGGCACCGCCAAGCTCGCGCTCGCCGCGTCGCTGGCCTGGCTCGTCGTCTCGTTCGGCGGCACCGCGAACGCCGCGACCGACTACACCCAGAGCGTCACGCAGCTGAGCTCGTCGCAGGCCCAGATCTCGTTCACGCCGACGACGCCCGCGGCGTACGTCGACGTCCACTACCTGCCACCCGCGCTCGGCCAGCAGAACGTCCGGATGACCAACAACGCCGGGACGTGGCAGGTCACCGTCGGCTCGCTGACCACCGGCTTCGTGCTGGAGTACTGGTTCACCTACGAGAAGAACGGCCCGCAGTTCGACACGCCGCACTTCACGTTCACCCAGGGCGGTGGCGGTGGCGGCGGCGGCACCGTTGCGACCCCGACGTTCAACCCCGGCGGCGGCAGCTACACGGCCGCGCAGAGCGTGACGATCTCGACCTCGACCGCCGGCGCGACCATCCGGTACACGCTCGACGGCTCGACCCCGACCGCGAGCTCGACGCTGTACAGCGGCCCGATCAGCGTAACAGCGTCGAAGACGATCAACGCGATCGGTATCGCCAGCGGGCTGACCAACTCCGCGGTCGGCAGCGCGAGCTACACGATCGGCGCCGCCGGGTCCTGCGTCCAGTCCGACACCCCGAACTTCGGGCCCAACGTGCGGATCTTCAGCCCGAGCATGGCGGCCACCACGATCCAGGCGCAGCTCGACGCCGACTTCAACGCCCAGAAGGACACCCAGACCGCCCAGATGGGCACCGGCCGCGTGGCGCACCTGTTCATGCCGGGCAGCTACAGCGTGGAAGAGAACGTCGGGTTCTACACCTCGGTGGCAGGCCTGGGCCAGAACCCCGACGACGTGACGATCAACGGTGACGTGACGGTCGATGCGTTCAATGCCTCCGACCAGGGCGTGGCGCTGCAGAACTTCTGGCGCTCCGCCGAGAACCTCGCGATCAACCCGAGCAGCGGCTCCGATCGCTGGGCGGTGGCGCAGGCCGCGCCGTTCCGCCGGATCGACGTCCACGGCAACCTGTTCCTGTACCCGGCGAGCTTCGGGTTCGCCAGCGGCGGCTACATCGCCGACACCAAGGTCTCGGGCCAGACCGCGTCGGTCTCGCAGCAGCAGTGGTACACGCGCGACAGCAACTTCGGCAGCTGGGCCGGCGGCGTGTGGAACATGGTGTTCTCGGGCACCAGCGGCGCGCCGTCGAACACGTTCCCGAACCCGCCGGAGACCACGCTCGCCACCACGCCGGTGTCGCGCGACGTGCCGTACCTGTACATCGACAGCACGGGCAAGTACCACGTGTTCCTGCCGGCGCTGCGCACCAACGCGTCGGGCCCGAGCTGGGCCAGTGGCACCACGCCCGGCACGTCGCTGCCGATGAACCAGTTCTACGTCGTCAAGGCCGGCGACACCGCCGCGACCATCAACTCGGCGCTGACCTCGGGCTGCAACCTGTTCTTCACCCCGGGCATCTACCACGTCAGCCAGACGCTCAACGTGACCAAGGCCAACACCGTCGTGCTCGGCATCGGGTTCCCGACGGTGATCCCGGACGGCGGCGTCAACGCGATGCAGGTCGCCGACGTCGACGGCGTCCGGATCAAGGGCCTGCTGTTCGATGCCGGCACCACCAACTCGGCGGCGCTCCTGACCGTGGGCCCGTCCGGCGCGACCGCGAGCCACGCCGGCAACCCGACGACGATCCAGGACGTGTTCTTCCGGATCGGCGGCGAGATCGCGGGCAAGGCGACCACGAGCCTCGCCATCAACAGCAACGACGCGATCATCGACCACACCTGGGCGTGGCGCGCCGATCACGGCAACGCCGGCACCGTCGGCTGGACGATCAACACCGCGGACACCGGCGTGCTGGTCAATGGCAACAACGTGCTCGCGACCGGCCTGTTCGTCGAGCACTACGAGAAGTACCAGGTGATGTGGAATGGCCAGAACGGCAAGACGATCTTCTTCCAGAACGAGATGCCATACGACGTACCGAACCAGGCGTCGT
>DATBBB010000547.1:0-13997 GCA_036271215.1 Kofleriaceae bacterium | reverse complement strand
GACGGCGATCGTCACCGGTGAGAACCACAGCTGCGCGCTGCTCGACGATCACAGCGTGAAGTGCTGGGGCGATAACGGCGCCGGCCAGCTCGGCAACGGCAACCAGGGCGGCTCGAGCACCGCGCCGGTCACCGTCCAGGTGATCACCGGGGTGACCGCGCTCGCGGCCGGCAACGGCACCACGTGCGCGGTCGACGGCGCGGGCGCGGCGCAGTGCTGGGGCGCCAACTCCCGCGGCCAGCTCGGCCGCGGACCGAACACCCAGAACTCCGACGAGACCTTCGATCCGCAGCCGACGCCCGCGCCGATGATCCTGCCGGCCGGCGGCGCGGTCAGCGTCGCGGTCGGCGACGCGTTCTCGTGCGCGGTGACCGCCGCGGGCGCGGTGTTCTGCACCGGCGACGCGCAGGCCGGCGAGCTCGGCCCGGCCAACCTCGGTCAGGACAACCGGTCACCGACGCCGCTCCAGATCCCGCTGTCCGCCAAGGCGGTGTCGGTGCTCGCCGGTGACCAGTTCGCGTGCGCGATCGACGACCAGCACGGCCTGTGGTGCTGGGGCGCCAACGACAACTTCGAGCTCGCCGACGGCACGAGCGAAAACCGCGTGTTCCCGGTCCGCGCGAGCTACCCCGACGCGATGGTCGCGAGCGCCGGCGGCGGGTTCCTGTGCGTGCAGTCGAGCGACGGGCTGCGCTGCGGCGGCTATGACGGGCTCGGCCAGCTCGGCAACGGGATCCGCACCACGCAGGTGATCCCCGAGCCGATCGCCAAGCTCACCAACGTGAGCGCGCTGTCGAGCGGCGACTCGTACACCTGCGCGCTGGTCACGGCGTCGGACATGACGCATGGCGCGACGTGCTGGGGCGAGAATGACTTCGGCGAGGTCGGCGACGGCACGTTCACCGGCCGCCCGCTGCCGACCAACGTGTCCGAGCTCGGGCCGGTGCAGAAGATCGTGACCGGCGGCGGCCACGCCTGCGCGCTGCGCACCGATGGCACCGTGTGGTGCTGGGGCGCCAACGATCACGGCCAGCTCGGCGATGCGACGTTCGAGACCCGCGGCAGCGCGCGCCCGGTCGCGGCGAGCGCCGACATGAACGGCCTGGCGATCGGGACGCTGAGCGGCGTGATCGACATCGCGGCCGGCCGCGGCCACGCGTGCGCGATCCTGACCGGCGGCGCGATCAAGTGCTGGGGCCAGAACAACGACGGCCAGCTCGGCTCCGGCGATACGAACGACCAGGGCGCGCCGGTCGACGTCAAGGAGATCGTCGATGGCCTGACCGGCGCGGTCTCGATCGTCGCCGGCGATCTCCACAGCTGCGCGACCGACGGCAAGGGCAAGGTGTGGTGCTGGGGCGCCGGGTTCGCGGGCCAGCTCGGCCACCCGGCGGGCATGGGCATGCCGCCCCAGTCGTCGGCGGTGCCGGTCGCGGTGGTCGGGCTCGGCGGCGCCACCGACACGGTCGACCAGCTCTCGGCGTTCGGCGACTTCAGCTGCGCCCATGTCGCGACCGCCAACACGGTGTGGTGCTGGGGCGCCGGCGACGACGGCGAGCTCGGCAACAACACGTACACCAGCAACGTCAAGCCGCAGCAGGTGCCGGGCAGCTTCCTCCAGGTCGCCGCCGGTGGGATCCACGCGTGCGCGATCACCACCGACGGCATGGTCGAGTGCTGGGGCGGGAGCTACCTGGGCCAGGCGGGCGTCGGCTACGACTCGTACAACACGCCGACCCCGCTGCCCGGGTTGTCGGGGGTCACCGCGATCACCGCCGGCTCGGCGCACACCTGCGCGCTCGCGGGCGGGGCGGTGCTGTGCTGGGGCGATGACCGCAACGGCGAGCTCGGCGACGGGGTCAGCTACAACCAGGATCCGGTCGCGCCGCTCCTGCCGTGCCCGTGACCGCGATGGAGCCCGTGATCGAAGTCCGCGATCTGCATTTCGCCTATCGCGGGGTGGCGCGCGAGGTGCTCGCCGGGATCAGCTTGACCGTCGCGCGCGGCCGGCGCGTGCTGGTGATCGGCGCCAACGGCGCGGGCAAGACGACCTTGCTGCGCGTGCTCGCCGGCAAGCACATGGTCGATCCGAGCCGGGTCCGCGTGCTCGGCACGTCGGCGTTCCACGATCCGGCGCTGTCGAGCCGGATCGAGCTACTCGGCGGCCGGTTCGCGTTCGAGGTCGACCTGCAGGTCAAGGAGATCCTCGCGCGCCGGCCCGACGTCGATCCGGTGCGCCGCGATCGGCTGCTCGACGTGCTCGGGGTCGACGTCGAGTGGCACATGCACGCGGTGTCCGACGGCCAGCGCCGCCGGGTCCAGCTGGTGCTCGGCCTGATGCAGCCGCGCGAGATCCTGTTGCTCGACGAGATCACGACCGATCTCGACCTGATCGCGCGCCAGGACCTGCTGGCGTTCCTGCGCGAGGAGTCCGAGCGCCACGGTACGACCTTGCTCTACGCGACCCACATCTTCGACACCCTCGAGCGCTGGGCGACCGACGTGCTGTACCTCGCCGGCGGCAAGATCGGGCTCCACCTGCCGATCGATCAAGTGCTCGGGCAGGTGCTCGGGCAGGTGACCGGGCAGGCGAGCGAGCCGCTGGTCTCGATCGTGGAGCGCTGGTTGCGGCGAGACTCACCAACGCCATAGACCCATAGTACGATGTCGCTCGTGCGACCATCGAAACACTCGAGCGAGCTGCGGGTGCCGACCGTCGCGGTGCCGGTGCGGCTCGCGCTGGTCGGCGGGATGCCGAACCCGGCGGAGCTGTTCGTTGCCGACGTCGCGCGCCGCGGCCGCGTCCAGCTGCTCGACGATCTGGCGACCCTGGTCGCCGCACCGGCGCGGTTCCTGCCGGTGCGCTCGTCGAACCGGGTCCGGCTGCTCGGCAAGCACGCGATCGCGTGGATCGCGGTGCGCCGGCGCGGCGAGGCCCAGCCCGACCCCGCGACCGACTTCTCGCACGAGCCGTCCGACGAGCTCACGCTGTACGACCGCGAGCACATCGTCGAGCTCGAGCTGGTGCGCGGCACCAAGCTGCTCGGGACCTTGCTCGACAGCGCGCCGACCGACCGCACGCGGGTGATCGACCACCTCAACGGCGCCGGGGCGTTCGTCCGGCTGTGGACGCCCGACGAGCACTACCTGGTCAACACGCTGCAGATCGTCGCGGCGACCGAGCTCGGGGAGGCCCGGTAGTGGCCAAGCTCGACGTCTACCTGCGCAGCATCAAGCAGCTCGGCGCCTCGGGCGCGGTGCTGACCTCGGGCCAGGCGGTGACCCTGCGGTTCCCGACCGGCGATCGCCACGCCACGCAGATCACGTCGCACGATCAGCTGATCGGCCTGGTCCGCGAGATCGCGCCGCCGGCGGCGCTCGAGCAGATCGACAAGCACCGGCCGGCGCGGTTCGAGCTCGAGGCCAGCGGCGCGCGGTGGTCGATCAGCGTCACGCCCAAGTCGGGCGCGTGGCTGGTCGCGATCGATCCGCTCGACGCGGCGGCGCCGGCCGCCGAGCCCGCCCCGGCCGACCCGGCGCCGGTGCCGGTGCCGGCGATCGAGCGCGGGGTGATGACCACCTCCAGCGGGAGCTTGTTGCTCGATCAGCTGACCACGGGGGCGCGCGCGGCCTACGCGAGCGACGTCTACCTCAGCGCCGGGTCGCCGGCGTTCCAGCGGGTCGGCAGCGAGCTGGCGGCCACCGCGGACCGGACCCGGATCGACGCCGACACCCTGGCGCACGAGCTCGGGCTGATCGCGCCCACCGAGGCGCGCGGCGCGTGGACCGCCCGCGGCCTGGCGGTATTCGCGTATGGGGATGGTGCGGGGCGGGTGCGCGTCACCCTGACCCGCGACCACCGCGGCCCCGGGGCGACCCTGCGGTTGTTGCCGGCGGAGCCACCCGTGCTGGCCGGGCTGGGGCTGGGCGCGGTCGCCGAGTGGCTGCACGACCGCGGGCTGATCGCGGTCGCCGGGCCGTCGGGCTCGGGCAAGACCACGATCCTGGCGGCGCTGATCAGGGCGCTCGGCGAGCAGCGCCGGCGGGTCATCACCGTCGAGGATCCGATCGAGATCGTGCACGTCAGCCCGTGGATCAGCCAGCGCGCGGTCGGCGACCACGTGCCCAGCGTGGGCGACGGGGTGGCGGCGGCGATGCGCGAGGGTGCCGATGCGATCGTCGTCGGCGCGGTCCATACTCCGGACGACGCGGTGGCGGTGGTCGAGGCGCTGGCGGGCGGCCACCTAGTGCTGACCACGCTGATCGCCCCGCGGGCCGGCGTGGCGGTCGAGCGGATGATCGATCGGCTGCCGGTGGACCAGCGCGACCTGGCGCGGGCGTTGTGCGCGGATACCTTACTCGGCACGATAGGGCCGGTGATCAGCCGGGCCGGACGGTCGTTCGAGGTGACGGGCCGCGGCATCGCCTCGTGATTCCTCTGCTGGCCCTAACGCCTCGGATTTGCACACTCCCAGCATTCGAGGATATAACGGAACAGGCACGTGACGGACGACTACCGCGAGGGCGGGACGCTGATCTTGCAGCGTCCGCTGATAATGACCGAGAAGAAGCCTCCGGGTGGAGAGGCGTGCCTGGTCAATCTGCATCCACCGGGGCCGGATATCGGCCGGCGGATCCCGCTGCTCAATCCGCAGTACATCGTCGGCCGCGATAGCGAGGCCGGGTTCGTGGTCAGCCGCAGCTCGGTGTCGCGCCAGCACGCGCGGATCTACGTCGACGACACCGGCGGCTGGTGGGTCGAGGATCTCAACTCGACCAACGGCACGTTCGTCAACGAGATGCGGATCAAGCTGACCCAGCTCAGCGACTCCGATCAGGTCCGGTTCGGCGACGCGATCTACAAGTTCCTGTTCGGCTCGAACGTCGAGTCGGCGTACCACGAAGCGATCCACAACATGGCCATCCAGGACGGGATGACCGGGATCCACAACAAGCGCTACTTCACCGAGTTCCTCGACCGCGAGATCGCGGTGTGCTCGCGCCACGGCCACCCGCTGACCCTGGTGATGTTCGACGTCGATCACTTCAAGAAGGTCAACGACACCCACGGCCACCTCGCCGGCGACGCGGTGCTGAAGGATCTGGCGGCGCGGATCCGGCCGCGGATCCGGCGCGAGGATCTGTTCGCGCGCTACGGCGGCGAGGAGTTCGCGTGCGTGCTGCCGTCGACCGCGCTGACCGGCGGCATCGTGTTCGCCGAGCACCTGCGGCAGCTGATCGCCGAGCGGCCGTGCGCGTTCGAGAACCTGTTGATCCCGTTCACGATCAGCGTCGGCGTGACGACGCTGCACCGCGAGACCGGCGTCGATCCGGCGGGCCTGATCAAGCGCGCCGACGAGAACCTCTACGTCGCCAAGCGCGGCGGCCGCAACAAGGTCGTGCCGAGCCTGGCCGATCTGATTCCCGCCTGATAGACATCGCGCGTGGCGATTGCGTCCAAGACGCTCGAGGACCTTGGCTGGCCGAGCTATGTCGATCACTGGGTCAAGCGGTGCGCCACGGCGCGCGGGGCGGCGGCGGTGCGCGGGCGGGCGATGTTCGACGACGCGGCGGCGGCGCGCGAGCGCGCGACCGAGATCACCGAGGCGCGCGGGCTCGCGGCGCGCGATGCCCGGCTGCCGCTCGGCGGGATCGTCGACATCGCGAGCTCGATCGCGCGGGTCCGCAAGGCGGCGGCGCTCGATGCGGCCGAGCTCGTCGCGGTCGCGGCGACCGGCCAGGCGCTCGGCCGGCTGCGCGCGCACCTGCGCGACCACGCCGCGGTGGCGCCCAAGCTCGCGGCGCGCGGCGCGGCGCTCGCCGATCTCGGGCACGTCTACCTGCCGATCCTCGAGGCGTTCGATACCGACGGCCGGCTGGTCGATCACGCGAGCGATGCGCTCGGCCCGCTGCGCCGCCAGCTGGCGGCGATCAAGGCGCAGCTCGAGAAGCGGATGGGCGCGTTGCTCGGCGACGAGCGGTTCGCGCCGTACCTGCAGGACGCGTACTACACCCAGCGCGAGGATCGCTACGTGCTGCCGGTGCGGACCGACGGCAAGGGCTTCGTGCGCGGCATCGTGCACGGCACGTCGCAGAGCGGCCAGACCCTGTTCATCGAACCCGAGGAGATCGTCGATCTCAACAACCGCGCCAAGCTCGCCGAGGCCGAGATCCTCGACGAGGAGCGCCGGATCCTCAGCAAGCTCTCGGGCTGGGTCGCCGAGGAGGCCGATGGGTTCGACGCCTCGCTCGCGGCGGCCGAGACCCTCGACGTCATCGCGTCGGCCGCGATCATCGCCGATGACACCGTGGCGAACGAGCCGATCGTCGACGACGCGCCGCGCGTCGGCCTGCTCCACGCGCGCCACCCGCTGATGCTGCTCGCCGAGCGGCGCTGCGTCGCCAACGACATCACGGTGGCGGCCGGCGCCACGCTCCTGGTCTCGGGGCCCAACGCGGGCGGCAAGACCGTGGCGCTCAAGACCGTGGGGCTCGCCGCGCTGATGGTGCGCTGCGGCCACCACGTCGCGGCCGAGAGCGGCAGCGCGATGGGCTGGTTCCCCGACGTCCGGACCGACATCGGCGACGCGCAGAGCCTCGAGCACGATCTCTCGACGTTCTCGGGCCACATGGTCCACCTGCGCGAGTTGCTCGCCACCGCGGGCCACGGCTCGCTGGTGCTGATCGACGAGATCGCCGTCGGCACCGACCCCGAGCAGGGCGCGGCGCTGGCGCAGGCGGTGCTCGAGGCGCTCGCGGCGCGCGGCGTCACCGGCATCATCACCACGCACTACGAGCGGCTCAAGGCGCTCGGCGCCACCGATCCGCGGTTCGCCAACGCCTCGGTCGGGTTCGATCTCGCCAGGCTCGAGCCGACGTTCAAGCTCCACCTCGGCGCGCCGGGTAGCTCGGGCGCGCTCGCGATGGCGCGGCGGATGGGGATCGCCGCGGACGTCGTCGATCGGGCGCGCGATCTGATGGGGCCGCAGGTCGCCAAGGTCGAGGAGCTGCTCGCCAGCGTCGCCGATCAGCGGCGGCGGATCGAGGAGGAGCGCGCGGCGCTGCTCGCCGAGCTCGAGGCGGCCGAGGCCGAGCGCGCGGCGATGCGGACCCAGCGCGACCAGACGCTCGCGCGCTACGAGAAGCAGACCCGCGCGGCGCACGGCGAGGCGCTCGCCGCGCTCAAGGCGGCGCGCCGCGAGATCGACGAGGTCCGCCGCGAGGTCAAGGCGCGGGCGGCGGCGACCGAGCAGCCGATGACCGCCGACGACGTCCGGGCGGCGACCCGCCGGCTGGCCACGCCGGGGGCCGAGGTCGCCCGCCACGAGCCCCAGCGCCAGCTGCCGCCGGGCACGCCGGCGCGCGCCGAGCAGCTGATCGCCGGCGCCCCGGTGATCGTGCCGCGGCTCGGCCGCGCCGAGGTCGTGACCGTGCTGCCCGACGATCGAGTCGAGGTCCGGGTCGGGGCGATGCGCGCGACGGTGCCGATCAAGGACGTCCTGCTCGACACCCACCGCAACGCGCGGCGCGCGGGGCTGGGCAAGCGGCCCGAGCCGGGGCCGTCGACGTTCCCGGGCGACGCGGCGGGCGGGGCGGCTGCGGGCGGCGGCGCGAACGGCGCGGTCCAGCTCGTCGACGGCGTGCCGGCGGGCGGCAAGGCCCACGCGCGGACGGCCGACGCCACGCTCGACGTCCGCGGCAACCGGGTCGACGACGCCGTGGCCCAGGTCGACCAGTTCGTCGACGAGAGCCTGATGGCCGGCCGCGACGCGATCTTCGTCGTCCATGGCCACGGCACCGGCGCGCTGCGCTCGGCGATCCGCGGCCACCTGAAGACCCACAAGGCGATCGAGAAGCTTCGGCCGGGCGAGCAGAACGAAGGCGGCGACGGCATCACCGTCGCCTTCCTGCGCTGAGCGCGGCGCGATCGAGCGTGATATCTTCGGCGCGTGGAAGGTGAGCGCTTCTCCGTAACCGGACATCTCGGTTCTTATCTGCGGGAAGCGAGCGTCCTCATCTTGGTGTTCGGGCTGCTGGACCCGCTCGTCGGCAGCGCTCATACCAACTTGAACGATCGGCTCTCCGAGATGACCGGAGACTGGGCGCTCTTCGTCTTGGCTGTCTCGCTGCTACTATTCGGAATCGGGCTATTCCTGGACTGGCTCCGGAAGCCGTCGGGGAGCGCATCATGAACTACGGATTCCTCATCGACTTGGCCCTCGTCGGCATCGGTCTGGGTACCATCGGCCTATTTACCGGGCTCAGAGAGCGTCGTTTGGCCATGGCGCGTATGCGCGCGGCGCGGGTGGGTCCGCCAACCAAGTCGGAGATCGGCTCACCTCAGCGGGCCGTCCAGAATGCCAGGTATGTCATCGCCCAGAACGTACGGCTCGAGATCGTCCAGGCGATGGACCGGGCGAGGGAGTTGCCTGCGAACCAGGTGACATCCGGCTATCCCGTGGGCGGCCGGTTGGATGATGTCTATGAAATGCGGAAGAAGCAGGCTGTGGCCCAGCCGATGAAGTCATGAGCCGGCTCGACTACGTCGCGGTCACCAGGGCGCTGAAAGAGGATGGACTCGAGTTTCACGCCGATGAAGAGACAGGCGTGTGGACGATGTCGTTCGAGTTCAACGCGCGTCAACAGTCGGTGATGTTGAGCGCGCCCTCCGCGGAGCCATCCATCTTTAGCCAGTATCTGCTTGCTGTCAGCTTCATTTCTTCGGCCTATCTGGAAGGCCCGCTGGATAGCCTGTCCCCGGACATCCTTCGCACGGTGCTGAAGGCGCAATCGGAGGTGCTGCTGGCGAAGTTCGACTACTGGAGCGTGGAGGGAAAAACGCACTATGTTGCTGTGTCACCGTGCAGCATCGTTGCGTTTGATGGCCACAAGCTCAGGATGCGGCTCGAGTCGTGCGCCGACCTCGCAGCGAGGATCCGCGCGGCGCTGCTCGAATTGTACGCGGCCGATGGGCGGTAGCTCGCGGGGAACGTGTAGCGCGTGGCGTCTGGGAGAACGCCGACACGCGAGCTCGCCGGGGGCTGCTGCGCGGACGGGTGTCGGAGCCGCGCCCGCCGAAGGACCGCCGGCGCATGCGCGGGCGACGCGAGGTATGTGCGGGGCAAGGCCGGCCAATCCAAATCACGGTCGCGGCGTCCGACCCCGTCCGCTCGCGGTCGCCCCCGGCGAGTCGCGTTGACGTCTGGCGATCGCGCCACGCGGCGGACCTCGATGGCCGATTCCGGATGGACGGCGGGAGTCGGGGTGCCAGCTCTACGAGCGAGGGCTCGCTACTGCGACGGCGGAGTTGGCTGGCGGTGGTCGGGCGACCAGCCCGGGGTCTCGCTCGGTGATGTCGGGTACCGCGGTTGCGGTTGCGGTTGCGCGGGGCGGACCGGCGCGGCGTACGGGGAGGGCGCGGTGTACGGGGATGGAGATGGCGTGGCGGACGGGGATGGATATGGCGCCGGGTACGGCGATGGATACGGCGCCGGGTATGGCGCCGGGTACGGGGATGGATAGGGCGCCGGGTACGGGGATGGATAGGGCGCCGGGTACGGTCCTGCGGCCGCCGGAGGGGCCCAGCCCGGCGCCGCGCCGGGCGGCGGGTAGCGCGGCAGGTTGATCGGCTGCGCGGCGACCTGCTCCTGGAGTGCCTCACGGCACGCATGGACGACCGTGCGGCCGAGCAGCCCCGAGGTCAGGAGGGCCGCCGCGGTGAGCCCGGAGCCGACGGCGATGCCGTCCATGTCCTGGCGGCTGTGGTTGCTGATATCCATGTCGTTCGCGAGCGAGAGCGACAGCATCGCGAAGGCCGCGGCGACGGCCGCCAGCCCCAGATCCGCCGAGGGTAGCGACATCGAGGCCGTGCAGTCCTGGAGCGGCGCGCCGGCCGGCGGCAGCGTGGCGTCCGGCCCGTGCACGAAGAGCGAGCAACCACTGACCATCACCGCCATTGCGATCGCCACCATCCTGCGCATGCAGGCAGCATTTCATGGCGGTGTGCCGGGGCCGGTGCGTTGATGCGGTCCTCACGCCGATCCAACGCCGCGGGTGGCGAGCTCCGGCAACCGCTGGCAGCGTCGGGTGTTCGCCGCTGGTCGGGCGAGAGTTCGGCGCTGGGGCCGGTGTTCATCCGGGTTCATCCGGGTTCATCCGGCGTTCATGCGATGGCGGTACGCTTGGTCGGTGCGCCTGCTCGTGATCGAGGACTACCGCCCGCTGCGCGAGTCGCTGGTGCGCGGGCTGGGCGACGCCGGGTACGCGGTCGACGCGACCGGCGATGGCGCCGAGGGCCTGTGGTACGCCGAGAACCACCCGTACGACGTGATCATCCTCGATCTGATGCTGCCGGGGCGCGACGGGCTCGGCATCCTGCGCACGCTGCGCGCGGCCGGCAACGCGACCCACGTGCTGGTGCTGACCGCGCGCGACACGGTCGCCGATCGCGTGGCCGGGCTCGACGTCGGGGCCGATGACTACCTGGTGAAGCCGTTCGCGTTCGACGAGCTGCTCGCCCGGCTGCGCGCGATGGTGCGCCGGCGCTACGACCGCGCGGATCCGGTGATCCGGATCGCCGACCTCGAGGTCGATACCCGGGCGCGGCGGGCGCGGCGGGCCGGGCAGGGGATCGAGCTGTCGGCGCGCGAGTACGCGCTGCTCGAGTACCTCGCGCACCGCACCGGCGATATCGTGTCGCGCACCGAGCTGTGGGACCACGCGTACGACGAGGCTGCCGAGCCGGGCAGCAACGTGCTCGACGTCCACATCAGCCACCTGCGCAAGAAGATCGACGACGGCCACGCGCGCAAGCTGATCCACACCCGGCGCGGCCAGGGCTACGTGCTCGGCGAGGACCGCTGACGTGGCCGCGGGCTCGATCCGGCGCCGGCTGACGGTGGCGCTGGTCGCCGTGGTCGGCGGCGTGCTGATCGCGCTCGGCGCGGCGCTCTATGCCGGCGTGCGCGACGCCGCGTGGCAGCAGCACGACGCCGGGCTGATCGCGCGCGCCGAGGCGCTGGCGGCGATCGGCGAGCGCGAGCACGGCGGCTACGAGCTCGATCTGCCGGCGCTGCCGGGCGCGTTCGCCGAGGCCTGGACACCCGATGGCAGCGTGCTCGCGCGGTCGCCGGGCCTGACCGGGGACCTGCCGGTCCACACCGGGACGTTCGCGCTGACCCTGCCGGACGGCCGCGACGGCCGCGCGTTCGGGGTCCGGTTCGCGCCGCGCGACGAGCTGCACCGGGCGCCGACCGAGCTCACGCTCGTGCTCGCCGAGGGCATCGACGACATCGCGGCGGCCGAGCGCAGCGTGCGCAATCGGTTCCTCGGGTTCGGCGCGCTCGCGCTCGCGGTGGTCGGCGGGCTGACCGCGTGGTCGCTCGCGCGCGGGCTGCGGCCGCTCGGCGCGCTGACCGCCCAGCTGGCGCGGATCGACGACCGCAACCTGGACGTCCGGATCCCGGACGAAGGCCAGCCGGCCGAGCTGGTGGTGCCGGTGCGCACGCTCAACGAGCTGTTCGCCCGGCTGGCGGCGGCGTTCGCGCGCGAGCGCCAGTTCACCGCCAACGTCAGCCACGAGCTGCGCACGCCGCTCGCCGGGCTGCGGACCCTGCTCGAGGTCACGGCGCGCGCGCCGGCGCCGGGCGACCACGCCGAGGCGCTCGCGATCGTGGTCGAGATGTGTAGCGTCGTCGAGAGCCTGCTGTTGCTCGCGCGGCTCGACGCCGGCCAGCTCGAGGTCGTCCGCGAGCGAGTCGCGCTCGGCGCGCTGGTCGCCGAGTGCTGGCGGCCGTACGCGGCGCAGGCCGCGGCGCGCGGGCTGGAGGTTCGCAACACGATCGCGCTGGACGCCATGGTGACCACCGATCGCGATCGGTTGCGCGTGGTGATCGGGAATCTTCTGGCCAATGCGGCCGAGTACACCTCGGCCGGGGGCTGGATCGAGGTGCGGAGCGAGGCCGGCGGGGCCGGCGGAGACGGTGGGGCCAGCAGCGGCGGTGGCGGGGCCAGCGGCGGCGGGGCCAGCGACGGCGGGGCCAGCAGCGGCGGCGGGGCCAGCGGCGGCGGGGGCGGCGCGTGGCTCGAGGTCATCGACAGCGGGCCGGCGATCCCGGCGGAGCAGCTCGCGCGGATCTTCGATCGGATGTGGCGCGGTGACGCGGCGCGCTCGGACACCGGCGTGCACTGCGGGATCGGCCTGGCGCTCGCCCGCTCGCTCGCCGAGCACCTCGGGCTCACGCTGACCGCGGCGTCGCGCGCCGATGGCAGCGTGTGCTTCCGGATCGCCCCGGATGCGGTGGCCGGCCGGGCGGGATGGCGTGACGGGCGCGTCGGGGGCTTGATGCGCGGATGACGGGGTAATTTCATCGTGGCTTCAGGTGGCGCGGGCGATCGTCGCCGAGTGAGTCCCTGGACCGCTGCTGGCGTTGCGCTCGCGGCCGTGGCGGTGATCGCGGTGGCGGAGCGCGGTGCGTGGGCAGATGAGCCGGACGGCGGAGCCGCGGCTAGAGCAGTCGGCGGAGCCGCGGCTGGAGCGGCTGCTGGATCGGCCGGCGGAGCCACTGCCGGAGCGGCCGGTGGGCCGGCGGGCGCGGCGGCGGGGCACGTGATCGACGAGCCGATGGCGGTCAGCCTCGCGCAGGCGGTCGCCGCGGTGGCGCGGGCCCCGGCGGCGCAGGTCGGCGGCCATGACCTCGCGGCGGCGGAGGCGATGGCCGAGGCGGCGTCGGCGTGGCCGAGTCCGGCGCTGCGAATCGGCACCAGCCGGCTGACCGCGCGGCTGGTCGCGGGCGTGACCTTGCCGCTGCCGGTGTTCGGCACGGTCGGGGCGGCGCGCCGGGTTGCGGACGCCGAGGCGCGCGGCGTGCGGGCCGACGCCGGGCTCGCGCTGCGCGACCTGCGGTATCGCGTGATCGTCGCGTGGATCGATCTGGTGCGCACGCACGCCGATCTCGGCGCCCAGCAGGTCGCGGCGCAGCAGGCCGCCGAGCTCGAGCTCATCGCGCGCGGCCGGCGCGCGGCGGGCACCGCGGCGGACGTCGACGTCACCGTGGCCGGTGCGGCGCGGGCGCGGGCCACGGTCGCGGTCGCGGCGGCGGCGCGGGCGGAGCAGGCCGCGTCGGCCGAGCTCGCCGGCTTGCTCGGCTGGGATCCGGGGCGGGCGCTGCGCGCCGACGGGGCGCTGGTGACCGGGCCGGGTGGCGAGCTCGCCGGGCTGCGGCGCCGGCTCGCCGGCCACCCCGAGCACGCAGCGGCGCAGCAGCACGTGGCGGTGGCCGAGGCCGGGGTCGACGCGGCGGCGGTCCAGCGCTGGCCGGTGATCGCGGTCGAGGGCGAGCTCGACTACGACGACGACACGATCGCCGGCGCCACGCCGTGGGCGCGCAGCGACGCCCGGGTCGGCGTGGCGATCGAGCTGCCGATCTTCGCGCACGTCGGGGACCGGATCCGGGCGGCGCAGGCGGCGGCCGAAGCCCAGCGCGCGCGGCTCGCTGCGCTCGACGCCACGCTCGACGGCCGGCTGACCGCGACCTACCGGCGCTGGCAGGCCGCGGCCGAGCAGCTCGCCGCCACCGAGCGCGACGTGATGCCGGCGACCGAGCAGGCCGCGGCGCTGTCGATGCAGGCGTACCGCGAGGGCGCGCGCGATCTGGCGTCGGCGCTGGTCGCGGCGCGCGATCTGGCGTCGGCGCGCGCCGAGCTCGACGCGGTGCGGGCGGCCGCGGCGCTGGCGTTCGCCGAGCTCGCGGTGGCGAGCGGACAGGATGGCGATGCGCGCTAGCGGCCGCGGCCCCGGCGCGCGGGTTGCCTCGCTGCCGGGTGCGTTCCGTGTGGCGGGCGCGTCGCGTGTGGCGGGCGTGTCGCGTGTGGCGGGCGCGTCGCGTGTGGCGGGCGTGTCGCGTGTGGCGGGCGTGTCGCGTGTGGCGGGCGTGTCGCGTGTGGCGGGCGCGTCGCGTGTGGCGGGCGCGTCGCGTGTGGCGGGCGCGTCGCGTGTG
>DATBBB010000546.1:0-2824 GCA_036271215.1 Kofleriaceae bacterium | reverse complement strand
GTGCTCGGGGTGATCGCGACGACCTCGACCCTGTACAGCGAGCGCAGCGAGGCATCTGGAACCACCCAGAACGCGGCGAACGCGGCGCCGGGTGTGGCATCGGGCCAGCGCTCGTCGGGCCAGCGCGCGCTCGATGTACCGTCGCCGTCGCCGTCGAGTGAACTGGCGCAGCCGGTGCAAGTGCTCGAGCCGGTGCAGGGCCAGATCATCCCTGTGATGCAGCCGGCGGCCCCTGTGATGCAGCCGGCGGCCCCGGTGGTGCAGCCGGCCGTCCCCGAGGCGCAGCCGGCCGTCCCCGAGGCGCAGCCGGACGTCCCTGGGCGTGACGCGATGGCGGTCGCGACCACCGCCGCGTCCTCGGCCGCCGCTGCCACGGCGAGGGAGCACTCGCGCCGCCTGCACGAGGCGCCGCGCGAGAGCCGGAGCGCGGCCAAGCCCCGCCAGCGCGATGCGGCCGAGCGTCCGGTGCTGGCGACCGCGACGCCGGTGGTGCGCACGACCGCTTCGAGCCCGACCCTGTCCACCGCGCCGGCACCTGGTGCGCCCGCGCCGGTGGCCGCGACCGCAACCCCTCCGAGCGAGGAGCTGTATGAGACCCGGTGATCGTGTCTGCGTCGTTGCCGTGCTCACGCTGACCAGCCTCATGACGTTCCGGCCGCCGGTGCAGGCGCAGTCGGCCGAGGCAGAAGTCCTGTTTCGCGATGGCCGCGGCCTGCTCAAGCGCGGCCAGCTCGGCCCCGGGTGCGACAAGCTCGCCGCCAGCGAGCGGCTCGAGAGCAGCGTCGGCACCTTGCTGAACCTCGGCGACTGCCGGGAGCGCCTGGGCAAGCTCGCGAGCGCCTGGGCGGCGTTCCGCAAGGCCGAGGCCATGGCCCAGCGCACCGGCGGCGACGACAAGCGCAAGGCGGAGGCCGGCCGGCGCGCGGCGGCGCTCGAGCCGCGGCTGCCGAACCTGGTGATCGAGGTGTCCCATCCGGTCAACGGCCTGGTGATCCGGCGCGATGACGAGATCATCGACCCGGCGCAGTGGAGCACCGGCATGCCGGTTGATCCGGGCAACTACGTGATCGTCGCCGAGGCGCCGGGTTTCCGGCCGTGGCACACCACGGCGCCGGTCGCCGCGAACAACCGGCGCCAGATCATCACGGTGCCGGCGCTCGAGCCCGCCGGGGTCACGCCGGCCGGGGTCACGCCGGCCGGTGCCGCGCTGCCCACCGACGCGGTCGGGTCGCGCGCCGCGCCGAGCCCGGCGGTCGATCGCAGCGCGTCTGCGCGAGAGCCTGCGCGAGGGACGTGGAGCACGGCGCGCGAGCTGTCCGCCGGGCTGGCGGTCGCCGGCGCAGCCACGCTGGGGGCCGGCGCGTACTTCGGCGTGCACGCCAACGATCTGAAGGACCGCGCGAACCAGCGTTGCCCGCTGGTGGTCTGCGCCGACTCCGAGGGCCTGCGGCTCAACGATCAGGCACAGACCGCGGCGCTCCGCGCCAACGTGCTGTACGTCGCCGGTGGCGCGGTGGTAGCGACGGCGATCGTGATGTGGCTGGTCGGCGCACCCGGCGAGACGAGCGTTGTACCGACCGTCGCGCCGACCGGCGGCGATCACCAGCTCGGCGTCGCGCTGGCGGGGCAGTTCTGATGCGGGCGGTACCGGGGGGGATCTTCGCAGGGCTCGCGGGGCTGGCCGGCGTCACCAGTCTGGCGGCGTGCAGCGTGCCCGACAAGCAGCGCGCCGTGGCCGACGCCGGGGCCGGCAGCGACGCCGCGGTCGACGCCGCGCCCGTCACCGGCGCGCTCGCCACCTCGATCGACGAGGCGCCGGATCCGTTCAGCCGGATCAGCCAGCCGACGTTCCGGTTCTCGTCGAACGATCCCGGCGCGACGTTCCTGTGCCGGATCGATACCGAGGTCGCGCAGGCCTGCCGCTCGCCGTACGTGCGGACGCTCGCCGACGGGCCGCACAGCTTCTCGGTCCGCGCGGTCGCGGCGTCCGGAACCAGCGACGATACGCCGGCGGAGGTCGTGTGGACGATCGACACCGTGGCGCCCGATACCGCGCTGGTCAGCGGGCCGCCGTCGGCCGACAACAGCGTGATGGCGCAGTTCATGTTCAGCTCGAACGAGGCCAACGTCGAGTTCGACTGCTCGCTCGACAACGCCGGCTACCTGCCGTGCGCGACCGGCGGGTTGTTCGGTCCGGTCGGCGACGGCACCCACACGTTCGCGGTCCGCGCGCGCGACCGCGCCGGCAACCTCGATGCGTCGCCCGCGGTGTTCGCGTGGACGGTCGACACCAGCACGCCCGACACCCAGATCATCACCGGGCCGCCCGACGCCAGCCCGAGCACGACCGCGAGCTTTTCGTTCGTGTCGCCCGACGCCGGCGCCGGCGCGACGTTCACCTGCTCGCTCGACGGCGCGGCGTTCGCCGCCTGCACGTCGCCGCGGATGGTCACCGGGCTCGCCGAGGGCAGCCACACGTTCGCGGTCCGGGTCCGCGACGCGGTCGGCAACGTCGATCCCACGCCGGCGACCCAGACCTGGGCGGTCGATCTGACGCCGCCGACCACGACGATCACGGCCGGCCCGAGCGGCACCCAGCCGGTCGCCAGCACCAGCATCACGTTCACCGCCAACGAGATGACCGTGACGTTCGCGTGCGCGCTCGATGGCGCGGCGTACGCCGCGTGCACGTCGCCGGCGGCGCTGACCGCGCTCGCCCAGGGCCCGCACACGTTCGCGGTGCGCGCGACCGACGCCGCCGGCCACGTCGACCCGACGCCGGCGACCGCGAGCTGGAGCGTCGACACCGTGGCGCCCGACGTCG
>DATBBB010000545.1:0-8342 GCA_036271215.1 Kofleriaceae bacterium | reverse complement strand
ATCAACAGCTCGGCGTCGTCCGCGGCAACTTCGGCAAATGGGAGTGGCGCGGTGACCCGGCGGATTGCGAGAAGGTGCGCAGCATGCTGTTCGACGCTGGCGCCGCGCGTGCGGCCGCCGGGATCCGCCGCCGCCCCGAGGACCTCGTAGGCTGGCCGGCGATCAATCGGATCCTGACGCCGATCGAGCTGGCGGCGGAAGGCCGCGCGCTGTACGCCGAGGCGTGGACGGCGTTTCGCCGCGAGCTCGAGCTCGCCCCGCGCGGCAAGGATCCCAGGTCCGCGCTCGCCGCGATCCTCCGGCTGCGCCAGAAGAGCTCGCTGATCCGCGCGGCCGGCACCGTCGAGCTCGCGCGCGAGCTACTCGACAACGGGCACCAGGTCGCGATCTCGGTCGCGTTCCTCGAGACCCTCACGACGATGCGCGAGGCGTTCGAGTCCGGGATCGGCGCGATCAGGTGCGCGACGATCCACGGCGGCGTCCCGGCCGGCGAGCGCGAGGCCGAGCGGCTGCGGTTCCAGCGCGGCGACGCCCGCGTCGTGCTGTTCACCATCGAAGAAGGCATCTCGCTCCACCAGGGCGAGCACAACGACGTGCCGCGCTCCGAGATCATCCACGATCTGCGTTGGTCGGCGATCCAGATGGCGCAGATCGAGGGCCGCTGCCACCGCGACGGTCGGTTCGCCCAGGTCTACTGGACGTACGCCGACGCGACGATCGAGGAGAAGATCGCGCGCGTGGTGGCCAACCGGATCCAGACCATGAAGGAGATGGTCGGCGACGACGTCGCGACCCTGCGCGAGATCGAGGAGCTGCTGCGCGCGCCAGGCGCGTGAGTCACGAGTCGATCCGAATCTCGCCACGCGCTATCGCTCGGTCGCGCTACTCCTTGATGTAGAGGTCTGCGAAGTCGATCGCGTCCCCGGGCGTGGGCTCGCCGGAGAAGAACACCGCGGTGCCCGGGGCGAACGTGCCGTGACCCGTGAGCGACAGCGATTTCGTGACATAGAAGAAGAACCGGATCTGGGGATCGCCCTCGGTGACACGGAATGCGTCCTGGAGCGACACCTTGGCCTCCCGGACCTTGTTGCTCCAGCTCGCCTTGGCGGACTGCGCCTTGTTCGGCGTGACCTTCCATCGCACCGGGCGTTCATAGGTATCGGCGTAGCCCACGGCATCCCCGAGCACCGGTGAACCGGAAAAGAACACGGCCGTGTTGGCAGCGAACACGCCCTGCCCGGTGAGCTCCAGCGCTCGCCTGGTGAGGAAATAGTATGCGATCCGAGGATCGGAGTTGGCAACGCTCTGAGCTAGCTCGGGTGTCATGTTCCCGTCCCGGCGCAGCTTGTTCGACCAGCTGGCCTTGGCAAACTGCGCCTTGTCTGGAATCACATGCCAGTTACCAAAGTCACCCTGCGGATAACCATTGTACCACGATTGCGGCGGCGCGGTCAGGCCATACGCATATTCGATGTTGTCGTAGGCGACGAAGTTGATCGCGTCGACATCGATCCAGGTGTTCTCGAACGAACGAGGGTCGTTGTTGTCACCGCAGTAGTAACCGCGCGACAGGTAATTGGCTTCGCGAATGAGCTGACCCAGGGCGGCAGTCCATTGCTTGCACTCGGCGTTGTAGAATATGACCTGCTTGGCCAGATCGTGATTGTAATCGGTGAGCTGCGTGGGGACGCCGGTAATGTCGTTCGCCGATTCCGCCGGCACGGCGACGAACGCGCTGGCCTGGTCGCGACCATTGCTCGGAGTCACGGTGGTCTTCGACTCCGTCAGGTACTTGCCGATGTTCGACGCATCCGCCGAGTTGACCACGAAGATGATCTTCCCCTTCATGGCATCCAGGCTCGGCCACGCACCTGCCCGCGCGGCCTCTCGCAGCGAGCCCTGCCCACCCTTGAGCAGGTCCCCGGGGCGGAACAGTTCGCTGCACGCGAACACCGCGTCGTCGGATCCCCGGCCACCGAGCTTCGAGCCACGTGTAGGTCCGCACAGCAAGCCGTTCAGGCTGTCCACCTGGAACCCCTCCGTGGCCTTCATCTCCAGGAAGATGGTGACCGGCTCGTGACCGGCGTGCCGATCGTGCCAGTCACGGATCTCCTTGAGACACTGACTCAGGTTGCCACTGCAGTACGTCTCATGCGGGGCGTTGTGGTAGACTCTCCAGCCATTGAACGGCCAGACGTCGAGCTCCATGACCTTGGTATAATCGAGGACCCCTGCCCATGCGCTCGAGTCGCCCCTGAACTTCTGATAGTTCGTGTTGTGCGACGCGACCTGGAACCAGTTCGAGTACGTTGTCTGTGGGGTCTTCACGAAATACCGCGGACCGGCCTCGGCGACCGAGGCAAGAGCGGCGTGACCGCACAGCAACGCGATAATAGCCAATGTACGTACGAGTTTCATGGAAGCTTGCTCCTGATCATCGAGTCCGTGGTGACATGCGAATCGCATGCCCCACCTCGGTTGGACTCCGAGGTGCGACCATCGTCAACGATGCCGCAAGCGCAGACAATTACGGCCGGTAACAGACCATAACTTACGTTGCGAACCCGCGCAGCGGCAAGCCGGGCCCCCGCTGTAGCCAGTTGTCGGCCGGATATTGCGCCGCGGCCTCGATCACGTGGACGGAGTACGCGTGGCGCGACCGCGGCGACCGGTTGGCACCGCTGTAGTGAGGCAACAGCCCGTGCAGCACGATGCATGTGCCCTTGGGCGCCTCGAGCGGCACCATGCCGTCGAGCGACAGCGCGCGCTCGTCGTGGATCTCGAACGCGGTGCCGCCCTCGGGCGCGCGGTGGAACCGCTTGCGCGCGGGCTCTTTGTGGCCGCCGGGCCGCGCCCACAGGCAGCCGTTATCCACCGTCGCATCCTCGAGCGCGAACCACAGCCCCAGCACCGATGGCGGATCGGTCCACAGGAACGTGTGGTCCTGGTGCGCGCCGACCTCGCCGCCGATGAACGGCTGCTTGAAGATGTACATCGATTGCACCAGCCTCGGCTCCGCCACGCCGAGCTCCGCGACCAGCTCCGCCAGCCTGGGATCGCGCGAGAACGCCGCGAACACCGGGTCGAGGTCGTGCATCGCGTGGCCGATCTTGTTGATCGACTGCTCGACCGGCCGCCGCAAGCTGCCGTCCGCCGCGACCGCGTCCTCCTCGAAGAAGCACCGGATCTGATCGCCCGAGCCCAGGAAGTAGTCATCCGACGTCCGGGTCTGGTCGCGCGTCGTGAAGATCGCCACCGTCTCGGGCCGAGACTCGCGCACGATCTCCTCCGCGCGCACCTTCAGCGCATCGCACGCCGCCGGCGCGACGAAGCCTCCGACGACCAGAAACCCGTCGCGCTCGTAGTCGGATCGCAGGCTCATGACGCGCCGAGCTTAGCGCGAACCCCCGACCGCCCGTGCGCGTTACGGCGCGGCGCGCGGCCGCAACGGATGACGGCGTGACTCACGGCGAGATCCTCCGACTGTGCGACGGCACGCGCCGGATCTCCGGCATCCTCGAGGCACGGGCTGCGCTACACGTTCACGGACGCACCGCAAAGCGCCGGGGGCTCAGCGAGTGCGCGGCGCGGTACGCGAGGGCGGTTATTGCCCCGACTTCCGTCGGCGTCGCTTGAGAAGTGCGCGGTTCATGCGCTGGCGTTGGCGCTTGAGCACGTTCAGGTGGGCGAGCGCAGCGGGGTCGAGGTCCGGCGTGGCGACCGTGCGCTTGGTGGTCTTGCGGTTGTTCATTGGAAGGACGGCAAGATACCCTACGATCGCTTCTCCGTTTTCTATCTCCATTGGAAATGTCATCTTCTTCACTTCGACCTTGCCCGGATGCGATGAAACGTCCGCCCGCCGGGCGGCTTCCAGTGTACCGTGGCCGGCGTGACGGGCGTCGTTGGCAAACCAGTGTTCTCGTTCGGCGAGCTGCTCGTGCTCATCGACGTCGAGGGCGTCGGCGCGATGTCGGCACCACTGCCGACGCCGACCGAGGCGTCGGGGCTCGCGGGGAATGCCCTGCGTGGAACCGCGCCATGCGTCGAGCTCCATGGCGCGTGCCGGTTCCGCACGGGCCTGGCGCATCTCTACGAGCCACCTCGCGCGGACCTCGTGGTGAGCCCCGCGCACGCGATGATCTCGATCACGCGGTTCGCGGACGAGGACATCTGGAAGAACATGTTCGAGTGGGTGAGCGGCTACCTCGCCGACACGCTGACGCCGACGCCCCGAAGCGCCGCGAGCGAAGGGTACCTGGAGTACACCGGGCAGGGCGTGATCGCGACCCTGGGCTACGTTCGGCCCAGCGTCCGCGTCGGCTCGCGCGAGCTGGTGATCACCGTGGCGTTGCGGCGCGACGAGCCCGCCCTCGCGACCATGCGGCGCCTGCTCGGGCTCGCAGCGGATGCCCCGATCGCGCCGCCGGACGACGGCAACTGGCGCGGCCTGCCCACCAGCTGGCCCTTGCACCTCGAGTGCTCGCGCCACGGTGACGCCTTGCGGTTCCGGTTCAGCGCGTCCCACCACGATGGCCAGATCTCGACCGCGAGCCTGTGCGAGGAGTGGTGCTGGCGCTGGCTCGACCTGTGCGCGGGGACCAGGCTTGGCCACGATCGGAGCCAGGTCGCGTGGGATCTGGGCGGCCTGGGCCGCGCGTCGATCGTCCGCGGCGACGGCGCTCACCATCGCGACGTTCACGAGGTCCGCGTCCCCGTGAGCTGGCTCGCGAGCTGATCTCGAACGAGGTAGCCGGTGGAGCCCATTGCGCGCCCGACTCCCGCCATGTTCCCGCCAGAATGCGCACGGTAGCCAGCACGGCTACTCGGTGGGCTGCGGGGCGTCGGCGGTGGCACGCGCCGCCTCGGACCGCGTGATGTACAGCGCGCGCCGCTTCGGATCCTTCTCGCGCTCGGCCGCGCGCTCCCACTGTCGACCGGCTTCGCGCCACGCTTGCTCGAACGCGATCGCGTCACTCGCCTCGCTCGCTTTCTGCTCGGCGGCTTCAGCCTTTGCGACATGGGGATTTCGTCCAAAGCTCATCGACGTACCTCTGGCACGTATAGCCCGATCCTGTCGCCAGCTCACGTTCAACAACGAGCCCGCGACGAAGATTTCACGGGCCAGGCTTCGCGACCGCGCGGCCGCCGCGCGGATCGTGGGCGATCGCGGCGGGCGGAATGCCGCCGGTGACCTGATCGTCGCGCAGCGCGCCGCGCAGCCACAGGGTGCGCTCGACCATGACGCGGAACACCGCCGTCATCGCGGCCTCGACCGCGGGGCCGGCGCCGGCCTCGAGGATGCCGAACGCGCGCGCGATCGCCTCGAGCGTCGCGAGGCCGCCGACCCGGTGCTCGGCGCGCAGCCGGAACTCGGTCGCGCCGGCGTCGGGCAGGCTGACGCAGGCCAGGCCCGCAAGCCCGGCCACGTGGCGCCGCAGCTTGCTCGCCTGGCGCCAGGTCCCGTCGGGGACGATCAGGACGACCGGCGGGCCGGCGACGAACCGCGCGATCGGTACCGCGTCGTCGCCCGGGAACAGCAGCACCGGCTGCTCGCCGGGGCCGATCACGGGGACCGCCGCGGGCGGTCCATCGGCCGCCGGATCGCGCTCGCGCTCGCCGATGATCGCGACCGAGCTGCGCGCGAGGCAGCGCGCCGCCAGCTGGCCGGTGTTGGTCGGCTTGCGCGCCTCGCGGTGATGGACCAGCAGGGCGAGGCGGGTCCGGGTCACGAGCCGCGGCACGAGCGCGCAGATGCAGAGCGTCGCGTGCATCCGGCAGGTCGGGCAGCGCTCGCGGTTGTCGCGCCGGCTCACGCGGCGCCTCGCGGTGGCGATACCGCAGGGCCATGACGTCGATCTTCGACAGCGACGCTCACAGTGCCAGTTTCATCTTCAGCTCGTCGCCCTGGACGATCGCCCCGTCAAATACGCGCGCAGATACGTGTCCTTCCCCTTTCGGGATACATTCGTTGAGATCGTGGGGCAAAATTGGGTACGCAGCGGCAGATCCCGATCGGGAGTTGTCGTGAGCAGACTATGACGGAATTCGGATAGCAATTTCCACGGATCCACGCCGCGCGCCCGGCGCGAAACCGAGGAAGATGCCGAGCCATGGTTGTCAACATCGTGGGATCTGACGTGCAGGGTGGCGCGCGCGCCGCGCGGCCGATGTGGTGGCTCGGGCTCGGCTGCGTGGTCGCGCTCGCCGCGTGTAGCTCATCGAAGTCGGCCAGCGCGCCGGACGCCGGCGGACCGCTGTGCGTCGCGGATCAGCCGATCAGCTGCACCGGCACCACGCTGACCACGTGCAACGCCGACGGCACGGCCCAGGTGACGTCGATGTGCGGGCTCGGCTGCAGCGCGAACCCGCCGCACTGCAGCGACATCGCGCCGTCGAACAACCTCGGCCTGTACCTCGACATGGCGGCCGCGCAGCCGGTGCTCTCGCTCGGCGGCACGACGACGATCAACACCGACGACGGCAGCGTGGTCGTCGACGGCGCCCCGGTCGCGGTGATGCACATGGCGGTGGCGCAGACGTCGGGGCCGACGGTGCAGGTGTTCGTGGTCAAGGCCGCGACCGCCGGCGACGTGACGATCACCGGCGGCAACCCGTTCGCCCTGGTCAGCGATCAGGAGATCCAGATCACCGGCACCGTCGACGCGTCGGCCAGCGGCATGTCCGGCGGTCCCGGCCGGTTCAACGATCCGGCGTGCCAGGGCAAGGCGGGCGAGCGCGCCAACCTGGGCGGCAACGATGGCTCGATCATCAGCGGCAGCGGCGGCGGTGGCTTCGGCACCCCCGGCGGCAGCGGCGGCGATGCGACCGGCATGCTCGCCACCGCGCACGGCGGCGCGGCCGGCCAGACGAGCGGCAACGCCGAGCTCGCGCCGCTGCGCGGCGGCTGCGATGGCGGCGCCGGCGTGGTCAATCCCAACTTCTTCGGCCGCGGCGGTGGCGCGATCCAGCTGGTGAGCCGCACCAAGATCACGATCACCGGCGTGCTTGCCGCCAATGGCGGTGCGGGCGGCGCGGGCGGCGCGGGCGGCGGCATCCTGCTCGAGGCGCCCGAGGTCGTTGCCCTGGGCACGGTGGTCGCCAACGGCGCCGGCGGCGCCGACGGCGGCCTGCTGGGGACCCCCGGCCAGCCCGGCGGCTTCAACACCACGCCGGCCGCGGGCGCCCCGTCGTGCGGCGCCGACTGCGGCGGCGGTGGCTCCGGCGCCGCCGGCACCAGCCCCAGCGGCCCCGGTGAATCCAAGACCGACGCCAGCTCCAACGTCGTATCCTCCGGCATGGGCGGCGGCGGTGCGGGCCGGATCCGGATCAACACGTTGATGCCGCCGGTCACGACCGGCGTGTTCTCGCCGGCGCCGAGCACAGGCCCGCTCGCCACGCGGTGAGCGGGAAGGCCCCGCACGAGGTGGGTCGGTTTCGCTGATCGCCAAGCCGTCCGGACCGCAATCGCGTCGCGGTAAGCACCCACGCGAGTGGCGTGCCGCGCAACGTATCGATGGTGGGGATGACGAACGAGGCCGAGGTGAGTCGGCAGCGCATCGCACGCAGCGTCGTGTCCGGGATCTGTCCGAGGCTCGGACGAGTTCCGGTTTCCGGCCAAAACCCGGACAGCAGCGACTGTGATCTCGCCAGGTTGACCGCGGCACGACGCGTGCTGCGTGCGCGGCACATGACGCTCCGTGGTGATCATCGAACCTGTCTCCGCGCCGTGCTCCGGCGAAGGTATGCTGAGACATGTCGTCCGACTCCTCGCACGCCGGCTCCGAGCTTCCGGACATCGACGACCGCCTGGTCGTGCCCGAAACTCGCTACGAGATGCTCGACGGGGAGCTAGTCTACGTGTCCCCCGCCCATCCGCCCCATGCCGAGCGGCACGTCCAGCTCGCCGCGCTCATCGAGGCCCATACCGGCCCGGCGTTCGAGGCCGCCGCCGATCTGTTGACTCGCACCTCCAAGAAGGACGACTTCGCCCCGGACATCAGCGTCTACCCCGACGCCCCGGATCCCCGGTCGGGCGGCCGCCAGCTGGAACACCTCGCGTTCGAGATCGTGAGCACCCAGTCGCTCGGCCACGCCGCCCGCAAGGCCGCCAAGCTCTCGGCCCGCGGGGTCCGCCGCGTGTTCGCGATCGACGTCGAGCGCTCGCGCGCCCTCGAATGGTCGGCCGAGCTCGGGACCTGGAGCCTGCTCGACGCCGCCGGCCGCATCGACGATCCCGCCCTCGAGGTCCCCTTGCCCGTCGAGGCCATGATCCACGCCGCCAAGGTCGACGACGCGGTCGCACGCGCGCTGCTCGCCAAGGGCAACCCCGTGCTCGTTCAGAA
>DATBBB010000544.1:0-23932 GCA_036271215.1 Kofleriaceae bacterium | reverse complement strand
GATCCCGCTGCTGCTCGGCGTCGGCATGTTGTTCGCGAACGGCCGCTCGTTCGCGGGGCGGTTCCTGACCGGCGCCGGTGCGCTGATCATCGTCGCCGGCATCATCATGAACCTCGATATTCACTTCCAGCAGACGTCGCTGTTCAACGTGATCACGATGCTGGTGCTGCTGGTCGGCGGCATCGGGCTGATCGCGCGCAGCGTGCTGCCGATGCATCCGCCGGCGCGCCGCGCCCTGCGCGACCCGTCCGGCGACTGACCCGCGTCATTTGCGCGTCACTGCGCGCGTCACTGTGCGCGTCACTGCCCGCGTCACTGCGCGGCCGGGGGAGCGGTCGCGCCCTGGTTGCTATCGCCCGACGCCGGGTCCGCGGCCGGCTTGGGCTTGGATTTGGATTTCGGCTTGGGCTTGGGCTTGCGGGTCTTGGCCTTCTTGGCCTTGGCCTTGGTCTTTGGCTTCGCCGCGGCGGCATCCTCGGGCTTGGCGTCGGTGACGTCGACCTTGGCGGTGACCTCGACCTTCACCGGCTCGGCGGGTGGGGTCCCCGGCGCGGGCGGCGTTCCCGACGCGGGCGGGGCGGCCGGTGTGGGCGGCGCGGCCGGGGCAGCCGGCGCGGCCGAGGCCGGCCCGGGGACGATCTTCTTGAACGGCACGCCGGCGCCGGGCTCGTCGAGCGCGACCGCCTCGTGCAGCATCGCCAGCTTCCAGCCGGCGCCGTCCTTCTCGTAGATCGCAAAGATCCGCAGCGGCAGCGGATCCGGCGCGTCATCGGCGACCCGGGTGACCGCGACGCTCAGCCAGGCGAGCTGGCCGTCGGGCGAGCGCGCCGCGGTGAACTCGCCGCTGGTCGCCTCGCGCACGTTGGACTTCAGGCGCGCCTTCCACATCCGCTTGATCGCGTCCGCGCCGTGCGTGATCTCGCCGGACGCCGGGCCGATGATCATCGCGTCGCTCCGGCTCGCGAGCTCGTCGCCCCAGCTCGCCGGATCTGCGATCCCGCGCTTGAACTGCTCGACCGCGTCGGCCGCGGCCGGATCGACCTTGGCCGCGGCGGCGGAGCCCGGCGGCACGACCGCGTCCTTCGCCGACTCGGCCTTGATCGTGTGCCCGTTCGAGATCTCCGCGATCATCGCCGCGCTCACCGACCAGATGTCGCCGGTGTTGGTCAGCACCGCGCTCACCGCGAGCGGCTGGTTATCGGCATAGACCACGTCGAACATCCGCGCCGAGTGGCCGCCCGGCGACGGCGTGATCGACAGCCCGGTCGAGCGCAGCTGGGCGTGCTTCTTGGCCTTGGGATCGACGACCTTGCCGAGCAACAGCAGCGCGTTGGCCCGGCTCGCGCTGGCGTCGAGCTTGCGCGGCCCGAACACGATCATCGCGTCGGACAGCAGCGAGTACAGCGAGTCGGTCTGGCCGCGGCTGATCGTCTGGTAGATCTCGGCGACCAGGCCCTTGGCGTCGTTCTCGGCCCGGTGGACATCGATCGCCGGCTCGACGACCGGCGCGGCCGGCGCGGGCTCGTTGCCTGCGCACGCGGCCGACGCGCACAGCGCCAGGGCCAGGCTCAGGGCCGGACCCAGGGCTGGAATCAACCGCGCTGGGCGGCCCGGCGCTTGACGCTCGGCAGCTGGACCGCGCGCGCGGCGAGCGGCATCGCGATCCCCGGCGTGGTGCGATCGCCGATCGACAGGTTGACCTGGGTCTGGGTGTCGTCGGACATCGCGGCGGCGTCCTGCGCCTTGGTCTCCGAATCCAGCGGCTCGGTGCCCTTGCCGAGCCGGCGCGCCGCCAGGGCCGGCAGCTGCGAGGTCTGGGTCCGCACCACCGGCTCGAACCGATGGGTCTGCGCCGAGCCCTGCATCGTCGGCAGCGCCGGCACCGGGATCACCGTGACCGGCGCGGCAGCGCGCGGCAGCGGAGGCGGCGACGTGGTCGGACGCGCGCGCGCGGCCGGGGGAGCCGCCGCGTGGCGCGCCGTGGGAGGCGTCGCCGCGGGGACGGGGATCGCCGTGCGGGTCGGCGCGTGCGAGTAATCCTCGTAGTCGATCTCGCCGATCAGCTCGGTCTTCGGCCACTCGCCGGACGCCGCCGGATCCTTCGCCTGGATCGTGCCGGTCACCGCGCCCATCGGGCGGGTGCGCAGCGCATCCATTGCAGTCCCGTTCGCCGTCCCGTTCGCCGTCCCGTTCGCCGTCCCGTGCGCAGCCGCGTGCGCGGTCCCATGCGCGGTCCCGCGCGCCGGCGTCCCCGACGTCGCCGTGACCGGCGGCGCCGTGGTCGGCATGATCGCCGTGGGCTTGAGGCTCGGCGGGCGGGTCGCCGGCCGGGCGGGCCGATCCGCCGGCCGGGCAGCGAGCGGGGCTGCCCGAGGTGCCGGGGCTGCCGACGTCGCATGATTCATCGGCCTGGGCGCCGGGGCCGCCACCACGTCTGCTTCTTCGGCTCGCGCCCTTGCCAGTGCAATCGTCCATTCCCAGTCATCTTCGTCGACCGCGGGCCCGTCGGCTACGGGCTCGGCCATCACGCTCGCTGACGTCTGCTCATGTTGAGCTGCCATCACGGAAGATTCCGAGATTACTTGAGAATACGTGAGAGATCGAGCCGCGCCCGCGACCGGCGCGGCCGGCATCACCGGCGCGCCGACCGAGATCGGCGGAGCCGGCGTCGGAGCACGGAGCCGGGCCGGGGGAGCCGGGGAAGCCGGGGAAGCCGGGGAAGCCGGGGAAGCCGGGGAGAATGGAGGAATGACCACGACCGACGGTGCAGCCATCGGCGATGGCGCGAGCTTGGCGGGCTTGCTCGACGCACTCGACGCACCCGACGCCTGCGCGGGGCCCGTCGGCTCCCATTTGCGGAGCTCCGCCATCGCGAGATCATCGTCCTGCCAGCCGACGATCCGGCCGCCGGTGCCATCGTCGAGCACCCCGGGCCGCGTGGTCATCACGCGACCTTCGGGGGTCAGCACCAGTCCGTAGCTGCCGAGCTTTACAAAACCCCAACGACGCAAGAGGTGTTGAATGGCCGACATTGATAGCTCAAGCGTGCATCGGTCAGGCCATCTCGCGCAACAACCATCCGACCGCAAGCTCGCGAGTCGGGTCTACCCCCGGTCGCAGTCAGACTGTCTCGCAGAGCACGGACGGAGCCTGGACCCCCAGGTCGCCGGACCCGAGACCTGGCAAGTGCGGTCGCAGCGACATCCGGCGAGCGGCTGACAGGGGGCGCTGGGCGCGCGGATCGTCGCGAGATCGCTCAGCGCCCCTGGTAGATCGGCGGCCGGCCCTCAGCAAATGCCGCAAGTCCTTCGTCGCGATCCTCGCTGAACAGGGTCACGTCGTAACACTCGCGCTCGATGTCGAGCGCCTCCGCCAGCGGCTTGCCGTAGCCGCGCTCGATCGCCGACTTGGCCGACTGCACCGACAGCGGCGCACAGCCCGCCAGCTCGGCGAGCAGCCCCTCGACCGCCGCGGTGAGCCCGGCGCGCGGCACGACCTGGTGCACCAGGCCGATCTCGAGCGCCCGCGCCGACGAGATCCGCCGGCCGAGCAGGATCAGTTCTTTGGCCCGCGCGTCACCGATCAGGCGCGGCAGCCGCTGGGTGCCGCCCGCTCCCGGCATGATGCCGAGCCGGACCTCGGTCAGCCCGAGCTCGGCGCCCTCGACGAGGATCCGGAAGTCGCACGCCAGCGCGAGCTCGAGCCCGCCGCCGTACGCCGCGCCGTTCATCGCGCAGATCGTCGGCTTGCGGATGTCGCCCCAGCCGTTGATCGCCGAGGCGATCGCGTTGATGTACGGGCCGGTCTCGGCGGCGGTCACGCCGCGGCGCTCCTTGAGATCGGCGCCGGCGCAGAACGCCTTGTCGCCGGTCCCGGTGATCACCACCGCGTGAACCTCCGGGCGATCCTCGAACCCGACCGCGAGCTCCTGCAACCGGACGTTGACGTCGCGCGACAGCGCGTTGCGGACATCCGGACGGTTCAGCCGCACCCACGCGGTGCTGCCACGATACTCGACGACGACGTCGGCCATGGCCGCGAAGCTATCACGGCGTGGCCGCGGCTCAGCCGCCGAGCTCGGCGCGCCGGCGCGCGCGGGCCTGCTTGCCGATGTGCGCCTTCAAGTACTTCGACGGCAGCTCGTGGCCGACGAACGTCGCCGCGGTGCGCGACGCCTCGGTCAGCTTGTCGAGATCGATCCCGGTCTTGACGCCCATGCCGTGCAGCATCGCGACGATGTCCTCGGTGGCCAGGTTGCCCGACGCGCCGGGAGCATACGGACAGCCGCCGAGCCCGCCGGCCGCGGCGTCGATCGTCGTGATCCCCAGGGTCAGCGCGACCACGCAGTTGGCGAGCGCGGTGCCCTGCGTGTCGTGGAAGTGGACCGCGACCGACGACGTCGGGTGCTTGACCAGCACGCGGCCGAGGACGTCCTCGACCTGCATCGGGTTGGCGACGCCGATCGTGTCGCTGATCGAGACCTGGTAGACCCCGAGATCGCGCAGCTGGCCGGTCAGCTGGACCACGCGCTCGGGGTCGACGTCGCCCTCGTACGGGCAGCCGAAGCAGGTCGAGAGATACGCGCGCACGGCGACCCCGGCGGCGCGCGCGTGCGGCACCACATCCTCGAACGCGGCGATCGTGTCGGCGATCGTCTTGTTGACGTTCTTCTTGTTGTGGGTCTCCGACGCGCTCATGAACACCGCGATCTCCTTCATCCCCGACGCGAGCGCGGTCTCGAGGCCGCGCCGGTTGGGGACCAGCGCGCTCATCCGCACCCCGGCCGGGCGGCGCACGCCGCGCGCGACCTCGGCGGAGTCGGCGAGCTGCGGGATCCACTTCGGCGACACGAAGCTCGTGATCTCGATGTCGCGGATCCCCGACGCGACCAGCGCATCGATGAACCGGATCTTCTCGGCGGTCGGGACCTGGCGCGCCTCGTTCTGCAGCCCATCGCGCGGGCCGACCTCGTAGACCGTGACTTCGGCTGGCAGCTTCACGGCGCACCCATGTCCGAACCATAGTGCGCCGACAGCTCTGCGACCAGCGCCGGTGTCAGCTCGTCGAGCGTATCGATCACCCGGTGGGCGGCGGACTGGTCCCACCCGGCGAAGTTGCCGGCCCGGCAGGCCACGACCATGCACCCGGCCGATCGGCCGGCCGCGATCCCGGCCACCGAGTCCTCGATCACCAGGCATTCGGCGGGGGCGAGGCCGAGCGCGGCGATCGCCGCCTGGTAGCCGTCGGGGGCGGGCTTGCTGCGCGGCACGTCCTCGGCCGCGACGATCACGGCGAACTCGGCCTCGGGGCCGATCAGCGGCAGGACCTGGGTGACCTCGACCCGCGAGCTGCCGGTGACCAGCGCGCGCGGCAGGTCGCGGGTCCAGCCGAGCACGGCGCGCGCCCCGGGCAGCACGGTGATGCCGAGCTCGGCGAACACCTCGTCGCGCAGCATCGCGGTGTGCGCGATGGTCTCGGCCCGGTTCCACGTGAGCTGGGGATAACGCGCCGCGAGGCTGTCGTAGATCGCGATCCACGACCGGCCGACAATATAGTCGCGGTCGTAGGGCTCGATCGCGATGCCCTGGCCGCGCCACAGTGCGCGGGCCATCGCCTCGGCGGTCTCACGCTCGGAGTCGACGAGGGTACCGTCGAGATCGAACAGGTACCCGCGGATCGCCATCGGTTCGCGCGTTGTAACACGTAACCAAAACGCCGACTCGTGCCACGATCTCGGTGTCTCGTCGCCTTGGCGATGTCCGGGAGTGTCATGCGCTGGTCTCTGCTCGGATGTGTCGTGAGCTTCGTCGCAGCGTGCGCCAACCACGCGCGGCCCGCGGTCGCGCTGTATGAACAAGGCGATTACGCCGGGGCCGCGCGCGCGGCCGATACCGGGCTCGCCGCCTACCCCGGTGACGAGGACCTGTGGCAGATGCGGGTCCGCGCGGCGCTCGCGCTGGGCGACGCGGCCGGGATCGCCAGGACCTACGCGGCGTACCGCGGCCAGATCGCCGGCGATGACGACAAGGCCCTGGTGCGCGAGCTCGCGATCGCGACGCTCGGCCAGGCGCTGGCGTCGCCGTCGGTCGTGCTCAAGCTCGCCGCGATCGACGCGGTGGTCGCCGCCGAGCTCGAGCCGCTCGCCGAACCGGTCGCGCAGCGGATGGCCGACGACGACGATCGCGTGGTCGCCGCCGCGGCGATCGCGGTGCTGCGCGGCGATCCGCGCGCCCCCGGCCAGGCCGGCGAGATGCTGCACTCGGAGAACGCCGAGGCGCGGCGGATCGTGGTCGACGGCCTGGGCAAGAAGGTCGGGGCGCTCGCGTTCGCCGACCTCGAGGCCGCCGGCGCCGACGGCGATCCGCGGGTCCGGCGCGCCGCGATCCACTGGCTCGGCCAGCTCAAGGACAAGGACGCGGTGGGCCTCTTGACCATGCGGCTCCACGATCCCGACGAGGCGGTCCGCGCCGCGGCGGCCTCGGCGCTCGCGAAGATCGGGATCGGCAACCTCGCCGAGCTCGGCGTGCTCGCGGCCAGAGATCCGGCGCTGGCGGTCCGGCTCGCGGGGATCGAGCTGTTGGTCGCGACCCACGGCCAGGCCCAGGCCGCGCTCGCCGCGCTGGCCGACGATCCGGATCCGGTGGTCGCGGCCGAGGCGGCGATCGCGATCGATAGCCCAGCGGGGGGCCCAGCGCGGAGCCCGGCGGGGGGCCCAGCGAGCGGCCCGGCGCACGGCGACCGCGCGGCCAAGGCGATCGATCGCGCCGCGAGCGCCGGCGAGTGGACGGTGCGCGCCGGCGCCGCCAACCTCGCGACCCGCGCGCTCGGCAAGCCGGCGGCGATCGCGCTGGCCAAGCGGCTGTCCGGAGATCCCGAGCCCCGGGTCCGGCTCGCCGCCGCGCGCGTGCTCGCTCACGCCGGCGACGCCGCGGACCGCCAGGCCGCCGGAGCGGTGTTCCTGGCGGTGATGCAGGGCGCGGCCGACCACCCCGAGCTCGCGATCGAGGCCGCGGTCGAGCTCGCCACGCAGGACGACGCGACAGGGCTCCAGGCGCTCGAGACCGCGGTCGGTCACGCCGAGCGCTCGGCCGATCGCGCGGCCGCCGCCGCGGGCCACGAGGCGGCGCGCCACATCACGCCCGGGCTGGTCGCCGCGCTCGCCGATCGCAGCGGCGTGGTGCGCGTGGCCGCGGCCGCGGCGCTCACGATGCTGTCGCGCCATCCGTGACCAGGGCAGAACGCCTCGATCACTTACGGTATCCTGCCCCGCTCGCCCTGCCGCTCCCGATCATCGCCCGGTGTGACACGCATGTAACGCGTTCGCGGCCTGGATTGATTGCCATCCCCACGTAGGATGCCGGCGATGATACGAGCGAGCTTGCTGACCGCCGCTGCGGCGGCCGTTGCATTTGCATCTGCGATCGTCGGCTGTGGCGATAACTTCGAGTCGCCCGATCCCGATACGGTCGTCGTCGATCCGACCTCGGTGACGCTGCAGATCGGCGAGACCCGCGGCGTGTCCGCGATGTTCCAGAAGCACGGCGCCGCGTTCACCAGCAGCGACGTGATGTGGGACTCGAGCAACCCGCGGGCCGCCACGGTCGATGCCAGCGGCAACACCGCGACGATCACCGCGGTCGCCCCCGGCACGACGACGATCACCGCGTCCGGCTTCGCGGTCAGCGCCACGATCGCGGTCACGGTCGCCCCGGCGGCGCCGACCCGGATCGAGATCTCGCCGGTCAACCCGGTGGTCGCGGCGGGCGTGATCGTGCCGGTCCACGTGACCGCGTTCCTCAACGACGGCTCGAACGTCGAGGTCACCCAGGACGTGACCTGGACCAGCATGCAGCCGGCGGTTGCCACGGTGGCCGGCAGCCAGCTCAAGGGCCTGGTCAAGGGTGACGCCACGATCAGCGCGCAGTACAAGGACAAGTACTCGAGCACCGCGGTGACCGTCACCGACGCCGCGCTGCGCTCGATCGCGATCAGCCCTACCCTGCCGTCGATCGCAGTCGGGTCGACCGAGCAGTTCACCGCGACCGGCCACTACAGCGATCTGACGACCCAGGATCTGACCGCCACGGCGACCTGGGCGTCGGCGACGCCGGCGACCGCCACGATCGCGCCCGGCGGGCTCGCCACCGCGGTCGCCGCCGGCACGTCATCGATCTCGGCGACGCTGGGCAGCGTCGTGGCCTCGACGACGCTCACCGTCACGCCGTAGACGTTCCGTAGCGCATCGCCGGGCGGCTGCGCGCATCAGCGGGAGTGGCTGGGGGCCCAGTCGCCACTCGCGATCTTCGATAGTGCAGGTGAGCGCTGGGGAACACTCTGTTTATCGGAACAATTCGGATTTACCATTGTGAATCAGGCGATGCGTAACCCGCCTGTAACCTCGTTGCTCGGGCGGTGTTACAAGCTGCCCGCGCAGACCTTAGGCATCGAGCTTGCTGGAGCCCCCAGCCCACGCCCACGGAGGATCGATGAAGAGATTATCTATCTTGATCGCACTCGCGATCGCGGTCCCGGTCGCAGTACCGCGGGTCGCCGAAGCCGCGAACTGCGAGAGCTTCACGGACGTGCCGATCGTGTACTTGCAGGTCGGCGACACCCAGACCAACTTGCTCAAGCGGCTCGGCCGCAAGCTGCGCGACAACAAGGACTCCGACGGCACGCCGCACCCGATCCGGCTGGTGTTCATCACCAACCCGTCGTGCACCAACATCAACGCGATCTACACGCCGGTCCCGCTCATCGCCACGACGACGATGCAGTACCTGCCGTCGCTCACCGAGGACCCGGCGTGGAACGCGGATGACCCGCTGCACTCGGCGACCCTGACGTGCACGCTGGGCGCCGCGCGCGTCCCCGACGTCGCAAACTCGGCGCTGTTCAACAGCGCGTGCCCGCCGCCACCGACCCCGCCGGTCGGCGCGGTCCGCGCGGTCCAGGGCCCGACCCAGGCCTACGTGCTCGCGGTGCCGACCGCCGCCGAGCCGATCGCGATCACGTTCGAGGAAGCGTACTTCGTGTTCGGGTTCGGCATGGCGGGCATGATCGCGCCGTGGACCGACGAGGCCCAGCTGTTCATCCGCAAGCTCACCACGAGCACACTGCTCGCCTGGGCCGCCAACCTCGGGATCACCCCGGCGTCGAAGTTCAAGGGCCTCCAGGAGGCCGGCTCGCCCGACGTCGCCGCCGCCGTGATCAACGGCACCGCGGCGTCGATCGGCATCCTCGGCGCCGAGGTCTACGACGGCAACCGCACCACGATGAAGGCGCTGGCGTACCGCGCCAAGGGCCAGTACGCCGCGTACTACCCCGACTCGTCGAGCTCGTCGCGCGACAAGAAGAACGTCCGCGACGGCCACTACACGGTGTGGTCGCCGACGGTGTGGATGGATCTCGAGAACCCGGTTGGCACCCCGGTCAGCTTGGACGCGCGCTACGTGATCAACCTGATCACCGGCGGCACGCTCGACAAGGATCCGAACTTCGACATGATCAAGGACGCGATCGGCCCGGTCGGCCTGGTCCCGACCTGCGCGATGCAGGTCAACCGCGACCACGAGGGCGGCGAGCTGTCGCTGTTCACGCCGGGCACGAGCTGCACTTGCAAGTACGAGAGCGTCGTGGCCACCACGGCGTGCGCGACGTGCGACGCCACCCACGCCTGCGCGACCGGCACCACGTGTCGCGCCGGCTTCTGCGAGGACCATTGAGATGAAGCTCCACGCATTTTTCATCACCGTGCCGCTCGTGTTTGCGGCGGCGTGCGGCGACGATGGCAACGCTCCGAAGGACGCGCCGGCGGCGATCGACGCCGGCGGCACGGCGGATGCCTCGTGCTTCACCAACCCGAAGACCTACAACGAGATCATCAACGCGTGCACCGACGCGGTGAAGGTCTACAAGGACTCGCACCCGTCGCTGCTCAACCCCGACGGCACCGTCCCGGCGTTGCCCTGAACCGGCGGCGGGGCCGGATCCCAGCGACCGCAGCAATCTCGGCGATCACGGCGATGATCGCGGCGATCGTCCTTGCCCTCGCGCCCGGCGCCGCGATCGCCGATCCCGAGCCGGCGCGCCCCGTGGTCACCGACCGCGGCTGGCAGCTCGACGTTACCGGCTTCGTCCAGGCCGATCTGGTGGCGTGGGATCAGTCGTCGCTCGACGAGATCGACCCGAACACCCCCACCCAGCCGCTCAACCAGGAGCGGTTCGAGATCCCGCGCGCCCGGCTGCGCGCCGTGGCGAGCCGCGACGGCATGTTCGGCGCGCTCGAGTTCGACGGCAACACCCTGAACGGCGCGACCGCGCGGCTGCTCGGGGCGCAGGTCGGGTGGACCACCGCGCGGCCACAGGCGCCGGCCGATGACCCGTACGTCGCGCTGACCGCCGGGCTGTTCACGATCCCGTTCGGCGTCGAGGTCGCGGCCGATGTTCGCGACAAGCCGTTCCTCGAGCCGCCCGCGATGTCGCGCGCGCTGTTCCCCGGCAACTTCGACGCCGGCGCGATGGTCCAGGGCCGCTACAGCTACGCGCGGTGGGCGCTGGCGATCATGAACGGCGCGCCGGTCGGCGACGCGCAGTGGAAGGGCAAGGATCCGACGTCGAGCTACGACTTCCTCGGCCGGGTCGGCGTCGAGATCCCCGCGCCGCGCCGGCTACGGTTCGAGGCCGGGGTCTCGGCGCTCGCCGGCAAGGGCCTCCACCCCGGCGTCCAGCCGACCAAGGACGGCATCCAGTGGGTCGACGACAACCACAACGGTGTGGTCGACGGCGGCGAGATCCAGATCGTGCCGGGCAGCCCCGGCGAGCCGTCGCAGACGTTCTCGCGCAACGCGCTCGGCGCCGACCTCACCGTGCACTGGTGCGTGTGCGCGATCGGCACCGGCGTGGGGTTCTTCGAGACCATCCTGTCGACCAACCTCGACCGCGGCCTGGTGTACTCCGATCCGGTGGCGGCGAGCCGCGACCTGCGCCAGCTCGGCTACGCGATCGGCGCGGTGCAGGACGTCGGCGATTACGCGCAGCTCGGCGTGCGCTACGACCGCTACGACGCCGACCGCGACGCGATGGATCGCGAGGGTGCGTCGCTGGTCAACGTCCACAAGATCTTCTCGGAGTGGGAGCTGATGGCCAACGCGCGGTGGCACGACGCGCGGTTCACGCTCGAGTACGACCGCGTGCGCAACCCGTTCGGGCGGGCCGACAACGGCGCGCCGACCTCGCTGTCGGCGGATCGGATCGCGCTGCGCGCGCAGGTGGGGTTCTGATGCGGGCGCTCGGCGGGCTGGTCGTCCATTCCGGTCTCGGTCTCGGTCTCGGTCTCGGGCTCGGCTGCGCGCTCGCCGGCTGCGATGCCGGCGCCAGCCCGGAGCTCGGGCTCGGCGCGCTGCTGCAGATCCCCGGCGCGCAGTACCGGCCCGGGCCGCTACCGGCAGCGTCGGGCGGCCCCGACGCGGTCCAGGTTCGCACGCTGCACACCGCGCTGACGATCGGCCTGGTCCGCGAGATGGTGATCGGCGACCTCGGGCCCGGCTCGCGCGCCGCGGTGATCGGCGTCGCCGGGATCGACGACGGCTGGATCGTCGCCGCCGGGGTGCCGTCGTTCGAGATGCCGACCGATCCGAGCCTGTCGGCGACGCTCGCCCTCGCCGACCGGTTCCCGCCCGGGCCGTTCTCGCTGGTCGTGGTCGGCAGCGACGAGCAGGGCCGGTTCGGCGCGCCGGCGTCGATCGACCTGACCGCAAACCTGGCGCCGCCGCCCGACGGCGAGCTGGTGGTCGGCCTCGAGTGGGACAGCACCGCCGATCTCGATCTCCACGTCGTCGATCCGCTCGGCGGCGAGGCCTACGCCGACAACCCGAACACGTTCAAGCTGCCGCCGCCCGGCTCGCCGCCGCCCGATCCGACCGCGTACCTCGCCGGCGGGATCCTCGATCGCGACGGCAACGCCAACTGTCACCGCGACGGCCGGCCGGCCGAGCACGTGATCTGGAAGATGCCGCCGCCGGCGGGCGCCTACGTCGTGCGGGTCGAGGCGCGCTCGATGTGCAGCGACGCGAGCGCGGCGTGGTACGTCGCGGCGTACCGCAGCGGGGCGCTGATCGGCGCGGCGCGCGGGGTGTCGACCGAGGACGAGGTGCAGCTGTTGCCGCACGGCGCCGGGGCCGGGGCGCTCGCGCTGCAGTTCACGCTGTGACCTGGGGCGGTGGCCGCGGCGTGCTCGCCGGCGCGATCGCCATCGCGATCCTGTGGTGCGGCGCGGCGCGCGCCGATGGCCCCGCGACCCTGCACGGCACGCTGGTCGATCGTGCCACCCACCAGCCGGTCGGCGGCGCGGTGGTCGAGGTCGGCAGCGAGCTGGTGGCGTCGGACGACGACGGCACGTTCGCGGTCAGCCTGGCCCCCGGCTCGTACACGATCGTGGTCACCGCGCCGTTCCTGGTCACCCTGCGCCAGCCGGTGACGCTGACCGGCGACGTCCGCCTGACGATCGAGGTCGACGCCGCGGAGGCCTCGACCGGCGAGCAGATCGAGATCATCGACATCGCGCCGACCGCGCCCGGCGAGACCAAGGTCACCGCGAAGCTGGCGCGCTCGGTGCCGGGCGGTGGCGACGCCGCCAAGATCGTCCAGTCGCTGCCCGCGGTGGCGCGCCCGCCGGCGGGATCGGCGGACATCGTGGTGTGGGGCGCCGCGCCGCACGATACCCGCGTGTTCGTCGACGGCGTGCCGGTGATGGCGCTGTACCACGTCGGCGGCTACCGGGCCGCGGTCGGCAACGATCTGGTCGGCGATATCCACCTGACGCCGGCGGCGTTCGGCCCCGATCGCGGCGGCGCGATCGGCGGCGTGATCGACATCGGGCTCGCGGATCCGGCGGCGGCGCCCGACTGGCGGGCCCAGGCCGACGTGCTCGACGCCAGCGCCGCCGGCAAGCTGAAGCTCGGCGGCGCGACGATCGCGGCGGCGGTGCGCCAGAGCTGGCTCGATCACGCGATCGACGTGGTCGCCGACCGCAAGACGCTCGCGCCCAACGCGCCGATCCCGACCTGGACCGACGGCCAGGTCGTGGTGCGCGTGCCGATCCACGACGATCTCGCGATCACCGGCTGGGTGCTCGGCTCGCTCGACTCGCTCGATCGCACGCTGGTGTCCGACGATCCGGCGACCCAGGTCGACGAGCGCACCGATCAGCGCACGGTCCGGGCGCAGATCACGCTGCGCCGCGATCGGCCGGACGGCTACGACAGCGCCACCGTGTGGGCCGGCCGCGACCACACGCGCTACGATCTGCAGGTCGGGCTGATCCCGGCGAGCCAGCGCGCGGCGACCTGGCTCGCCGGTGCGCGCGGCGTGCAGCAGCACCGGCTGTCACCGGCGGCGACCGTGACCTACGGCGCCGATCTCGACGCCGAGACCGCGGCGCTGCAGCGCACCGGCTCTTTGACCATCCCGGTGCGCGAGGGCGACCTCTACATCTTCGGCCAGCCGCCGGGCGACGACGTCGCGGCCGATCGCTGGAACGCGACGACGATCGACGCTGCCGGTCACGTCGCGCTCGACCTGCGCGCCGGCCGGGTGACCGCGACGCTCGGCGATCGGTTCGACGCCTGGATGCTCGGCGCCAGCCGGCTCACGCCGCGGGTCGGGGCGCTGCCGGCGCTCGGCTCGCAGCAGCTCGACTTCACCGACGATCCGCGCGGCTCGCTGCAGGTCCAGCTCACCGGCGACGCCAGCGCGCGGGTCGACGCCGGGCTCTACCACCAGGCGCGCGAGGCCAGCGACACCAGCGCGGTGTTCGGCACGCCGGACCTCGGCGTCGAGCAGGCGTGGCACGTCACCGCCGGTGGCCAGTGGCGCCACGCGCCGTTCGCGCTCGAGGCCGCGGTCTACGCGCGCTGGCTCGACGATCTGGTCGCGCGCGATCTCGCGGTCACGCCGCCGCTCGCCCAGGCGCTCACCCAGGGCGGCACCGGCCGCGTGCTCGGCCTGCAGGTCACCGCGCGGCTGGTCGACTGGAACCACCTCACCGGCTGGCTCAGCTACTCGCTCAGCCGGTCGACCCGCAAGGACGCCGACACCCAGCCCGAGCGGCTGTTCGATCACGATCAGACGCACGGCCTGATCGCGGTCGCCGGCTGGGACCATGGCCCGTGGACGCTCGGCGGCCGGCTGCGGCTGGCGACCGGCGAGCCGCGCACCGCCGTGATCGGCGCGTTCTTCGACAGCCGCTCGGGCCGGTTCCAGCCGATCGTCGGCCCGCACAACGGCACCCGGCTGCCGACGTTCTTCGCGGCCGACGTCCGCGGCGAGCGCCGGTTCGCGATCACGGGCGGGGTCCGCGGCGCGGTCTACCTCGAGATCCAGAACCTGACCGATCGCGCCAACGCCGAGGAGATCATCTACAACGCCGACTTCTCGCAGCACGGCTACCTGACCAGCTTGCCGCTGCTCGCGATCGGCGGGGTGAGGATCGAACGATGACGCCGCGCGCGATCCTCACCGTCGCCGCCGGGTGCGCCGGGCTCGCCGGCTACGCCGGGCTCACGGGTTGCGACGCTGCGCTCGATCAGCGGCTCGCGATCATCGATCAGCCGCGCGTGCTCGCGGTGATCGCCGAGCCGGCCGAGGTCAAACCGGGCGGCACGGTCAGCTACCGCGCCGTGATCGCCTCGCCGGACGGCCCGCCGAATGACCCACCGGATGACCCAGCCGACGACGCACCGAGCTGGGCGTTCTGCACCGCACCCAAGCCGCCGACCGAGGACAACTCGGTGTCTGCCGCCTGCCTCGTCGCCAAGAACCTCATGCCGCTCGGCACGGCGCCCACGGTGTCGGCCGCGCTGCCGAGCAACGGCTGCCTGCAGTTCGGCCCCGAGACCCCGCCCGGCAACTTCCGCCCGCGCGACGCCGACTCGACCGGTGGCTACTACCAGCCGGTGCGGGTCGATGCCGGCGACCTCCTGGCGTTCGGGCTGACCCGGATCACCTGCCACCTGGCGACCGCGCCGGCGATCGTCGCGCACGACTACGATCTGCAGTACGCCGCCAACCGCAATCCCACGCTCGATCCGCCGGTGGTGCCGGGCGCCGCCGCCGATACCGACGTCACGCTGACCGCGTCGTGGCCGGCCGAGGCCGCGGAGTCGTATCTGTTCTACGATCCGCTGTCCCAGACGCTCGTGACGCGCCGCGAGGCGATGCGGCTGTCGTGGTTCGCCACCGGCGGCACGCTCGCGGTCGACGCCAGCGCGGTCGATGAGGATGACCCGGCGACGGCGGTCTCGACCACCTGGCACACCCCGGCCGCCGGCCCGGCGACCGTGTGGTTCGTGCTGCGCGACAGCCGCGGCGGAATTGCGACGCAGGTGGTCCACGTCGACGTCGCGCCGTGACGACCAAGAAGCTCGCTCAGGGTCAGCAAAAGCCAGAGCCCGACGCCCGAACGGAGGACTGTCCGCGGATGCGGCGCGACGACGCGGCAGCGCCGCGCCGACAAAAATGTTAGGGTGGTTTTGGGCGGCTCCGGATGTGCTTCCTTCTCTTGGCACGGTAGCGCATCCACTCTCCGCCCATCTTTTAATGGACTCGATCCGCACGCTCCTGTTGGCGCGAACCCATACGGTCGTGCTCGATCCGGATCGCGTCGCGAGCGCGACGACGCGGCCGACCCGCGACGTCGATCTCGACAAGTTCGAGGACGAGCTCGCGCAGCTCGGCTACGTGATGAGCCTCGATCTGGCGATGACGATGCGCCGCCTGCCGCAGCAGACTATCCTCGAGCTGCGGTCGTGGATCTCGGCCACGCTCGCGATGGCGCTCGGCGCGCACCGCCCGCACGTGCCGCTGTTCCGCGGGTTCCGCGTGACCACGCCGGGGGACACATCGTCGCTCTACCTGCGCCGGATGCTGACCTGGATCCTGACCCGGCCGGCGCAGCCGTGTCCGTGGTGCGGACAGATCAAGCAGATCGGTGCGCTCGATCCGTGTGGCCACCTGGTGTGCCGGACGTGCTGGGACGGCGGGACCTACGCGGGCTGCCCGATCTGCCACCGCCGGGTCGCGATCGGCGATCCGTTCGTGCGCGCGGCGACGACCACGGAGCTGGTGACCCACCACGACGGCGAGCTCCGCCTGCTCCACCTCGGGTTCGACTTGATCGGCGCGGCGCGCGATCGGTTCGAGCGCCTGATCGGCCGGGCGTCGCCGCTGTCGCCCGATGACCGCGCCGAGGTCGAGGTCGTGATCGACGCGATGGGCCCCAAGACGGTGCGGTGGCTGCCCGCGCGGATCCCGGTCAAGGAGACGATGGCGATCGTGGTCGCGCGGCTGTGGATGGTCGCGGCGGATCGCGCGGCGATGGTCAACACCACGCACGCCCACCTCGCGACCGCGACCGACGTGCTGCGCGTCGCCGCCGTGCTGCTCGGCGGCAACCCCGGGCTGGTCGAGCCGATGCGGCTCGGCACGCTCGGCCGCGGGCTGCGGCGCGCGGTGCTCGAGGCGCTCGAGCGGCTGCCGGTCGAGCAGGTCGTCGAGGACATGTGGCGCCACCGCGGGCTGTGGAAGCGGGTCGGCGAGCGGCTGCACCCGTTCGAGCACGCGCGGCGGATGCCGGTGGTCGCGCTCGGGTTCGCGGCGGTGCGCCAGACCCGGCTCGACGCGGTCTCGTTCGGCGCCGGCGTGCGCGACGAGGCGCGCGGGGTAGCGACCGTCCGGATCTCGGACGACCGGGCCCGGGTGTCGCGGTGGGCGAGCGTGGTCGAGGCCCGGCTGCGCGATGGCGACGCGCGCGCCGCGGCCGAGCGGCTCGCCGAGCGGCCGGGCGAGCTGCTGCGCCGGGTCGATCACCTGGTGCGCGTGGCGCAGACCCGCCAGCCCGATGCGCTCGCCGCGGTGATCGGCGCGGTCGAGATCGCGGCGATCCGCGGGGCCCCGGGCATGCTGCTCGGGCTCGCGTCGCACATCGCGCGGCGGACCGCGCCGTGGCCGCGCCGGGTGTTCTTCCCCAAGGGCGAGGTGCTCAAGGCGTGGACGGTGCCGGACCGCCGGGCCGCGCTGCGCGGCGATGCGGTCGGGGCGCTGGTCGCGCTGATCCGCGCCGAGCTGATCGCGCGCGCCGCGGGCCGCCGCAACTTCGCTCGCGCGGTGATCGATCGCGGGCTCGGCAGCATCCTGGTGCCGTTCGCCGAGCGCAACGCGTCGCGCGCGAAGCTCGCGTGGCCGCGCGGCAGCCAGGTCGCGTTGCCGGTCGGGACCGCGTCACCGGCGGCGCCGGCGGCGGTCGTCGAGGCGGTCCGGCTGTTCCTGCACTGGGAGGAGCCGGCCGGCGCGCGGGTCGACCTCGACCTCTCGGTCGCGATGTTCGATGCGGCGTGGCGCCACGTCGCGACCTGCGACTTCACCAACCTCGTGGTCGGCGAGCGCAGCGCGATCCACTCCGGCGATCTGACCTCCGCGCCGCCGCCGCTCGGCGCGTCCGAGTTCGTCGACCTCGACATCGAGGCGCTGCGCGCGATGGGCGCGCGCCACGCCGTGATGGTCGTGTTCAGCTACAACGCGGTGCCGTTCGAGCAGCTCACCCACGGGTTCGCCGGCCTGATGATCCGGCCGCGCCCCGGCGAGCCGTTCGATCCGCGCGCGGTCGCCCAGCGGTTCGATCTGCACGGCCACTCGATGATCACGGTGCCGCTCGTGATCGATCTCGCGGCGCGCCGGCTGTGCTGGCTCGACGTCCACATCACCGGCCGCAACGCGATCCACGCGGTCGGCGGGTACCGCGCCGCGCTCGCCCACATCGGCCGCGACTTCACCGACCTGGTCGAGACCGGCGCGCGGCCCACGCTGTGGGACCTCGCCGCGATCCACGCGGTGGCGCGCGCCAACATCGTCTACGTCCGGCGGCCCGAGGGTGGGTTCGCCGTGTACCGCCGGCGCGACAAGGAGCAAGCGCTCGCCCGGCTCGCCCGGCTCCACGCCGGCGAGGATCCGGACAGCACGCTCGACGATCTGCCGCCGGCCAACGCGCCGACCTGGTTTGCCCTGCTGCGCGACGACCTCGCGCTGCCGGCCGGCAGCACCGGCTATGTCCTCGATCCGCGGTCGGCGAGCGAGGGGCTCGAGCGGATCTCGGCGAGCGATCTCGTCGCCGAGCTGGCGCGCTGACGTCACGGACGGGCGATCACGACCTCGTGCGGCGCGTTCTTGGTCTGGTACTGGCCGCCGTTGCGGTCACGGACTCGGGGCCGTCGACTTGTCATTCGTGGCCGCGGGCTTGCGATTCGTCGCCGGCTTATGAATCGATGATGCAGTCGCCGGATTGCCCAGCTTCGCGGCGGGCTTGACTTGCGTCACCTGGGTCGCCAGGGCCACGCGACGAGGAGGTGCAACGGGCCTGACCACCGCCGGATGACGCGCAGGGCCAGCCGCAAGCTTTGCCGGCGCTGGCTTCGCAGCCGGGGTAGCTGGCTTGACGCTCGCCGTCGCCGTCGCGTGCAGCGACAATCGCGGCGTGGCAGTCGACGGTGTGGCGATCCGAGCCGGTGCGGGGGTAGCTGGCTTGACGCTCGTGGTCGCGTGCAGCGGCAATCTCGGCGTGGCGGTCGACGGTGTGGCGATCCGCGCCGGTGCGATCGCGCGCGCCGGTGCTGCGACCGGCACGGTGGCCACCGCTGGTGCGCGAGCCGGCACAGTGGGCACCGCCAGCGCGCGAACCGGCGCGTGGATCGGCGGCGATGATGCGAGCGGCAGCGAGGCCGCGGGCAGCGAGGCTGCGGGCTTCGGTGGCGAGGCCTGCTTCGGTGACGCGCACAGGAGGATGAACGCGGCGGCAATACCGGCGAACGCGCCCGCAGCGATCGCGACGAGCGTCCGCGGCTGCAATCGTTGACGACGAGCTGAGCCCTGGGTTGGCAGCGGCCGGACCACCGCGGTCTGATCGCAGCTCGCTCGCGAGGGGACGGCGGCGGGAGCCAGCGGGCGCGGCACGGGCGGCGCGTTGCGCGCGATGAGCAGCGGCGGTGCCGGTGGAGCGGCTGGTGGAGCGAGATGGCGAGCGGCCGGTGGAGCGGCCGGTGGAGCCGCCGGTGGAGCCGGATGACGAGCCACCGATGGTTCGGGGATCTCGATGAGCAAGCCGGGGTCGAGCTCGTCGATCGGGGTGGCCGGCCGCGCCGGTGGCGTCGATCGCAGCGCGCCGATCGGTGCGCTCGGCCGCGCGAGCCCCGGCAACGGTGGCGGGAAGTGGTGCGGCGTTCCGCGCGCAGGCCGCGGCCGAAAATCAGACGAGCTGCCCAGTCCGCGAGCCACCGGGCCCGCCGGATCGCTCCCGCGAGCCACCGGGCCCGCCGGATCGCTCCCGCGAGCCGACGGTGCGAGGAGCGGCGCGGTTCCGCGGGGCGCCGGTCGCTCGCTCCCGCGAGCCGACGGTGCGAGGAGCGGCGCGGTTCCGCGGGGCGCCGGTCGCTCGCTCCCGCGAGCCGACTGTGCGAGGAGCGGCGCGGTTCCGCGGGGCGCCGGTCGAGAGAACGGCAGGACCGGGCGGGCGAATGCGGTGGCGGCGATCGGCCGGGCGATCCGCGGATCCACCGGCCCGGTCACGGTGCCAGCGATCGACGACGCGATCCGTGGGTCCACCGGTTCGGTGGCGGTGCCGGCGGCGATCGGCGACGCGATCCGTGGGTCCACGGGTTCGGTCGCGGTGCCGGCGGCGAGCTCGAGCGGCTGGGGCAGCGCCCTCGCAGCCCCGGAAGTGCTGGAAGATGAAGCGGATGGCGAGGGCTCGACCATCACAAGCGCAGGTGAGGGAGCGCGGCCCGGCGCATCCGGATCGCCCCATGCTTGATCGAGCTCCGACAGCGAGCTTGCTGCGTCACCATGATCATTGCGCGCGATCATCTCGTTACACCTATGTGTTCACGCTGCGCCAATTACTCACATGTAGTCAAGCCAGACCGCATCATGTGGTGTCGTATTTCTGCACTGTCTGCTGACCAATGAATCTCCATGCTGCCAGCGGCTGCGCGCTGCACGTCTCGACGGTGCGCCCCGAGCCACGCGCCTCCGCCAACGAGCATGGGACTCGATCACTCAGACTGAGGGGGTGAGTCCCAGACTCCCTCGCTCTCGCACTCTGCTTTCTACAGTCCCAGAGAAAATCAATTCCGGAAGACAGCTCGATGCGCGCCGAACTATCTCCGCGGCCAGCGCGCCGGGATATGCCGAAGCTGCCCCGGGGCGCGGCTCGCGCTCGACCGCGTGCGGTCGCCATGCGCGCAGCTCGCATAGCGAAGCGATCCACCATCAGTTCTTGACCGACCGGTTGGACCGTTGCGCTGCGTCATTTCGCTCGTATTGGGTGACGCGATGCATTATCGTGAAGGGCGTCTACGGGGAGCTCAGAACCGATGCAACGTTCCTCGACCGGGCTTGTGGATCCAACGATCGGGCGCGACGCATGCGGGGTCGGCTTCGTCGCCGACATCAAGGGTGTCCGATCTCGCGAGATCGTCGACGATGGGCTCGAGATCCTGCGGCGGCTGTCGCATCGCGCGGCATGCGGCGCGGATCCCGAGACCGGCGATGGCGCCGGCATCCTGCTGCAGCTTCCGGACCGGCTGTTCCGGGCCGAGGCGGCGCGGCTGGGGTTCGACCTGGCGCCGAACCGGCGGTTCGCGATCGGCCAGGTGTTCCTGCCGCCGGGGCGAGAGGCGCGCGCCGCGTGCGAGACGATCCTCGAGCAGGTCATCGCCGAGGAGGGCCAGCGCGTGCTCGGCTGGCGCGACGTGCCGATCGACGTCGCGCACGTCGGGCAGACCGCGCGCGCGGTGATGCCGGTGTTCCGCCAGATCTACGTCCGGATGCGGCGCGTGCCGCCGTCGGCGTGGGAGCGCACGCTGTACGTGATCCGCAAGCTCGCCGAGAACCGGATCCGCGACCGCGGGGTGGATCCGGCGGGGTACTTCCACGTCGCGAGCCTGTCGACCGAGACCATCGTCTACAAGGGGCTGCTGCTGCCGCGCCAGCTGCCGCAGTTCTTCGCCGATCTGCGGGCGCCGGAGCTGACCTCGGCGATCGCGGTCGTGCACTCGCGGTTCTCGACCAACACGTTCCCGACCTGGGACCTCGCGCAGCCGTTCCGCTACATCGCGCACAACGGCGAGATCAACACGCTGCGCGGCAACACCAACTGGATGCAGGCGCGGCGCAGCCAGCTCAAGAGCGCGAAGTTCTCCGGCGGGCTCGAGCGGCTGTTCCCGATCATCGTGCCGGGCAAGAGCGACTCGGCGCAGTTCGACAACCTCGTCGAGCTGCTGACGCTCGGCGGGCGGACCCTGCCGCACGCGATGATGATGATGATCCCCGAGGCGTTCGACGACGCGCGGATCGCGATCGACGACGACCGCAAGAGCTTCTACCGCTATGCCGCGTCGCTGGTCGAGCCGTGGGACGGCCCGGCGGCGATCGTGTTCTCCGACGGCCAGCTGGTCGGCGCCACGCTCGACCGCAACGGGCTGCGGCCGGCGCGCTGGACGATCACCACCGACGATCGCGTGATCCTCGCGTCGGAGACCGGCGTGATCGACGTGGCGCCCGAGCGGGTGCGCGCCAAGGGCCGGCTGCAGCCCGGCATGATGTTCGTGGTCGACACCGTGGAGGGCCGGATCGTCGACGACGCCGAGCTCAAGCGCGACGTCGCCGGGCGGTTCCCGTACCGCAAGTGGCTCGACAAGAACGTGTTCGAGCTCCACGAGCTCGACGGTGGCGCCGAGCCGGCGACGATCGCCGGCGACGAGCTGTGGCGGCTGGCGCGCGCGCACGGCTACACCGACGAGTGCGCCGGCGTGGTGCTCGAGGCGATGGCGACCGACGGCAAGGAGCCGGTCGGCTCGATGGGCAACGACGCGCCGCTCGCGGTGCTGTCGGACCGCGCGCCGAACCTGCCGGCGTACTTCCACCAGCTGTTCGCCCAGGTCACCAACCCGCCGATCGACCCGATCCGCGAGGCGCTCGTGATGTCGCTCGAGACCACGATGGGCCCCGACGGCAACACGTTCGACGAGACCCCGGAGCAGTGCCACCAGCTCCGGCTCGACGGCCCGGTGCTCGACAACCGCGGGCTCGCCAAGATCCGCGCGATCCGCGAGGGCGTGTTCGATCCGGTGACCCTGGCGCTGGTGTGGCCGATCGACGACGGCGCCGATGGGCTCGCCGCGGCGGTCGACCGGCTGTGCCGCGCCGCGGCCGCCGCGATCGACGACGGCCACAACGTGCTGATCCTGTCGGATCGCGGGGTCGACGCGCGCCACGTCGCGATCCCGGCGCTGCTCGCGCTGTCGGCGGTGCAGCACTCGCTGGTCGCCGCCGGCACCCGGATGCAGGCCGGCCTGGTGGTCGAGACCGGCGAGGCGCGCGAGGTCCACGACATCGCGCTGTTGATCGGCTACGGCGCCGCCGCGGTCAACCCGTACCTCGCGATCGACCTGATCGGCGAGCTGGCCGCGGCCGGCCGCGTGCTCGGCCCGGCCGACGCCGCGGTCGCGCGCTACATCCACGCGATCGACGACGGCCTGCGCAAGGTGATGTCGAAGATGGGGATCTCGACGATCCAGAGCTACCGCGGCGCGCAGATCTTCGAGGCGGTCGGGCTCGACCGCGAGCTGGTCGACCGCCACTTCACCGGCACGGCGTCGCGGATCGGCGGGGTCGGGCTCGCCGAGCTGGGCGCCGAGGCGCTCGTGCGCCACGCCCGCGGGTTCGGGCCCGGCGACCCGGATGCCGGCGAGCTGCCGACCGGCGGGCTGTACCAGTGGCGGCGGCGCGGCGAGCTCCACAAGTGGAACCCGGCGACGATCGCGACCCTGCAGGCCGCCGTGCGGCTGGGCGATCGCGCGCGGTTCGCCGAGTTCGAGCAGCTGTGCGACGACGAGGATCGCCAGCTCGCGACGCTGCGCGGGCTGTTCGAGCTCGCGCCCGCGGCGCCGCCGATCGCGCTCGACGAGGTCGAGCCGGTCGCCGCCATCGTCCGGCGGTTCGTGACCGGCGCGATGTCGTTCGGCTCGATCAGCGCCGAGGCCCACGAGACGCTGGCGATCGCGATGAACCGGCTCGGCGCGCGGTCGAACTCCGGCGAGGGCGGCGAGGAGGCGCACCGGTTCGAGCCCGAGGACCAGGACGGCCAGCCGATCAGCCGGCGCAGCGCGATCAAGCAGGTCGCGTCGGGCCGGTTCGGGGTCACCACGCACTACCTGGTCCACGCCGACGATCTGCAGATCAAGATCGCGCAGGGCGCCAAGCCCGGCGAGGGCGGCCAGCTGCCGGGCAACAAGATCGACGACCGGATCGCGCGCGTGCGGTGCTCGACGCCGGGCGTCAGCTTGATCTCGCCGCCGCCGCACCACGACATCTACTCGATCGAGGATCTCGCGCAGCTGGTCTACGACCTCACGGCGGTGAACCCGACCGCGCGCGGGTCGGTCAAGCTGGTCAGCGAGGTCGGCGTCGGCCTGGTCGCGGCGGGGGTCGCCAAGGCGCGCGCGGCGTGCGTGGTGATCGCGGGGTACGAGGGCGGCACCGGGGCGAGTCCCTTGTCGTCGCTGAAGCGCGCGGGGCTGCCGTGGGAGCTCGGCATCGCCGAGGCGCAGCAGGTGCTGGTGGCGAACGAGCTGCGCGATCGCGTGCGGCTGCAGGTCGACGGCGGGCTGCGGACGTCGCGCGATGTCGTGATCGCGGCGCTGCTCGGCGCCGAGGAGTTCGGCATGGCGACGGCGTCGCTCGTCGCGACGGGCTGCGTGATGCTGCGCAAGTGCCACCTGAACACGTGCTCGGTCGGCATCGCGACGCAGGATCCCGAGCTGCGCAAGAAGTTCACCGGCACGCCCGAGGACGTGGTCGCCTATTTCACGTTCGTGGCGGAGCG
>DATBBB010000543.1:0-12718 GCA_036271215.1 Kofleriaceae bacterium | reverse complement strand
GGCGACGGGGACCGGCAGCGCGGCGGCTCCGGCGGCGGGGACCGGCAGCGCGGTGGCTCCGGCGACAGGGACCGGCAGCGCGGCGGCTCCGGCGACCACGGCCCCGGCGACGCCCAAGGTCATCGAGGCCTCGAAGGATGTGCTACCGGCGATGGGCACCGTCGCCAGGCCGACCGTCAGCCGGATCGGCCCGTCGCCGCGCCAGGCCAAGATGCCCGGCGTCGGCGGCTCGAAGGACGCGATCAACGCGCTGTTCGACGAGCTCGCCCCCGGCGCGGTCGCCAGGACGCTCTACGAGGGCGACGCCGGTGCGTACGTCCTGATCCAGCTGATCGCTCGCGCGCAGCCCAAGGTCGACGAGTTCGACAAGACCGCCGACGCCGAGATCGCGCGGATGACCGCGGCGCGCGCCCACCAGGCCGAGGAGCTGTGGCTCAAGGATCGTTGCGACACCCTGGTCAAGGCCGGCAAGATCAAGCCGTCTGCCGAGAAGATCCGCGAGACCGACGACAAGGGCAACCCGGCGCCCACGGTCTATCGTCCGTGCATGTTCTTCGAGCACATCGACCAATAGCTCGATTTGTTCCGGCCAGGCGCACGACCACCGCGCATTGGCCGGCGATTTTCGGTACCTTCGAGGTAGTGATCCGCCGGGCCGAGGACCACTGATGTACGACGAGGCACCCGCGATGCCGCGGCGCCTGCCGTTCCACTTCCAAGCACATGGAGGGGTCGGCCGGCTCGTGCTCAATGACCTCGCCGTGGGCCTGGTCTCGGTCGACCGGCTCGAGCTCGAGGTCAGCGAGCTGGGCACCGACCCGGGCGCGACGGCGGCGGAGCGGTTCCAGCGCCGGCGCACCCGGCTGCGCGGCGTGGCGCTGCGGATCACCCAGCCCGGGCTCGACGACCGCATCGACCAGGTCAAGAACCAGCTCGCCGGGCTCGGCGTCACCCAGCTGTCGGCGCGGCTCAACGACGGCTACGTCTCGGTGCGCGCCCGCGCCGCCGACGGCCTGGCCGCCGCCGATCTGTCGTTCCACGTCTACCTGCTCGGCGCCGGGACCCAGCTGCGCGCGCTCGCCAGCGCGATCCGCGTCCACGGTCACCTGCCGACGCCGGGGCCGGCGATCGCCGACCGCCTGCTGATCGGGCTGTTCGGCGCCGGCGAGCCGGGGGCTGGCTCCGGCGGCTCCGGCGGCTCCGGCGGCTCCGGCGGCTCCGGCGGCTCCGGCGGCTCCGGCGGCTCCGGCGGCCCTGGCGGGACGACCGTCCGCGGGCTGTGCGACATCGAGATCGACCTGGTCGGCGCGCGGCTGTGGCAGCTGCTGCCGCCCAACGGCTGGCGGTTGCCGGCGGTGACCGAGATCGAGCTGACCCACATCCGGGTCGCGCGCGCCGCGATCGAGGTCGGGTACGGCCCGGTCGGCACGCGCGGCGGCGAGCTCGGGGTCCGCCCGCACACCCAGAAGCTCGCCGCGGCGCACGACCTGATGCACTCGGTCGATCACCAGCTGCGCGCCGGCCACCTCGAGGACGCGATGCGCGGCTACCGCGCCCTGCTCGCCTCGAGCGGCCCCGACCAGCCGCTGCTGCTCGAGCGGATCCTCGCGCTCGCCGCCGCCCGCCCGAGCTGGTTCTTCGACGGTCTCGAGCTGGCGCGCCAGGCGCTCGGCCGGTGGCCGACGTTCGCGCCCGCGCACGCCGCGCTCGGGTCGATCACGCTCGCCCAGGGCGATGCCCGCGAGGCGGCCAAGCACCTCGAGGACGTCGCGCGGATGGCGAGCGCCGACGGCGATGACGATCAGACCGCGCTCGCCGCGCTCGCCGCCGCGCGCCTGCTCCGCGTGCTCGATCCGCGGGCGGCGACCCAGCTGTACCAGCTCGCGCTCGAGCACGATCCGGGCTCGCTCGAGGCCGCGGATTCGCTCGCCGACCGGCTCGCCGACGAGCAGCGCTGGCCCGAGCTGGTCCGCCTGGTCCGGGTCCGCGCCGGCACGACCACCGATCCCGCGCGCACCGTGCAGCTCCACCTGCGGCTCGCCGGCGTGTTCGTCCACCAGCTCGACGATCTCGCCAGCGCGCAGCACGAGCTCGCCGCCGCGCAGCAGCTCGCGCCCGACGAGCCCGCGGTCCACGAGATGACCGCGACGATCCTGGTCGCCAGCGATCCGCCGGCGGCGACCGCGGCGTGGCGCGAGGTCGCGCGGCTCGCCGAGCTGCGCGGCGATCACCGGACCTGTGCGCGGGCGTGGGCGCGGATCGGCGACCTGCTGGTCGAGATCGCCGCGGACGAGGCCGAGGTCGCATGGCGGCGCTCGCTCGAGCTCGATCCGCTGCAGGCCGATGCGCTGGTCGGGCTCGCTGCGGCGGCCGCCGCCCGCAACGATCACGCGGTCGCGGCCGATCTCTACGAGCGGCTGCGCGGCCTCGGGCTGGCCCAGATCGTGGCCGCGCGCCACGAGCTCGCGCTCGCGCGGTCGCTGGTCGCGCTGGTCCGGATCGACGACGCGCGCGCGAGCCTGCGCCGGGCGACCCTGGCCGGCGGCGAGACCGCCGCCGAGGCCCACGCGATGCTCGCCGAGCTCGCCGACGCGGCGCTCGACCGCGATCACGCCACCGCCGAGCTCGAGATCGCGATCAGCGGCCTGATCGAGCTCGCGGCCGACAAACCGCCCGGCACCGACCGGCTGTACGCGCGCGCCGCCGAGCTGTCGGTCGCGCGCGCGATGCTGCTCGACAAGATCGGCCAGCCGGCCGCGGCGTCCGCCGACTGGCAGCGCGCCTACGCGCTCGCCCAGGACACCGCGCCCGAGGTCGCGCGCGACGCGGCGCGCACCCTGCTCGCGCGCTCGGGCGACGACGCGGGCGGTGAGCGGCGCTGGGTCGATGCCGTGCTCGCCACCCAGCCGCCGGCCGCCGAGCGCGCGGCGCTGCTCGTCCGGCGAGCGGACGTCACGCGCCGCGACCGCACGCCTGATGCCCCGGCCGCGCTCGCCGACCTGCGCGAGGCGATCGAGCTCGCCGAGGCCTCGCCGAACGCCACGGTCTCGACCCGGCGGCGGGCCTACCGGCTCGAGGCCGAGCTCCACGCCCAGCAGGGCGCGCCGCGCGACCGGGCCCGGGCGCTCGCGAACCTCGCGAGCCTCGCCGATCGGCCGCTCGATCGGGTCGAGACCGAGACCGCTGCCACCGCGGCGTGGCTCGCGGCCGACGATCCCGCGGCGGCGCTGCCGCACGGCGCGCGGGCGTACGCGGCGCTGGCGTCGCTCGCCGCCGAGCCTGGCGCTGCCGAGCCGGTCACCGCGGCGGTGCGCCGCGACGTGATGACCGCGCTCGGCGAGGCGGCGTGGCGCCAGCGGTCGTGGCCGGATGCGATCCGCGCGTACGCGGCGCTGGTCGAGGACCCGGGCGCCGAGGCCGCGCGGCTGCCGACCTATCGCCACCGGCTCGCGGTCGCGGCCGATCGCGCCGGCGATCCGGCGACCGCGCTCGCCGCGCTGCGCCCGCTGGTCGACGACCCCGACGCCACGCGCGGCGCGAGCCCCGAGCTGCGGACCCAGGCGCTGCGGCTGTTCGCCGAGCTCGCCGAGCGCGCCGGTGACCTGCTCGCGGCGGCCGCCGCGCTCGAGAGCTTCGCGGCGCTCGGCGGCGACAGCTCGGCGGCGGCGCGCGCCGACGCGATGTATCGCGCGGGCGAGCTGTTCCGGCGCACCGAGCGCGGCGACGACGCGATCCGCTGCTTCGAGGGCGCGCTGCGGATCTCCGATGCCCACATGCCGGCGCTCGACGCGCTCGAGGCGGCGTGGCGCGAGCGCAAGGACCTCGAGCGGGTCGCGACGATCATCGGTCGCAAGGTCGCGGCGACCGCCCGCCACCCGGCGCGCCAGAAGCCGCTGCTGTCGCGGCTCGGCGACCTGCAGGACCAGCTCGGCCGGCCCGACGTCGCGCGCGCGACCCACCAGCGCGCGCTCGAGATCGATCCGATGTGGCGGCCGTCGCTGCGCTACATCACGCTCGGCCTGCGCGATGCCGGCCAGGTCGTCGCCGCGGCCGGCGGGCTCGCCCAGCTCGCCGGCGAGCTGCACGGCGATCACGGGGTCGATCTCGCGATCGTGACCCGCGAGCGCCAGATCGCCGCCGAGGCGCTCGCCGAGCTGGTCGCCAAGCTCGACGATCCCCAGCTCGACGCGGTGCGCGCGGTGGCCCGCCCCGCGCTCGAGCGCGCGGCGCTCGACAACGCCGATGTCGGGCCCGGGCTGGCGCGGCTGCGCGGCGAGCTGTCGCCGCCCAGGCCCACGCTGCACAGCGACGACAGCACCCAGAGCGACCGGGTCCACGTCGCGCCGAGCGGTGCCTTGTCGCTGCGCGATGCCGCGGCGCGCGCCCGCGCGGCCGGCAAGCCCGACGAAGCGTTCGCCACGCTCGAGACCGCCGAGCACGTCAACCCCGGCGATCCCGGCGTGCTGCGCGAGCTGGTCGAGCTCGCGATCCAGCTCGGCGATCACCCGGCCGCGGCGCGCCACCTCGCGGCGCTCGCCGAGCAGCTGGCCGCGGGCCGGCGCGGCGACGCGCTGCTCGAGCTCGCCGACATCTACTACGATCGGCTCGACGACGCCGCGCGCGGCCGCGCCGCGATGCGCAAGGCGGCCGACGCGTTCGGCTCGGGGGCGCGGCGCGATGCCACCCTGCGGATGCTGGCGACCGAGGCCGGCACCCACCTGGCATGGGACATCGCGGTCGAGGCGCTGCGCGCGATCCCGGTCGAGAAGCAGACCCCCACCGACGTCCTCGGCCTCGCCACAGCGCTGATGCGCGCCGGCCGCGACGCCGATGCGATCGCGGCGGTCGAGGCGGCGATCCACGCCGGCCGGTTCAGCGATGACGGCGAGCTGTTGCACCAGCTGCGCGAGGAGCTCCAGCGCAAGACCGAGCTCGCCCGCTCGCTCGAGGACCGCGCGGCTGCGGCGGCGCCCGACGAGGCTGCCGCGCTGCTCGACGAGGCCCGGCAGCTGCGGATCGCGATCGGCCAGCCCGGCGAGCTGGTGCTGCGCGACGTCGCCGCGCCGACCGGCGACGCACCTACGTCCGACAGCGCGCCGTGGCCGGTCCGCACCAAGACCAAGCCCGGCCTGCCGAGCAGGCGCGTGACGCCCGCGCCGATCGGGGCCCGTCCGCGCTCGGCCCAGACGCCGCCGCTCGGCGTGCCGGCGGTCGAGGCGCCCGCGGAGCCTGCCGCCGCGGGCAACGGCGCGGCCCCGGCGGTGTCCTCGGTTCCGGCCCCGGCGGTGTCCTCGGCCCCATCGGCATCAGCATCGGCTTCGGCCGCGGCGTCGGCGGCGCCCTCGGCCCAGGCCGCGGCGTCGGCGGCACCCTCGGCCCCGGCCGCGGCGAGCGACACCGCGCCCACCCCGACCTCGGCCCCCGTGGCCGCGCCGGGCGCGAAGCTCGGCAAGATCAAGCTCGCCACCCGCTCGACCACCAAGCCGCGGATCTCCGCCGCGCGCCCCATCGTGGAGCTACCGGCGAACGCTGCCGCCGCCGCCCCTGACCTGGACGATGCCGCGCCCACGGAGGCCGCGCCGGCCGCAGCCGGCGCCCCGGTTGCCGGCGCCACGGAGACCGCCGCCGCGCCTGCCGGCCCCGCGCGTACCGGCCCCGCTCGTGCGGGCGCCGCGCGTACCGGCCCCGCGCGTGCCGCCGCCGCGCCTGCGAGCTCCACACCGACCACCAGGCCGCGGTTCGCCTCCGTTCGCGCCGTCGTGACGCCGCCGGTAGAGGTCGCTGCCACCGACGTGGCCCCGAGCGACGCCGCGCCCGATGCGACGAACGATGCGACGAGCAATGACGCGCCTGATGCGAAGCACGGTGCCGCGCCCGGCGCCGCCAATGACGCGGCGCCCGACGCGGTGAACGGGGTCGCACCTGCCGAGACCGTTCCGTCGGCCAGCGCCCCGGCGCCCACCGGCGCCTCGTCTACCAGTGCCTCGTCTACCAGCACCTCGTCCGCCGGCGCCGCACCGTCGATCGCCGCGCCGTCGACCGCCGCACCGGTCGCCGGCATCGCGCCCGCTGGCGCCGACGCGCCGTCCGACGCGGTGCCCGAGGCCGACGAGTCCAGCGGCGCCTGGCAGTCGGTGTCGGTGCCCTCGCTGACCTCGAGCGCCGCCACCGCGCACACCGCGTCGCGCCCCAACGTGGCGCCTGCCGCCGCGACGGTCACCGGGGCGGCCGAGCTCCCCACGCCGTCGATCACGATCACCGGCACCCCCGACGAGACCGCGTTCGCGCTGCTGCTCGCCGCGGCGTCGGCCGACCGCGATCGGCTGTTCGCCGCGCGCCGCGCCGAGCCCGACGATCCGTCGGTCCTGCTCGCCCTGCTCGCCCACCTGAGCGGCCGCGAGCCGGCGCTGCGCCGCGAGCTGCTCGACGAGGCGGTGCGGACCAGCCACGGCCGCGCGCTGGCGATCGCGCTCCACGAGCTCGCGATCGTCGCCCGCGAGGGCCGCGACCCGGCGCGCGCCACCACGCTGTGGATGCGGGCCTATCAGACCGACCCCAGCTACGCGCCGGTCTGGATGCCGCTCGCCGACGCGCTCGCCGCGGCCGACGACTACGACACCGCGCGCGAGCTGTACGACACGGTCGCGCGGTCCGACGACTACGACGCCACGCGCCGCGCGTTCGCCGCCGACCGGGCCGAGGCGCTCGGCCGCGACGACTCGATCGTCTCGGGCGAGATCAAGGCGCGCAGCGCTGCCGCGCGCTCGATCGCCACGCCGGGCGCCACGCCCGCCGCCACGCCCGCCGCCACGCCCACCGCCACGCCCACCGCCCCAGCCGCCGCCCCGATCGCCGCCCCGGCCGAGCTCCCGCCGCTGCCGCTGTTTCCTGCGCCGCCGCCGCCGGCGGCGTTCCCGGCCCCGCCGGCGTTTCCGACCCCGCGCGTGCCCGACTACATCGCGGACGCCAAGCAGCTCGCCGAGCGCGAGGACTGGCCGAACGCGATCGACGCCGCCGAGCGCGCCGCGCTGGCGTACCCCCGGGATCTCGCGGTGCTCGAGCTGCTCGAGCAGGTCTACTTCTCGTCGGGCAACGTGGCCCAGGCGTCGGAGGCGATCGGCCGCCAGCTGCTCCTGGTCGAGGATCCGGCGCTGCGCGCCGGGCTGTGGCGCCGCCGCGCCCGGATGTACCGCGACGTGCTCGGCCGCGACGCCGAGGCCTACCGCTGCCTCAAGGAGGCCCACGCCTGCGCGCCGGCCGATCCCGAGATCGCCTACCAGCTGCGCACCGCGGCGATGGTCCGCGGCGAGTGGCCGCTCACCGCGCAGCTCCTGTATCGCGAGATCGCCGCGTCGGCCAACCCGCGCGACCGCGGCGCGCTCCACCTCGAGCTCGCGCTGATCTACGAGGAGCGGCTCGACGACTACGCCCAGGCCCAGGCCAACTACGAGCAGGCGCTCGCGTTCGATCCGACGATCCCCGCGGTCAAGCTGCCGCTCGCCCGGCGCTACGAGGCGATCGGCCGATCGAGCGAGGCCGCGCGGCTCTACGAGGAGGCCGCGGCGTCGGCGCGCGCCGCGGATCGCGCGGGGTTGCTCGAGGCGGCCGCGCGGTGCCGGATGTCCGCGCTCGGCACCAGCGACCCCGATCTCGCCGCCCAGCTCGACCGCGCCGAGGTCGCCGGCGATCTCGACGCCAGCCTCGAGCTCGCCCACCAGCTGTGGCGCGCCGAGCCCGGCCACCCCGCGGCGTTCCGCATGCTCGCCAACCTGCACCGGACCTCGGGCGATCTCGCCGCGCTCACCGAGCTGACCCGGGTCCGCGCCAGCCGCGCGGCGAGCCCCGACGAGCGCGCCACCGCGTGGCTCGAGGTCGCGCGGCTCGCCGAGGAGCTCGCGGCGCACGACCAGGCCGCCCGGTCCTACGACCTCGCGCTGATCGAAGATCCGGGCAACACCAGCGCGCTCGACGCCCGCGGCGCGCTCGCGTTCCGGCTCGCCGACTTCGCGACCGCCGATCTGATCTACCGCGACCTCGGCGCCGGCGAGTCGGTGCTCGGCGACGACGAGCTCGCGCTGCGCCGATCGATCATCGCCGAGCAGCTCGGCCGCGACAGCGAGGCGCTCCAGCTCGCGCGCACCGCCGCCGAGCTCGCCCCCGGCCGCCGCGACGTCATGACCCGGGTCCAGGATCTCGCGATCCGGGTCGGCGATATCCGCGCCGCGCTCGCCGCGGCGCGCGCGGTGCTCGAGCTGATCGCGGTCGAGGACGACGAGGCGCAGCTCGCCGCCCGGTTCACGCTGATCGAGCTGTTGCGCGAGGCCGGCGAGCTCGACGAGGCGGTGGTCCAGCTCGACAGCATCCTGCGCGATCACCCGGTGCATGCCGGCGTGATCGAGTCGCTCGCCCAGGTCCACGCCGCGCGCGGCGACTGGGCGACCTCGACCCGCTACCTCTACCTGCTGGTCCCGCTCGCGCCGTCGCCGGCGCTCCGCGCCGAGCGGCTGTACCAGCTCGGCGAGGTCGTGCTGACCCAGGTCAACGACGTCGACCGCGCCGACGACGTGTTCCTGCGCGCGTCCGACCTCGATCCCGGCCACGTGCCGACCCTGCGCCGGCTGCTCGACGTGTACTGGCGCGCCGACGATCCGGGCGGCATCGTCGAGGTCGCCACCGAGCTCGCCGACAAGGATGCGCTGACCCCCGGCCTGGTCGCCGAGCCCGCGCTCGCCCACGCGCTGGTCGCCGCGGCGCTGGTCGGCGACACCCAGCTCGCCCAGCGGCTCCACAGCGCGCTCGGCGACAGCGCCCCGCGCCAGGTCGCCACCGCGCTCGCCGAGCTCGCCGGCAAGACCGGCCGGCTCCAGCTCGGCACGGCGTCCACGGCGGTCGCCGAGCTCGCCCGCCGCGGCATGCTCGATCTCGCCAAGCTGCGCGCCGCTGCCGCGGGCACCCCCGCCGCCAACGCCCTCTGATCGCCGATGCCGCGGCCGATCGCATGGTGGCGGCGAACGGCGATCAACCGGGCGGGTTATACCAGGCCATGCAGCTTTTCAGGCTCGCCGAATCGACCGAGCTCAACAACGCATGGATCACGGGCGTGCTGGTGGCCGTTGCGCTGGTCATCGTCTGGCTCATCGTCGCGCTCTCGATCTTCCTGATCCGGCAGGCCGGCAAGTCGCTGCGCATCCAGGCGCTCCAGGCGTTCACCGACGGCTACGCCAAGAAGGCGCGGCTCGTCGCCGTCATCGTGTCGTTCGTGATCGCCATCGCCGGCGTCGGCGTGCTGGGCTATGCGCTGTGGCAGCAGCAAGATCTGCAGCCAGTGGTCGACGAGGTGCTGCTCCAGGTCACCCACGACAGCTTGCTCGCCGTGGCGCGCATCGCGGGGGTGCTGCTGCTGTTCGTGCTCGCGTTCTACCTGCTCAAGGCCATCAGCCGGCGGGTGCTCGACCGCGTTCGCAGCCGGGTCAACCCGCGCGAGATGGGCGAGCGGCAGCAGAAGTTCCTCGAGCGGTTCTTCCTGAACCTGCCGTCGGCGGTCAACCTCACCCTGGCCTATACGCTGCTCAGCCTGGCGGTCGGGATGTTCCACCTGCCGGGGACGCTCGAGTGGTTCCTGCTCACCGCCGTCTATGTCCTGCTGCTCCTCGCCGGCGCCCGCACGCTGGTGATGCTGGCGCACTTCCTGTCCGAGCGCATGCTCGCGCGCTGGGGGATCCGGAGCAAGGGCTCGAAGCTCGAGGAGTACTACGAGGCGCTGCAGCGGCTGTTGCCGGTGATGCAGCGCAGCATCGAGGCGATCGCGTACGTCTCGGTGGCGACCTTGCTGGTGCGCAGGTTCGAGTCCCTGGAGCCGTTCGCACCGTACGGGCCGCTGCTCATCCGGGTGATCTCGATGTTCCTGGCCGCCAGCGTGGTGGTCGAGGTCGTCCGCGTCCTGGTTGCCCGGCTGCTGCTCGCCGATGCCAGCGCGGCCGACGACACGCAGCGGCGGCGGCTCACGTTCGTCGGGCTGATCCAGACCATCCTCAAGTACGTCATCTACTTCTGCGTCTGTTTGATGGTCCTCAAGGACCTCGGCGTCGATCCGGCGCCGATCCTGGCCGGTGCCGGGATCCTGGGCCTCACGGTGGGCCTGGGCGCGCAGAAGATCGTGGCGGACCTCCTGAACGGCCTGTTCCTCCTGTTCGAGGATCAGATCCTCCAGGGCGACTACATCAGGATCGGTGACACCGAGGGCATGGTCGAGCAGATGTCGTTGCGGCTCACCCGCGTGCGCGATCGCTACGGCCGGTTGCACATCCTGCGCAACGGCGAGGTCCAGAACGTCATCAATTACAGCCGCGGATGGACGCTGACCGTGGTCGAGGTGAACGTCTCGTACAAGGACGATGTGGCCAAGGCGCTGCGCGTGATCGGCGAGATGACCGCGCAGCTACCCGCGATGCTGCCTGGCCTGGTGCTCAGCGCGCCCCAGATCAAGGGCATCGAGTCGATCAGCACCCATGACCTCAACGTGCGGATCGAGACCAAGGTAGCCCCCGGCGCGCACTACGACGTCAAGCGCGTGCTGCACCGCTTGCTCGTCGACGGCTTCACCGCCAACAAGCTGGAGAGTCAGTCGACGGAGGACGAGAAGCCGGACAAGAAGAAGTCCGCCAAGCACAAGCCCGCCCGGGAGTCAGGCCACGACGACAAGAGTGACGATGACGACGACGACAAAGCGGACGGCGACAAGGAGGACGGCGACAAAAAACCGGAGTCGCTCGACGAGAAGATCTTCGGAGACTCGTAGGGGCACGCGACGCGCTCGGGGCGCGCCCAGGCGAGAACGCCACCACCACGATCGGGCAGGAAGGCTCCCTATTGACGCGGTTGTAAGGCTGGTTACGTTGCCGGGGCCATGAAGCTCGACAAGCTCACCGTCAAGGCGCAAGAGGCGATCGCCGCAGCGCGCGATACCGCCATGGCCATGCACCACGCAGAGGTTCGCCCCGAGCACCTGCTGGTCGCGCTGCTCGAACAGGACGGCGGGGTCGTCCCGCGGATCCTGGCCAAGCTCGGCGCGGATCCGCGGGTCGTGCGCACCGATCTGAACCAGACGTTCGAGAAGTTCCCGCGCGCCCGCGGCGCGGCGCTCGACGTCGAGGCCGGTCGCGCGTTCAAGGACGTCTGGGAGTCGGCCGGCCGCGAGGCGGCGGCGATGAAGGACGAGTTCCTCTCGACCGAGCACTTCCTGCTCGCGCTCGCCGACAGCAAGTCCGGCGCCGGCGAGGCGCTGACCCGCGCCGGGGCGACCAAGGCGGCGATCCTCGAGGCCCTGGTCGCCGTGCGCGGCAACCAGCGGGTCCAGGACGCCGATCCCGAGGCCAAGTACGAGGCGCTCGAGCGCTACACCCGCGACCTGACCCAGCTCGCGCGCGACGAAAAGCTCGACCCCGTGATCGGGCGCGACGAGGAGATCCGCCGCACGATCCAGATCCTGTCGCGGCGGACCAAGAACAACCCCGTGCTGGTCGGCGAGGCCGGCGTCGGCAAGACCGCCGTGGTCGAGGGCATCGCCCAGCGGATCGCGCAGGGCGACGTCCCCGAGTCGCTGCGCGGCAAGCGGATCTGCTCGCTCGATCTCGGCGCGCTGATCGCCGGCGCGAAGTACCGCGGCGAGTTCGAGGAGCGGCTCAAGGCCGTGCTCAAGGAGGTCGCGGCCGCCGCGGGCCAGGTCATCATGTTCATCGACGAGCTCCACACGCTGGTCGGGGCCGGCGCCGCCGAGGGCGCGACCGACGCGGCGAATCTGCTGAAGCCCGCGCTCGCGCGCGGCGAGCTGCGCTGCATCGGCGCGACCACGCTCGACGAGTACCGCAAGCACATCGAGAAGGACAAGGCGCTCGAGCGCCGGTTCCAGCCGGTGATGGTCGAGGAGCCGTCGGTCGACGACACGATCGCGATCCTGCGCGGCCTCAAGGACAAGTACGAGGTCCACCACGGCATCCGGATCCGCGACGCGGCGCTGGTCGCGGCGGCGCGGCTGTCGCACCGCTACATCCCGTCGCGCCAGCTGCCCGACAAGGCGATCGACCTGGTCGACGAGGCGGCGTCGCGGCTCAAGATGGAGATCGAGAGCGTGCCGACGCCGATCGACAACCTCGAGCGCCGGGTGATGACGCTCGAGGTCGAGCGCGCCGCGCTGGACCGCGAGGACGACCGCCGGTCGCGCCAGCGGCTGCCCGAGGTCGTGCGCGAGATCGCCGAGCTCAAGGAACAGGCGTCGGCGATGAAGGCGCAGTGGCAGCGCGAGCGCGCGCTGATCGCGGGGCTGCGCACCAAGAAGGAGAAGCTCGAGCAGCTCAAGGCCGACGCCGAGCGGCTGCAGCGCCAGGGCGACTATGCGCGGGCCTCGGAGCTGCGGTTCGGCTCGATCCCCGAGCTCGAGAAGGACACCGCGACCGAGACCGCCAAGGCCCGGGACCTGCAGGCCAAGGGCAGCTTCCTGCGCGAGGAGGTCACCGAGGACGACATCGCCGCGGTGGTCGCCAAGTGGACCGGGATCCCGGTCGAGAAGATGCTCGAGGGCGAGGCGACCCGGCTCGGCAAGATGGAGGACCGGCTGCGCGATCGCGTGGTCGGCCAGGACGCGGCGGTCGCGGCGGTCGCCGCGGCGGTGCGGCGCGCCCGCGCCAGCTCGGTCTTCCCGACACCAGTAGGGCCGAGGAAC
>DATBBB010000542.1:0-9203 GCA_036271215.1 Kofleriaceae bacterium | reverse complement strand
CCGTCGGGTCACCTGGCGATCTTCGACATCGCACTGATGGGTTACCTGCCGCGCCCCGCGCTCGATCCGATGCTGGTCCGCGCCGACGTGCCGCGCGACCGCGCGCTCGCCGTGTTCGGCAGCCGGGTCGGCAAGGGCCGGTTCGCCGGCTGCTGGGACCACGTCGCGGTCCAGCTCGCCGCCGGCAGCCGCGACGTCACGCGCAGCCGCAAGCTCGGCGAGGCCGCGGTCGACTTCGCGCGCCTGATCTGCATGGACCACGCGGCGATCGATCACTGGCAGCACGAGGACAGCCTCGATCAGCTCGCGGACGTCGTGTGCACGGGCCGCGACGAGCCGGCGCTCGCCAAGGCGCTCGGCGCCAGGCGGCTGCCCGGCGGCGACGGCCACGGATGGGTCGATCTGCCGCTCGCCGAGGCCGAGACCAGGGCCGACCGCGCGACCGCGCTCAAGGCGGAGCACCGCTGGCAGCTGGCGATCGAGCTGCGGCCGCACTCGCACCACCAGGCGGCGCTCGCCGCGGCGCGCGCGGCCGCCAGCGGCGCCGGGGTGATCGACGTCGGCGACGCCCGCGTGCTGCTGTTCTTCACCAGCTGGGGCAACGGCGTGTTCCCGATCTACCTCGACCTCGACCGCGACGATCAGCCGGTGCGGATCCGGATCCAGCTCGCCGCCAGCGAGTCCAGCGCCTGATCGGTCCAGGGGCTTGCGGCGACCGCCGGCGTTTTCCGCCGTTGCGTCGCTCGCCGCCAGCGAGTCCAGCGCCTGATCGGCCCTGGGGCTCGCGGCGACCGCCGGCGTTCCCGCCGTTGCGTCGCTCGTGGTAACCACGGGCGCAGATGCGCACGCTCCTCGCCGGTGTCCTCGGGTTCCTGATCGCGTGCGGTGGCAAGCCCACCGCCCCCATGCCGACGCCGCTACCGCTCGCCCGGGCCGCGCCCAAGCCCGTGCCCGCCAAGCCGACGTTCGCCGGCGCGCCCGCCACGCCGACCGGCGATCAGCTCGCCTGGGTGCTCGATGCGATCGTCCACCGCCACGGCGTGGTCGAGCGCGCCGAGCTCGAGGCCCACTTCGCCCCGACGTTCCTCACCGAGGTCCCGAGCGACCAGCTGGCCAAGGCGCTCGAGCAGATGGCGACCCAGCTCGCGAGCCTGACCCTGGCCAGCGTCGAGGGGCTCGGCGACCGGCTGATCGCCCACGCGATCGTCGGCGATACCAAGCTGCGGATCTCGCTCGCGATCAACGACGCCGGCCAGATCCAGGGCCTGCTGATCCAGCCCGACATCGACGCGGCCCCGCGGCCGCACACGTTCGAGGACGCGCTGCGCACCGCGCCGGCGCTCGCGCCCAAGGCCCAGCTGCTGGTCGCCGCGCTCGACAAGGGCACGTGCAAGCCGCTGCAGGAGCTCGCCGCGAGCGACGAGCTGGCGATCGGCTCGACGTTCAAGCTCTACGTCCTGCTCGGCCTCGCCGACCGCGTGATCGCGGGCAAGGCGGCGTGGACCGACGAGCTCGCGGTGCGCGACGACTGGAAGAGCTTACCGTCGGGCACGACCCAGAACGAGCTGCCCGGTACCAAGCACTCGCTGCAGCAGTTCGCCGAGCGCATGATCTCGATCAGCGACAACACCGCGGCCGATCACCTGCTCTACACCGTGGGCCGCAAGCAGGTCGAAGCCGCGCTGCGCGAGGCCAAGCACGCCAGGCCCGCGCTCGACACGCCGTTCCTCGCGACCCGCGAGCTGTTCGTGATGAAGCTCGGCACGCCGGCCGACGAGCTCGAGCGCTACCTCAAGCTGCCCGAGGCCAAGCGCCGCGACTACCTCGACAAGACGCTCGCCGCCAAGCAGCCCAACGTCAAGGAGATCCCCGGCTGGACCACGGCGCGGCGGGTCGGCCAGCTCGAGTGGTTCGCGAGCGCCGAGGACCTGTGCCGCGCGATGGCCACGCTGTGGACCCGCGCCCAGGATCCCAAGGCCGCCGCGGTGCTCGACATCCTCGCCAAGAACCCCGGGCTGCCGATCGACAAGAAGGTCTGGCCGTACGTCGGGTTCAAGGGCGGCTCGGAGCCCGGCGTGGTCAACATGACGTACCTCTTGCGGCGCGACGATGGCCAGTGGTTCGTGGTCGTGCTCGGGTTCAACGCCGACGAGGGCGGCAAGCTCGACGACGCCAAGATCTTCAACCTCGCCGCCGGCGTGATCGAGCTGACCGGCCAGGCGCGCTGACCCCGGCGGCCGCCCGCGGCTCGCTCGCTCGGCCGTTGACGGAATCCGCGCGGACTCAGGTCCGGCCGGCCGCGAGATCGCGATTGCGTAAATCGCTTTGATCTCCCGTCGAGGTCGCGCGAACATGGGTGTGCGAAGATCGCGCGATGAGCGAGCCGCGAGACCAGCCAGAACAGCCGACGCTGCGGGTGTCGCCGGCGCAGTGGCACGCATGGCTCGCCAAGCACCACGCCGCGGCGCCGGCCGCGGTTGTCATGCTCACCAAGAGGGGCGCGCCGCCGCCGATCTTGTCGTACGCCGAGGCGCTCGAGATCGCGCTGTGCTGGGGCTGGATCGATGGCCACAAGCGGCCGCACGACGATCACGTGTGGCTGCAGCGCTTCACGCCGCGGCGCGCGAACAGCGCGTGGTCGAAGATCAACCGCGGCAAGGCCGAGGCGCTGATCGCCGCCGGCAAGATGCAGCCGGCCGGGCTCGCCGAGGTCGAGCGTGCACGCGGCGACGGCCGATGGGATGCCGCGTACGACTCGCCGCGCACGGTGGAGGTCCCCGACGATCTCGCGAAGGCGCTCGCCCGCGATCGCGCGGCGGGCGCGCTGTTCGCCGAGCTCGACGCGGCCAATCGATATGCGATCTTGTATCGCGTGCAGACGGCGAAGCGCGCCGAGACCCGCGCCGCGCGGATCGCAGCGCTGGTCGCGATGCTCGCGCGCGGCGAGACGGTGCACCCGCGCAAGCCAGCGAAGTCCGCCAAGCCAGCGAAGTCCGCCAAGCCGGCGAAGTCCGCCAAGCCGGCGAAGTCTGCCAAGCCGGCGACCGCGGGCAAAGCGAGCCAGCGCGCCGGCCAGGCAAGCAAGCGCGCGAACGCGAAGCGCTGACGTGGGCTGCGACGCGACGGTGACCGCGCCCTGAAGGTTCAGGCCCCAGGCTCGCGCTCGCCGGTCACTCGGTGCTCTTGCGGATCAGGAACTCGACCCGGCGGTTCCGGGTCCACGCCGCCTCGTTGTGGCGCTTGTCGATCGGCTGGGTCTCGCCGTAGCCGTGCGACTCGAGCCGGTTCGCCGCCACGCCGTGTGACACCAGGTACGCGACCACGGCCGCCGCGCGGCGCTCCGAGAGATCGAGGTTGTACGCGTCGTCGCCGCGCTCGTCGGTGTGGCCCTGGACCTCGATCAGCGCGATGTCGGTGTAGCCGTTCATCGCCGCGACCACCGCGTCGAGGATGTAGTAGCTGTCGCGCTTGATCACCGCCTTGTCGTATTCGAAGTTGATCGGCTTGAGGATGTTGATCACGTCGCCGACCCGCTCGGTGACGCCGCGGTCGGGGCAGCCATCCGCGTCCTGGTAGCCGTTATAGGTCTCGGGCTCGTTGGGGCACTTGTCGTCCTTGTCGGGGATGTGATCGTGGTCGTTGTCCGGATCGGGGCAGCCGTCGGCGTCCTCGAACCCATCGAAGTCCTCGGGCTCGTTGGGGCACAGATCGTCGACGTCCTTGATCCCGTCGCCGTCGTTGTCCGGATCGGGACAGCCATCGGCGTCCTGGAACCCGTCGAAGTCCTCGGGCTCGTCGGGGCACTTGTCGACGTCGTCCTTGATCCCATCGCCGTCGCGGTCGCCGACGTTGGGCTCGAACACGATGCCGATGAACGCGCGCAGATCCGGGTTCGCGCCCTCGCTGGTGACCAGGCCGCGGCCGGCACCGAGCGTCAGGTACGAGTTGCGCGCCATGTAGAGCTTGACCCCGGCGAGCGCCTCGAGCGGCTGGTACGCCTGGTGGGTGCCGAGCGGCACCGCGCCGAACACCTCGCCGACCACGTCGAACCGCTGCGGCGCCACCGCGTAGGCAGCGCCGAACCCGAACGGCAGCTCGCTGCCGACGGTGATCGAGCGGTCGGTCACCGGCGCCATGTCGATCCCCGGGTCGTCGTCGGTGAACGTCGTGGTGCCGCGCAGCCGGATCCCGCCGTTGACCGCCAGCCGCAGCCGGCCCTCGCGGCCGAATTCCTTGTCGACCACGCCGATCAGCTGCGGCACCCACTGATCCTCGCCGAGGAACCGATCCTTCGGATCGATCGTCGGCAGGTACAGGCTCGCGATCAGCGCCACGCCGAGGTGCGGGCCGCGGCTGGTGTTGAGCAGCCGGGTCTTCAAGTGGAGCCCGATGTTGCCCAGGCCCTGGCCATCGAGCCCGAACATCTTGTCGTCGTTGGGCGTGCCCGGATCGCCCAGCGAGCCGGGGCCGCGCGAGCCGCTCATGATCCGCAGCGGCAGCGACGCGCCGGCCTCGAGCTCGAGCCCGCCGAGCTTGAACCCGGTCGCCGCGATCAGGGTCGCGGTGATCATGTTGTCGATCGAGTAGGTCTTGCCGTTGGCGTCGAGCGACAGCAGGTGGTGGCCCCAGTCGAGCGAGCCGAGCCCGAACGAGACGTCGCCGCTGGCGAGCACCTGGGACGCGTTGACCGTCAGGTAGCCGCGCGAGTCGATCGCCGGGCGGAACGTGTCGAGCGTCAGGTTGCCGGCGGGCTGCGCGGCAGCGGAGGGCAGGCGCCCGAGCGCAGCGAGCGCGATCAACACAACGAAGGTACGAACGGAGGTACCAACGAAGGTACGAACGAGCGCACCAGAGCAGGCGCTGGACAAACTCCGGCCAGGAGCCAGGCGTGGCATGACGGTCCCTTCCCGATGCCCGCGCCGAGCGGGCGCCGGGATCAAGTCAATCAAGTCCAGACACTGTGCGCGGATGCCGCCGGACGGTTACATCGCCGGCGCGAGGCCGGCGCGAAGCTGCCGCTCGGCCGCGATTACCGCACGCGTCCGCGGACTTGGCGCGGCCTGTCGGATCGCCCGGCGAGCCGCGCGCGCGTGCCGCGCCGGTCTGACGCGGCTCGCGCGTTGCGAGTAGGATGCGCGGCCCAATGTCGCGCAGCTGGCTCGTGATCGCGGTGGCCATCGTCCTCAGCCTCGCCCTCGCCCTCGGCCCTGGGGTGGCCCAGGCGCAGATCGTCAACGTGCAGGCCGCGCTGGCCAAGCCGCCGGAGCACGATGATCAGGCCGGCCAGGTCGAGGGCAAGATCACCTGGCGCGAGGGCAATAACCCGCTGTTCGACCTCGGCGGCGCGGGCAGCCTGGTGGTGCGACGCTCCAACGTCCTCGGGCTGATCGTGGTCCGCGGCGAGTACGGCACCAGCGCGGGGACCTTGCTCACCAAGAAGACGTTCGAGCATATCCGGATCCGCTCGCTGCTCGACGGCGGCTGGCGCTGGGAGGTGTTCGCCCAGCACGAGTACGATCAGTTCCGCCGGCTCAGCCTGCGCGCGGTCACCGGCACCGGCCCGGCGTACCAGCTCGTCGATACCAAGCCGATCGTCGTGCTCGCCGGCGCGGCCTACATCTACGAGGACGAGCGGCTCGACACCCGCGCCGGGACGATCGACGCCGGCGTGCACTCGGTCGCGCACCGGATCTCGGCCTACGTCACCGGCCACGAGAGCGTCGGCGCCGGCGCCGCGATCATCGAGACGGTCTACGCCCAGCCGCGGATCGACGACCCCGGCGACATCCGGATCCTCGGCGAGCTGTCGGTGCAGAGCAAGCTGTCGTCGCGGATCGCGCTCAAGGACAGCTTCAACGTCGCCTACGACCGCACGCCGCCCGACCGGGTGAAGCCCTACGACACCGCGCTCGAGGCGTCGGTGATCGTGACGTTTTGAGCCGCTACTTCTTCGACTTCGCCGGCGGCTTGATCTTGAGCCCGGTCAGCCAGCCGCGGATCTCGGGCTCGAGCAGCGCGCGGCGCGCGATGCACTGATCCATCTGCTCGAGGTTCTGCGCGACGATCCGGGCGCCGCCGGACAGCCCCGCGAACGTCTGCTTGACGTAGCCGGCGATCGCGTCGCGCTGGTCGGCCTGGCAGGTCACGGTGAACAGCGCGCTCAGGTACGTGAGCGTGCCGGCGGTGCCGTCCTGCGGCATCGTGGCCAGGATCTCGGCCTGGTGGTCGCGGAAGTACGCCTGCGCGGTCGCGAGGCTGGTGTTGTCGAGGTAGCTCGGATCGATCCGGCGGCCACGACCCGCGGCGCCGAACAACAGGCCCACGGTCTCGCGCGGATCGAGCCGGCGATCGAGGATCAGGCCGAGCGCGACGGTCTGGCGCCTGGGATCGCGCACCCCGCCGAGCGCGTGCAGCATCTCGGTGCGCTTGTTGCGATCGGGCTCGCCCGCGACGACGTCCTTCAAGACCCGATCGAACAGCGCCGGGCTGGCGTCGACCGCGATGTCGAGGATGTCGCCGCGCACACCCTGCGGCAGGTCGCGCCACTTGTCGGCGCGCACGACCGCATCGGCGACCAGCTTCGGATCGCGGCCGTGCCACGCCACCGCGCGGATCAGATCGCTGCGCGTCGCCTCGGCGTCGAGTGAGTCGACGGCGGCCGGCACCAGGCCCGACTTCTGGGCACCCGGCCCGAACGTCTGGCGCAGCCACGCCTCGTACCTGGGCCGTAGATCGACCGGCACCATCCGGCCGAGCTCGGCCGGTAGCTTGGTCGCCGGCGCGACCGTGAACCGATCGTTGCCGGCGAGCATCTTGGGCACCAGCGACAGCGCGAGCTGCAGCGGCAGCGCGCCGGTCTGCGCCGCGTCGTAGATGTCGTGGAAGATCGCGCGGCGCTCGGTCCACGACAGCTGCGGCCACGCCTCGTCGCGCAGCGCGCTGGCCTGCGCCGCGGAGTACGCGTTGCGGTAGTAGCCGCGGCCGTTGACGTTGGGCATCACCCAGCGCGGGCAGGTCCGGGTGTCGAGCGCGATCGCCGAAGCCTCGTGGTCGACCAGGGTGCACGCCTCGCCGCGCTTGCCGGCGGCGTCGTACGCGACGCAGACCGGGACGATCCACGGCCTGGTCGCCGGCGGCGTGCCCGAGCCGGGCGGGACATAGCGCCGCTGGGTGAGCGCGACCGTGGCCTTGCCGCCATCGCACGTCGTGGTCGCGGTGAGCTCGGGCGTGCCGGCCTGCTCGAGGAATGTGGCGAACGCCGGGCCGACGTCCTTGCCGGCGGCCTTGCTGAGCGCCGCCACGAAGTCGGCCGACGTCGCGTTGCCCCACGCGTGGGCGGTCAGGTAGTCGCGGATCCCGCGCTGGAACGTGTCGGGCCCGAGGTAGCTCTCGAACATGTTGAGGATGCTGGCGCCCTTCTCGTAGGTGATGCGGTCGAACGCGGTGAAGATGTCGTCCCGGGTGACGATCGGCTGGCGGATCTGGCGCGCGCTGACCATGCTGTCGTTGTCGAGCGCGGTGTTGCGCGCGTTGAGCTCGCCCTGATCGACGTGCCACGCCGGTTCGAACCGCTGGCTGATCTTGTTCTGCATCCAGCTCGCGAACCCCTCGTTGAGCCAGATGTCGTTCCAGTAGTCCATCGTGACCAGATCGCCGAACCACTGGTGGGCCAGCTCGTGCGCCGCGACCGAGATCCAGCGCTCCTGGTTCTCCTTGGCCGCCTTGCCGTCCATCAGGATCAGGTACTCGGCGTAGGTGATCAGCCCCGCGTTCTCCATCGCGCCGAACCCGACGGTGATCGGGATCGTCACCATGTCGATCTTGTCGTACGGGTACGGCGTGGCGAAGTAATCCTCGAGCTCGTCGATCAGCTTGGCCGAGGTCCTGGCGGCGTACCCGGCGTCGGCCGCGCGGTGGGCAAGCGCGACGATCCGGACCGGCGTGCCGCGCTTGGTCTTGCCGGCGTCGACCAGCTCGAACGGCCCGACGCCGAACGCGACCAGGTAGCTCGGCAGCGGCTTGGTCGGCGCGAACTCGACGCGCTGCGTGTCGCCGTCGAGCGGCGCGGCCGAGACCTCGGGCGCGTTCGCCACCGCGATCAGCGCCTTGGGCACGTCGAGCGTCAGCTTCCAGACGACCTTGTTGTCGGGCTCGTCGAAGCACGGGAACGCGCGGCGGGCGTAGATCGCCTCGAACTGGGTGAACACGTACGACGCGTCGCCCACGGTCTGCTTGAACGCGCCCGCGGTGTTGAGCGGGTCGAACACGCCGGCGTAGTCGATCGCGATCGTCCAGCCGCCGGCGTCGAGCGCGGTCGCCGCGCGCAGCTCGAGGAAGTCGTCGCCGACCGGGGTCGCGGTCAACGGGATGTCGGGCCGGCCCTCGCGGCGGGCGATCGCGGTGTGCACCGTCAGCTTGCGCGCGTTGAGCCAGATCACCCGCGACTTCTCGTTGAGCGAGCCGGCGATCTGGATCGAGCCCTCGAACCCGGCGGCCGCCGGATCGATCGCGAGCCGCGCGGTGTAGCCGGTCGGCAGGAAGTTGCGCGGCAGCCGCAGGGTCGGGCGCGGTGGCTCCAGGCCGTCGGGGATCGGCGCCACCGCCGTGGCCGCCGCGGGCTCGGGCTGAACCGCCGGCGCGGGCACGGTGACCGCCGGCCTGGTGGGACCACAGCTCGCCCCGGCGAGCACGAACATCGCGGACATCACGAGCATCACGTGCACCCGGCGCTTCATGCGCGCATCCTACTCCGCGACCTCGAGCGCGCCACCGTCGGGGCCCGCGGCCGCGGCGGTTTCGGGCCGCGACACGCTGCGACAGCGCTACTCAGCGACCAGCGCGCCGCAACACTGTTTCCATTTTCGCATCGATCCGCACACGCACAGATCGTTGCGCCCCGGCTTCTTCGGCTTGATCCGCGCGGCCTCGCGCGCCGGCGGGAACGGCCGTGGCCGCGCCTTGGCGCCGATCGCCTCGGCGGCCTCGAACCGCGCGGCGATCTCGTCGAGCTTGGCCTCGGTGAACCAGTCGCGCGCCTCGGCCTCGAGCTTGCCGGCCAGCGCCTGGTAGCGCCGCGGGTGCTGCACGTGATCGTAGTGCGCTACCCGGCGGTAGCCCTCGGGCACGTCGACCAGCGCGGTGCCGCCGGCGAACCCGTAGGTCCCGACCTCGCGCGCCGGCAGCAGCGGCCACTCGATCGCGAA
>DATBBB010000541.1:0-11416 GCA_036271215.1 Kofleriaceae bacterium | reverse complement strand
CGGGATGCCGCGCACGGTGAACGCGGCGCGGTCGCCGCCCGCCACGGCGGCGCGGAGGTCACCGAGCGTCATCCGCGCGCCGCGCCAGTCGTCGACCCGCGCCGGCGGCGGCGCGCCGTCCGGCTCCGCGTCGTCGAGCCGCAGCACGACGTCGTAGCGGAACCGGGTCATCTCGGTCTCCGCACGCCCGCGCCTGAGCAGCACGCGCGCCGACCCGACCCGCGGCAACCGACCGACCAGCGACCCGAACAGCGCGCGGTCGACCAGCAGCTCGCGCTCGTGGGCCAGGCTGCGCTCCAGGCGCTCGCGCAGCTCCTGCGCGGAGGTCCGCGGCTCGGCGTTGTGCAGGTGCACCGACGCCCACAGCGCCGCGTGGAGCTCGAGATCGCGGAGGTCGCCGAGGAACACCGCGCCCCGCGGCCCGACCTTGCGGATCATCCGCTCGAGGACCAGCATCGCGCGGTCGACGCTCGGGAAGTACTGCATCACCGAGTTGAGCACCGCGGTGTCGACCGACCCGTCGGGGATCTCGCCGAGGTCGGAGGCGTCGCTGTGGACCAGCGTGACCTGGCCGCGCCGCTCGCCGAGCACCGACAGGTGGCCCGCGATGTTCGCCAGCCCGCGGGCCGAGAAGTCGGCGGCGACGTAGCTGTCGCAGCTCGGCGCCAACCCGAACAGCAGCATCCCGGTGCCGCAGCCGACCTCGAGGATCCGGCGCGGCGCCAGCGACTTGATCCGCGCGAGCGTCGTGTCGAGCCACTCGCGCATCTGGTCGGCCGGGATCGGCTTGCCGTCGTAGCTGCTGTTCCAGCCGCGGATGTCGAACGTCGGGTCGACGTCGGCGCGGTCGGCGCCGGCGGGCCCGTCGTACGCGTCGTCCCAGGCGCGCTGCCAGTCGGTGCCTTGCTCGTGCTCCAGCTCGGACGCCTGGTGCTGCGCCCGCGCCATGTCCGCGACCACGTAGCCGACGATCGACGACTCCCCGGCGTCATCGGCGACCACGGTGACCGCCGCGTGGCGCACCAGCGGCTCGGCGTTGAGCGCGGCCTCGATCTCGCCGAGCTCGATGCGATGACCGCGGACCTTGACCTGCGAGTCGTTGCGCCCGAGCACGACCAGCGTGCCGTCGTCCCGCCACCGGCCGAGGTCGCCGGTGCGATAGACCCGCGCGCCGCCGGCCGCCCGCAGGTCGATGAACCGCTCCGCCGTCAGCTCCGGGCGGTGGAGATAGCCGACCGCGACGCCGGCGCCGCCGATCAACAGCTCGCCCACCACGCCGGGCGGGACGAGCTCGCCCCGGCCGTCGACCACGTAGACCTGGGTGTTGTCGATCGGCCGGCCGATCGAGACCTCGGCGGCGCCCGGCTCGACCCGCCACGCGGTCGACCAGATCGTGGTCTCGGTCGGCCCGTAGAGGTTCCACACCTCGCCGCCGCCCGCCGCCAGCGCGCGGGCCAGATCGGGGCTGAGCGCCTCGCCACCCACCAGCACGCGCAGGCTCGGGTCGGGCTGCCACTGGGCGGCGAGCAACATGCGCCAGGTCGCGGGCGTGGCCTGCATCGCGGTCGCGCCGCTGCGGCTCACCAGCTCGCGCAGCGCGCTGCCGTCCGCGACCGCGAGCTGCGGCGCGACGACGACCTGGGCCCCGACCAGCAGCGGCAGCAGCAGCTCGAGCCCGGCGATGTCGAACGACAGCGACGTCACCGCGAGCAGCACGTCCGACGGCGTCACCGCGGGGACCGCCTGCATGGCGCGCAGGAAGTTGAGCAACGCCTCGTGGTGGACCACCACGCCCTTGGGCACGCCGGTCGACCCCGAGGTGTAGAGCACGTAGGCGACGTCGTCGGCCCGAGCGTCGTCGAGCAGCGGCTCGGCAGCGTGGGCCGCGATCCGCGCGGCGTCGCGATCGAGGTCGAGGATCTGCGACGCCGGCAGCGGCGGGCGATCGAAGCAGCCCTCGTGGGTGACCAGCGCCGTGAGCTGGGCGTCGCCGGCCATGAACTCGAGCCGCGACCGCGGGAACGCCGGGTCCAGCGGGACGTAGGCGGCGTTGGCCTTGAGCACCGCGAGCACCGCGGCGAGCATGTCGGCGGACCGTCGCAGGCACAGGCCGATCCGCGCGCCGCGCCCGCCGCCCAGCGCCCGGATCGCCTGCGCGAGCTGGTCCGCGCGCGCGTCCAGCTCGCGATAGGTGTAGGTCACGTGCTCGTCGCGCACCGCGACCGCGTCCGGCGTGCGGCGGGCCTGCTCGGCGAACAGCCGGTGGACGCGCGTGTCGGGGATCGGCCGGCTCGGCCCGGACCAGTCGTGCACCAGCTGCTGGCGCTCGCGGTCGGTGAGCAGCGGCAGGTCGACCACCAGCCGGTCGGCGGACGTCGGGACCGCCGATAGCCAGGTCTCGAGGTGGGCGAGCATCCGCTCCGCGGTCGCCGGCGAGACCCGGGCGCGATCGAAGATCAGCTGGAGCTGGAGCTCGTCGCCCGGGAACACGAGGAACGTGATCGGGTCGCTGGTCCGCGCCGAGTAGCGCTCCATCGCGAAGTCGAGGCCGGCGAGCTGGAACGGTCGGGTCACGTCGGTCGCGACGTTCTCGAGCACCTGGCAGGTCTCGAACAGCGGCGTCCCGGCCGGGATGTCGCTCCACGGATGGATCTTGACCAGCGGGACATGCTCGAACTCGCGGACCTCCGCCATCCGGCGCTGCAGCTCGACCAGCCACGGCACGAGCCGGTCATCCGGCCCGACCCGGATCCGCGCCGGCACCGTGTTGATGAACATGCCGACCATCTGGTCCATGCCCGCGAGCTCGGCCGGCCGGCCCGAGGACACCGCCCCGAACAGGACCTCGGTCTCGCCGGTGTACTTGCACAGCGCCGCCGCCCAGGCGCCCTGGAAGATCGTCCCCACCGTGAGCCGATGGCGCCGCGCGAACTCCTGGATCGCCGCGCTCGCCGGCCGCGGCAGCCGGGCATCGCGGGTGTCGAGCTCGGCGCCGGCCGCGTGGCCGCGCGGGCCGCGCTCGTCCTGGTACAGCGGGGTCGGCGCGCGCAGGCCGGCCAGGTAGGTTCGAAAGAACCGCTCGGGGTCGCGGCGCTGCTGCTGCTGGGCCCACGCAGCGTAGCGCTCGAGCCCGACCGGCGGCGGCAGCGAGATCGCGGTGCCGCGCCGGAGCGCGTCGTAGATCGCCAGCACCTCCTTGAACACGATCGAGCCGGACCAGCCGTCGAGCAGCATGTGGTGATAGGTGAACACGCAGCGGTACTCGCGATCGGCCATCCGCACGATCGCCAGCCGGAACAGCGGCGGGCGCCGCAGCTCGAAGCCCTCGACGCGGTCGCGCTCCACGAACTCGTCCCAGCGCTGGCGGCGCTCGGGCTCGGGCAGGTCGCGCCAGTCCTCGGTGCGCGACGGCAGCGGCGCCTCGCGAAACACGATCTGCAGCGGCTTGTCGGTGCTCTCCCACACGAAGGCAGAGCGCAGCGCCTGATGCCGCGCGACCGCCTGGGCCCACGCCTGCTCGAACGTCTGCACCGCGAGCTCGCCCGAGATCCGCATGACGAGCTGCTGGATATAGATCCCGTCGCTCGGCGCCGAGAGCGTGTGGAACAGCATCCCCTCCTGCATCGGGGACAGGGCAACGATCGATTCGATTTTGTCGCGCATGACTTCGCGTGGTCCTTCCTACACTTGCCCGCGGCCGAGCTCGGCCAGGATGTCGTTGAACTGATCGGCGGACACCGCCGCGCCCGCGACCGCCAGCGCGCCCTTGCGGTCGCCGTCCTGCGCGCTCGACCGAGCGAGCCCGCGGAGGTTGCGCATGCAGCCGTCCGCGAGCGCCTCGCCGACCTCGCGGCCCAGCAGATCCTGGTTGACCAGCCAGCCGACGTGGAGCATGCCGGCGCGGACGTAGGCGGCGATCTCGATCGCGTACCGGAACGAGCCCATCATCGTCCGCTTCATGTCCGCCGCGTCGGGATCGACGCGGAAGCTGCCCTCGCCGAGCGCGCGCGCGTAGCCCGCCTCGGGAGCGTCCATCTTGCCGAAGTACGCGAAGAACAGATCCGGCTGCGGCATGCCGGCCAGCTGCGCGCGCTGCGCGCGGTCGGTCGACACGTAGCGCAGCATCCCGTAGTCCTGCTCGAGGTGGCGGACCCGGCGCATCGCCTGGACCGCGCGATCGAGCTCGGTCAGCGGCGCGTCGGCGCCGCGCAGGTCGACGTGCAGCGGGTAGATCGTCGAGAACCACCCCAGCGCCCGCGTCAGATCGACGCCCTCGAGGTCGACCTGGCGGGCGCTCATCAGGACGTCGACCAGCAGATCGCGCGTCCCGCTCCACGCCGCCACCGAGGCCAGCGCGGCGCTCACCGTGATCTCCTCGAGCGTCACCCGCTGCGCCCGCTGGAGGTCGCTCAGCAACAGGCTGGTCTCGGACTCATCGAGCGTCCGCTCGATCGTCACGACCCGCGCCGGGGATCGCGCCCCGGTGTGCGGCCGCCACGGCAGCGCCGGGACCGCGCCGCGCGCCGGCTGCAGCCACTCGCCGCGCCCGGCGTTGGCCGACGCCGCCACGGCGCGCTCGGCGAGCACGGCGGCAAACCCGGTCATCGACGTCGCGTTCGCGGGCAGCTCGATCGCCCGGCCCGCCCGCCGCTGGCCGTAGGCGAGCTCGAGATCCTGCATCAGGATCCGCTCGCCCCACTGGTCCTGCACCCAGTGGTGGATCGCGAGGATCAGCCGATCGTGCTTGGCGCCGGCCGGGTTGCCGCGCACCACCGCCACGCGGATCACCTCGCCGGTCGCGAGCTCGACCTCGTCGCACAGCTCCCTGGCGTACGCGTCGACCCGGGCGTGGAACGCGGGGCCCTCGAGGTCCGACAGGTCGAGCCTGCCGACGCCCGTCGCGCGCGCCGCGACCACCTCCTGCGTCCAGCTGCCGCCGGTCTCGACAAACCGGGTCCGCAGCGCGGAGTGGTGCTGGCGCAGCGCCAGGACCGCGTCCTCGAGCGCCTGGGCCTCGATCGGCTCGCGCGCCTCGAGCACCGTGATCGAGATCCAGGACCGGAACTCCGGCATCCGCTCGATGATCCAGCACTGGTTGGGGAGCAGCGGCTGGGGGCCGAGCACGTCGCCCTGGACCGCGGCCGAGGCCGCCCGGCCGTCGTCGATCGCGGCCGCGAGCTCCGCGACGCACTGGTAGTCGAACAGGTGCTTCGGGCTCAGCCGCATGCCGCACGCGTTCGCCTTGCCGACGACCTGGACGCCGAGCACCGAGTCGCCGCCGAGCTCGAAGAAGTTGTCGTAGATCCCGATCCGGCCGATCCCGAGCAGCTCGCCCCAGATCTGGACCAGCGTCTGCTCGGTCGCGGACCGCGGCGCCGCGTAGGGCGTGCTCAGCTCGGGCCGCCGGGCGTCGCTGGCGTCCGCGGCTGCGCCTGCGCCGGCGTCCGCGCCGGCGTCCGGATCGACGACCTCGGGCTCGACCGCGGCGTCCGCCGCCCGCCCGCGGGGCTCGGGCGCGGGTTCGATCCAGTAGCGCTGCCGGTCGAAGCAGTAGGTCGGGATCGGCTGGCGGCGACGGCGCTCGGCGCCCCAGTGCCCGGACCAGTCGACCGTGACCCCGTGGAGCCAGGCCTGGCCGAGCGCGCCGAGCAGCGTGGCCCAGTCCGAGCCCAGCTCCGAGGCGTGGCGCATCGACGGCACCACCGCGTGGTCCGCGGTGCGCGCCGGGTGGGCCTTGGCGAACCGTGCGAGGCTGCGACCGGGGCCGACCTCGAGCAGCACCGCCGGCCCCTCGGACAGCACGCAGCCCAGCTGGTCGGCGAACCGCACCGGGCGGCGCAGCTGCTGGGCCCAGTAGCGCGGGTCCTGCGCCTGGTCATCGGTCATCCAGGTTCCGGTGACGTTGGACAGGCAGCGGATGGTGGGCGCGCTCCGCCGCACCCGGGCCACCGCCTGCGCGAACCGGTCGAGCACCGGCTCGAGCATCGCGGAGTGGAACGCGTGCGAGGTGTGCAGCCGCCGGCCCTCGATCCCGGCCGCGGCCAGCGCGCGCGCGCAGTCGTCGATGTCCTCGGTCGGCCCGGACACCACGCAGCGCCCGGCCTCGTTGACCGCTGCGATCGACAGCCGCTCGCTCATCAGCTTGGTGACCGCCTCGGGGCTGGCCGCCGCCGACAGCATCGAGCCGCGCGGCAGGCCCTGGACCAGCTGGCCGCGCAGCGCGATCAGGCCGAGCGCGTCTTCGAGGCTGAACACCCCGGCCAGGCAGGCGGCGACGAGCTCGCCCACGCTGTGGCCCAGAAGCACGCCCGGCGTCACGCCGCGCGCCATCCAGGCGCGCGCCAGCGCGTACTCGACGACGAACAGCGCCGGCTGGGTGAGCGCGGTCTGCGCGAGCTCGGCCGCGGCCGCCTCCAGCCCGCTGGCCGCAATGCCGGCCGCAGGATAGATCACCGACCGGAGATCGCGCCCCAGCGCCGGGCGCAGGAGGTCCGCGCAGGTGTCGACCCAGGTCCGGAACGTCGGATCCGCCGACCTCAGCTCGAGCCCCATGTTGGGGTACTGGGTCCCCTGGCCCGGGAACATGAAGACCACGGGCGGGCTCGGCCGATCCTCGAGCCGCGTGAGCAGCCGCGCGGGCTCCGCGCCCGACAGCACCCGCGCGGCGTCCGCGGCGTCGTGGCACACCGCGATCCGGCGATGGCGCAGCGCGACGCGGCCGACGTTGAGCGTGTACGCGACGTCCGACAGCGCGACGTCCGCGCGCGCGCCGGCGAACGCGCCCAGGTTCCGGGTCACCTCGTCGAGCGACGCGGCCGAGTGCGCCGACAGCGCCAGCAGTTGCCACGGCGTCGTCGCGGCGGCCGGCGCCGGCGGCCGCGCCTCCTCGAGCACCATGTGGACGTTGGTCCCGCCCACCCCGAGCGAGGTCAGGCCGGCGCGGCGCGGCGTGGCGCCCGCGCGGGCCCACGGCCGCAGCGCGGCGTTGACGAAGAACGGGCTGTTGTCGAGGTCGAGCTGCGGGTTGGGGCGCTTGAAGTGCAGGGTCGCGGGGATCTCCTTGTGGTGCAGCATCAGCGCGACCTTGATCAGGCCCGCGATGCCCGCGGCGGTCTCGAGGTGCCCGACGTTGGTCTTGACCGAGCCGATCGCGCAGTACTGCTTGCGCTGGGTGGTGGCGCGGAACGCCTGGGTGAGCGCGACCACCTCGACCGGGTCGCCCAGGTTGGTCCCGGTGCCGTGGGCCTCGACGTAGCTGATGCTGTCCGCGCTGATCCCGGCGATGTCGATCGCCTCCTCGATGACCCGGGCCTGCGCCGCGACGCTCGGCGCGGTGTACGCCATCTTGAGCGAGCCGTCGTTGTTGACGGCCGAGCCGCGGATCACGGCCCAGATGTGATCGCCGGCGGCGAGCGCGTCCTCGAGGCGGCGGAGCAGCACGACGCCCACGCCGCTGCCGAACACCGTGCCGTTGCCGTCGGCGTCGAACGCGCGGCAGTGACCGTCGGGCGACACGATCGCGCCGGGCTCGTAGAAGTACCCCACGTGCTGCGGCACCTTGACCGAGGCGCCGCCGGCCAGCGCGAGATCGCACTCGCGCGACTGCAGCGCCTGGCACGCGGCGTGGACGGCGATCAGCGAGCTCGAGCATGCGCTTTGCACCGTGTACGCCGGGCCGCGCAGATCGAGCTTGAACGACACCCGGGTCGCCAGGAAGTCCTTGTCGTTGGCGACGCAGATCTGCATCGTCGCCAGGTTGAGCCCGTCGCGGCCGCGCCGCATCGCGGGCAAGTGCATCAGGTTGTTCAGCATGTAGGTGCTGATCGTCGAGCTGCCGTACACGCCGACCGACAGCTCCGTCGCGGTGCTGCGATAGCCGCCGTGCTCGAGCGCCTCCCACGCGCACTCGAGGAACAGCCGGTGCTGAGGATCGAGCTGGCGCGCCTCCGCGGGGCTGATGTCGACCAGCCGCGCATCGAACTGGTCGATCCCCTGCAGCATCGGAGCGCGGCGCACGTACGACGGATCGGCCAGCGCGCTCGGATCGACGCCCGACGCCAGCAGGGTCGCCTCGTCGAGCGTCTCGATCGACTCCCGTCCCGCGCGGAGGTTGTCCCAGTACGAGCGCAGGTCAGGCGCTCCCGGGAAGCGACCGCTCATCCCGATGATGGCAATTCCAGTGGTGTCGTGTTCGTTGTGCGCCATGGCGGTGTGTGTTCTCGTGCGTGCGAAAGAGGAGGACTAGCGAGATCCTGAACGTCGGGTCTGGGCGGCCCGGCGCTGCGCGGCGCGGGACGCGGCCGCGCTCGGCTCGGCGGCGACAGCTGCCTCGGCCGGCTCCGCGACGTCGCCGCCCATCATCCCGACGACCTGCGCGGCGAGCTGCGCGATGTTGATCCCCTGGAGGAACAGCGTCGCGGGGACCGAGACCCCCAGGGCGCTCTCGATCCGGTTCTTCAGCTTGAGCGTCATCAGGGAGTCGAGCCCCAGGCTGGTCAGCGGCCGGAGCAGGTCGATCTTGGCCTTGGCGAACCCGGTCTGGTTCGCCACCAGCTCGCGCAGGAAGCTGGCCACCAGCCGCACGCGCTGGCTGACCGGCCCATCGAGCACCGCCGCGCGGGTCAGCGCGGCATCGCCGGCCGGCGGCTCGGCGCGGCGCGGGCCGCGCTCGGCGACCAGCCGGGCGAACAGCGGCCGGTCGAGGATGCCGGCGTCGTCGGGGCCGCGCTTGCCGAACGCGACCACCGCGAGCTGCGCCGCGCCGCGCCCGGCCGCGCGCGCGAACGCGTCGAGCGCATCCGACGGCGGCATCGCGTGCAACCCGCGGCTCACCACCCAGGCCGAGGCCGCGCCCTCCGCCGCCTCGCCGACCTCGGCCCAGGCGCCCCAGTTGATGCTCAGCGCCGGCGCGCCGCTGGCGGCGCGGTGCGCGGCCAGCGCATCGAGGAACGCGTTGGCCGCGCCGTGGTTGGCCTGGCCCGGCGCGCCGAACACCGAGGCCACCGAGGAGAACAGCACGAAGTGATCGAGCGGCTGGTCCAGCGTGGCCTGGTGGAGGTTCCACGTCCCCTGGACCTTGGGGGCGAGCACGCGGGCGAACTGCGCCTCGCTCTGCGCCGATAGCACCGCGTTGTCGAGCGACCCCGCCAGGTGGAACACGCCGCGGATCGGCCGGCCCCCTGCGGTCGCCGCGGCCAGCGCGTGGCCCAGGCTGACCGCGTCGGACACGTCCGCCTGGAGCGCGGTCGCCTCGACCGCCGATGCGCGCAGCTCGTCGACCAGCGCGCGGACCCGGTCGTCCGGCTCGCGCCGCCCGAGCAGCGCGAGGTGACGCGCGCCGCGCGCGGCAAGCCAGCGCGCCAGCAACATGCCGATCCCGCCGAACCCGCCCGTGACGACATAGACGCCGTCGGGGTGGAGCGGACCGAACGTCGGCGCCTGCGCCTCGTCCGCGCGCGGCACCGACCGCGCCAGCCGGGGGACGAACTGCCGGCCCGCGCGGAGCGCGAGCTCGTCCTCGGTCGACCGCCGGCCCAGCCAGTGGATCAGCGCGTCGACGTCGGCCGGGTCGAGCGCGCCGCCCGCGGCCTCGCCGACGTCGACCGCGACGCACGCCAGCTGGGGGTGCTCGTGGACCACGGTCTTGCACACGCCGAGCACCGGCGCCTGCGCCAGCCCGGTCACGCGGTCACCCGGGACCACGCTGCGCGCCCCGCGGGTCATCACGACGAGCCGCACCGGCGCGCCGTCGTCGCGCGCCGCCAGCGCCTGGACCAGGGTCAGCAGGCTCCGCCAGCCCATACCGCCCCCGGTGGTCACCGCCTCGGTCGTATCGTCGAGGCCCCAGCCATGCAGCACGCCCCACCCGGCGGCGTCCGGCGCGCCGGTCAGCTCGCGGAGCAGCCGGGTGAAGTGGCCGGCGTTGACCGGATCGATCGAGCCGACGCGCGCGCCGGCGGCGACCATATAGGCGTCGCCGCGCCGGACCTCGACCACGCGGTTGCCCTGGGCGCGCAGGCCCTCGACCACGCCGCCGAGCGCGTCGCCGTCGTCGGCCAGGACCAGCCAGTTGCGCGGCTCCGGCGCCGCGCTGGCATCGCGCTGCTGCTCCTCCCACGGAAACTCGTAGAGCCAGCGGGTGTGATCGTCCACCGCGGCGCCGGTCCCCTGGACCCGCCGCGCCCGGAACCCGGCGACGTACGCCAGGACCTCGCCGTCGTCCGCGCGCAGCCAGACGTCGCTCCGCAGCTCGTCACCGTCGCGGACGCACCGCGCCTGGCTCCACAGCTTGCCCCGCTTGGGCCAGCCCTCGGGCGGTCGGGTGATCCGGATCCGGTCCATCCCGGCGGGCAGGTACAACCCGTCCGCGGTGTCACCGGTCATCGCGGCCGCGATCACCTGGAGCGCGGCGTCGAGCAGCCCCGGGTGCACGCCGTACGCGCGGTCCGCGCGGGCGGCGTCACCGACGCAGGCCAGCTCCGCGGCCGCCTCGCCCGGCCGGCGCCAGCCGCGCTGGACCCCGCGGAACGCATCGCCATAGTCGAGGCCGCCCGCCGAGAACCGCGCGTAGAGCAGCTCGGCATCGAACGCCTCCCAGCCGTCGGCCGCACCGGGCAGCGGCGGCGGCTCCACCGCCAGCTCGCCGTCGGCCGCGCGCAACACCCGACCGCGCGCGTGGATCGTCCAGGTGTCGCCGCCCGCGTCGGCGCGGGTGCTCGCGATCTGCCAGCTCGCCTCGTTGGGTCCACTGGGCTGCATCACGAGCTGGACCAGCCGCCGGTCCCGATCGGTGAGCAGCAGCGCCTCCTGGATCTTGAGCTCGCGGAGCTCCACCGGGCCGCCCATCGCCTCGGACGCCGCGCGGGTCGCCATCTCGACGTAGCCGGCCGCGGGGAACACCACCTGTCCGCCGACCCGATGGTGCTCGAGGTAGGGCGTGGTCTCGATGCTGATCTCGTTCGTCCAGTAGGTCACGCCCGCGGCGAGCGACGACGGCGTGCGGTCGCCCAGCAACGGGTGCCCCCTGCGCGGCGCCACCGTCGGGCCGTCGAGCCAGCAGCGCTCGCGGTCGTGCCAGGCGTAGGCCGGCAGCGCGACGTGGCGCCCGGTCGCCGCGAACTGCCGGTCCCACGCCACCGCCACCCCGTGCACCCACAGCGCACCCATCGCCTCGAGCAGCGCACGCCGCTCTCCCTGGCCGCGCCGCAGCGACCCCACCGCCACCCCGCCCTGCCCAGATCCGCCCAGCAGCTCCTCCACCGACGGCTGCAGCACCGGGTGCGGGCTCATCTCCACGAACACCGTGTGCCCGTCCTCGATCAGCCCTGCCACCGTCTCCGCGAACCGCACCGGCGCTCGCAGGTTGTCCACCCAGTACCCGGCCGTCAGCTCCGGCCCCGCCACCACCCCGCACCGC
>DATBBB010000540.1:0-13382 GCA_036271215.1 Kofleriaceae bacterium | reverse complement strand
ATCGTGCTCGAGCTCGCCGACGCGCTCGCGCCGTACCTCGGGGCGCGCTCGAGCCGCGAGGCGCTCGCGGCGATGACGGTGCGCCACCCGCTGCACCGCCACGGCCGCGCGACCGGCGGTCTGGCCGGCGGCGCGAGCAGCGGCGCATCCGGCAGCGCGAGCAGCGGCGCGTCCGGCGGCGCGAGCAGCGGCGCGTCCGGCAGCGCGAGCAGCGGCACGTCCGGCAGCGCGAGCAGCGGCGCGTCCGGCAGCGCGAGGTGCGAGGCGGCGGCGAGCGAGGCGGTCGGTTCGGCGGTGGCCCGCGAGCGCTGGGGCGTGGCGGTGCGCGACGCGCTGCGCGGCTACCTGCGCGCCGCCGGCCAGCCGATCCCGGACGAGGATGGCCAGCTCGCCCTGCTCGGCCACCCGGCGCAGGACGGGCTGCGCACCCAGCTCGGCGTGATCGATCCGCCGGCCCCGGCCCCCGCCCCGGCCCCGGCCCCCGCCGCGGCGGCCGTGCCCGCGCTCGCGGTGACCCGGCCGCTGACGATCGCGAACCTGCGCGGCTTCCTCGAGTTCCCGATCCAGGCCTGGGCCCAGGCAGTGCTCGGGCTCGACGAGCTGCCCGATGACGAGGCGATCGATCACAGCGACGAGCCGTTCCACCTGACCCGCGCCGAGCGCGCCCTGCTGCTCCGCGAGGTGTTCGCCGCCCAGCTGCGCGATCCCGGCGCGCCGCCCGAGCGCAGCTACGACGCCGCGGTCAAGGATCGCCAGCTGCGCGGCCAGTTCCCGGTCGGCGTGTTCGCCGAGGCCGCGCGGGCGCTCGATCTCGAGGTCCTGCAGTGCTGGCGCGCCGGCCTGGGGCTGATCCCGGCCGGCGGCGCGACCCGGATCGGGTTCGGCCGCGCGTTGTCGCCGGGCGCCGAGCTGCTGCCGGCGCTGGCGATCGAGCTGTCCGGCGGCCGGACGGTACGCCTGGTCGGCCAGACCGAGCTGCTGGTCCGCGGGCCGCGCGCGACCTCGATCGTCCCGCTGCTCCGCAAGCTCGAGAAGCGCTCGTACTACCACCTGCGCGGCGCGTTCGATCATCTGGTGCTCGCCGCAGCCGGGCTCGCGACCGCCGGCCACGTCCACCGCGTGATCGACGACCGCGGCACCGCGTGCGAGATCCAGCACGACGCGTGGACCGCCCGCGACGCGCGCGGCTACCTCGCGAGCCTGATCGCCGAGCTGATCGACGCGCCGCACGGCTACCTGTTGCCGTTCGAGGCGCTCGCGCGGGCGCTGCAGGGCGGCCGGCCGTCGAGCTACTACGGCGACCCGACCGGCGGCCTGGGCTACGGCCCGATCGACCGCGGCGACGGCCTCGATCGCCCGGCCGACGCGGTCGAGCTCGCGCGCCGGCGCCTGCTGCCGCTGGTCGCGCGCATGCACGGCGATCACGGGTTCGAGGTCGGGCCATGACGGACGCGCCCAACTCCGAGACCGCCGGCCCCGAGCCGGTCGCCACCGGCCCCGAGATCCTCGCCGCGCGCCCCGCCGCGCTGCCGCCGGCCGGGGCCAAGCTGGTCGTGGTCGAGGCCTCGGCCGGCACCGGCAAGACGTTCTTCCTCGAGCACCGCGTGGTCGACCTGATCCTCGCCGGCGCCGAGCTCGGCCAGATCCTGCTCGTGACGTTCACCGACAAGGCGGTCGCCGAGCTGCGGCTGCGGATCCGCGACGTGCTCGACCGGCTGTCGCGCGCGGCCGGGTCGACCGCGACCGACCCCGAGGCGGCGTGGCGGCTCGACGACGACGCCCGGCGCCGGCTGCGCGCCGCGGTCACCGCGTTCGACCACGCGCCGATCTACACGATCCACGGCTACTGCCACCGGCTGCTGATCGAGGACGCGTTCTCGGCCCGCCGGCTGTTCGATCAGACCCAGGTCGCCGACGAGGTCGCGTTCGACGCCGCGTTCGACGTCCTGTTGCGCGAGCGGTTCGCGTACCGCGCGCCGGATCGCGAGCTGCTCGCCGCGTTCCTGCAGACCCGCACGGCGTCGGGCGCGCCGCGCACCGTCGACTCGCTGCGCGCGCTGCTGCTCGGCTGCGTCCGCGCCGACGCGCCGCTGCGCCGGCCGATCGATCCCGCCGCCGCGCAGGCCGCGCTCGCCGCGCTGCGCGCCGTGTTCGAGCGCGATGCGAGCCGCGCCGCGGTGATCGCGAGCGACAAGCGCTGGGCGCCGGCGTGGGTCGAGCGGATCACCGCCGCGCTCGCCCGCTGCCCGGCGGATGCGCCGCCCGCGCTCCAGCTCGCGGCGATCGATCAGCTGCGCGAGCCCGCCGAGAAGATCGCCAGCCGCGCCGCCAAGCTGCCGCCCGACGTGGTCGCCGCGGTGCGCGGGATCGCGACCACGATGTCGCTCGACGAGGCGATCGCGGCCCAGATGCTGCCGCCGATCATCGCGCGGATCAGCGAGGACAAGGCCGAGCACGGCCAGTTCGACTACGACGACATGCTCGAGCTGGTGTGGGCGGCGCTGACCGGCCCGCGCCGCCACGAGCTCGCCGCGCGGCTGCGCGAGCGCACGCCGTGGGCGATGATCGACGAGTTCCAGGACACCGATCCGGTGCAGTGGAGCATCTTCCGCACCGTGTGGATGCACCCCGACGCGCGCGGCCTGACGATCGTCGGCGATCCCAAGCAGGCGATCTACGGGTTCCGCGGCGCCGACGTCGACACCTACGTCGCGGCGCGCGACGAGATGCTGCGCGCCGACGCCACGCGGGTCGTGCTCGACGTCAACCGGCGGTCGACCGAGCCGCTGGTCGCCGCGGTCAACCAGATCCTGATCGGCACGCTCGGCCTGCCGATGCTGTCGGGCCGGATCACCTACGACGACCCGGTGCGGGCCAGCGGCGACGTGGTGTGCGACGACGGCCGGCCGCCGATCAAGGTCTTCCAGCTGCAGGCGCAGGGCGGCAAGCCGACCGCCGATGCCAACCGCAGCGCGCTCGCCGGCGCGATCGGCGAGGCGATCGAGGCGCTGCGCGCGGCGCCGCCGCCGTGGTCCGCGCGCGGCGTGGCCCAGCCGTTCACGCTCGATCAGGTGATGGTCTTGACCCGCGCCAACCGCGAGAGCGCCGAGATCGCGGCGGCGCTGCGCACCCGCGGCCTGCCGTGCGCGCTGGTCGAGCCCGAGCGGCTGTTCAAGACCCGCGAGGCGAGCGAGCTGGCGGCCGTGCTCGCCGCGATCGCCGCGCCGCGCAACCGCTCGGCCCGGCTGCGCGCGCTGCGCACCCGGTTCTTCGACGTGCCGTGGCCCGAGCTGATGCGGGTGGTCGACGCGCCGGATCACCACCCGCTGATCGCGCGGATCTTCGACTGGGCCCAGCTCGCCCAGCGCCGGGCCTACGAGCCGCTGTTCCGCCGGCTGGTCGAGGACAGCCGGTTCGCCGAGCGCGCGCTGGTGCTCGGCGGCGGCGAGCGCGCGCTGACCAACACCTGGCACCTGATCGAGCTGTTGCTCGCCGCGGTCGCGCGGTCGCGCTGCGATCTGCACGAGCTGGTCGGCCAGCTCAGGCGGTGGATCGCCGACGACACCACGAGCCACCCCGACGAGCGCGACGTCCAGCGCTCCGAGACCGACGCCGACGCGATCCGCGTGTTGACGATCCACAAGGCCAAGGGCCTCGAGGCGCCCTACGTGTTCGTGTTCGGCGGAACTTCCGGCGGCCCCAAGAGCCTGGTCCACACCCTGCGCGACGCCACCGGCCGCGCGCTGATCGTCGGCAAGGCCGACGCCGAGACCCAGGGCCTGCTCGACGCCGAGGCCGACGCCGAGCACCAGCGGCTGGCCTACGTCGGGCTGACCCGCGCCCAGGTCCGGCTGTACCTGCCGAGCTACAGCGGCGAGCTGACCGGCGGCGCGATGTACCAGCCGATCCAGCGCTGCCTCGCGCCGTGGATCGGGCCGCGGCCGCCCGCCGCGCGCGCGCTGTTCGAGGTGATCGCGGTGCCGGTCGGTGCGCCGGCCCGGCCGCCCGCGCCCGCCGACGCGCTCGCCGGGTTCATCGCGCCGCCGCCGCCGGCGATCGCGCCGCTCGCACCGCTGGCGCCGAGCCGCGGCGGGCTCGCGATGCTGTCGTACACCCGGCTCGCCCACGACCCGAACGTCGCGGCGATCGCGGTGCACCCCGGCGACGCGCTGGCGATCGATCCGGCCGAGTTCGACGTCGACGACACCGCGGGCGAGGTCGGCCCCGAGGATCTGCCGCCCGGCCCCGACTCCGGCCTGTTCCTGCACGACGTGCTCGAGGTCGCCGAGCTCGAGCTCGTGCGCGACGCCCGCGACGCCGCCGACTGGCGCGCCGATCCGGCGGTCGCGGCTCAGCTCGCCGACAAGGCGCGCGGCCGTGGGGTGTCGCCGATCTACCTGCCGCACGCCGCGGCGATCCTGTACCGCACGCTGACCGCGCCGCTCGCGCTGGTCGACGGCCACACGTTGCCGCCCCTGGCCGACGCCGCGGCGCTCGCCCGCGAGGTCGAGTTCGGGTATCCGCTCCCCACCCTGCCCGGCCCCGGCGCGCTCGGGCCCCGCGGCCTGGTCAAGGGCTTCATCGACGCGCTGGTGGCGTGGGACGATGAGCTCTGGGTGCTCGACTACAAGAGCGACTTGCTCGCCGGCGACGACCTCGCCGCCGCCGCCCAGCGCCGGGTCCGCGAGCGCTATGGCGTGCAGGCGCGGCTGTACGCGATCGCCGCCGATCGGATGCGCGGCCGGCGCCGGCTCGCGGGCCTGTTGTTCGCGTTCGTCCGCCACGGCATCACCGTGCCGGTCCGGCTCGCGGACGACACGCTCGCCGGCTGGATCGCCTGGCTCGCGCAGATCGCCGAGTCGCCCGACACCATGAACCCCGCGCCGGAGCCCCGCGCGTGACTCAGCCGCTGCAGCCGCGCGGCACGCTGCGCGCGCGGTTCGAGCCGCAGCCCGGCGCCGACATGTTCCGCCGGCTCGGGGTCGGCGCGCGGAGCTGCGACCTCGGCGACGAGGGGCTGTACCTCGCCGAGGAGCTGGTCGCCGCCGATCGCTGGTTCGGCGGCCGCGATCCGCTGACGCTCGGCGTGCTGGTGCTCGCGCTGATGATCGCGCAGCGCCAGGGCTCGACCTGCCTGCCGCTCGATCCGTCGGCGCGCGGCGTGCTGCGCCCGCTGGTCACCGAGATCGCCCAGCTCGCCGGCATGCCCGAGGACGCCGGCCGCCTGGTCCGCGCGATCACCAAGCTGACCGGGATGCCGCAGTTCGACTCGGTGGTCGGCACGCGCGACCAGCGGCTGCCGCTGATCGTCGACGGCGGCTGCCTGTACACCGAGCGCTCGCGCTGGCTCGAGGATCGCGTCGCCCGCCGGCTCGCCGAGCGCCTGGTCGCGGCCCCGGCCGCGCGGCCCGAGGTGCTGGCCGGCGTGCTCGGCGATCTGGCGCGCCGGCCCGCCGCGGCGACCCTGTCCGACGAGCAAGCCCGCGCGGTCGAGATCGCGCTCGGCGGCACGCTCGCGGTCGTCACCGGCGGCCCCGGCACCGGCAAGACCCTGGTCGCTGCGACGATCGTCCGCGGCCTCGCCCGGCTCGGCATCACCCAGATCGCGCTCGCGGCCCAGACCGGCAAGGCCGCCAACCGGATCACCCAGGTGATCGGCGAGCAACTCGCCGCGATCCGCGATCCGAACGACGTCGATCGCGCGCTCGCCGCCGCGCCGCCGGTCGCCCAGACCCTGCACCGCCTGCTCGGCTACCGCGGCGAGCGGTTCGCCCATCACGCCCAGAGCCCGCTGCCGTACGGCGCGGTGATCGTCGACGAGGCGTCGATGGTCGACCTCGAGCTGATCGACGCGTTGCTCGACGCGCTGCCGGCGTCGGCGCCGCTGGTGCTGATCGGCGACGCCCACCAGCTGCCGGCGATCGACGTCGGCCAGATCCTCGCCGACCTCGCGGCGCCCGACGGCCCGGCCAGCGCGCGGGTCGGCGTGCTCGCCAAGAGCTACCGGATGGACACCGGCGATCCCAGCGGCCGCGCGGTGTACGACGCCGCCGCGGCGATCCACGACGGCGCGGTCCAGCGCCTGGTCGAGCGCAGCCGGCCGCTCGCGGTGCCGCGCACCCCGGGCGCGCTGACGTTCGCCGGCGTCGAGTGGGTCGACACCACCGCGGCCAAGGATCCCGAGGCCTACGCGCTCGAGGCCGCCGAGCGGCTGTGGCACCACTTCGAGGGCCCGCGTGCGCTGCGCGCCGCCGAGCGCGTGTTCCGGTTCACCGACGGCGCGGTCGATCCCGCGCAGGCCGCCGAGCTCGAGCGGCTGTGGCGGCTGCTCGGCCGCGCCCGCGTGCTGACCGTGACCCGCGCGCTGGCGACCGGCTCGGTCGCGGTCAACGCCCACCTCCACGACCTCGCGCTCGAGCGCATGACGGTCACCGGCCACCCCGAGCTGGTGCCCGGCGAGCCGGTGATGATCACCGCCAACGACTACCAGCGCGGGCTGTTCAACGGCGACCAGGGCATCATCGTGCGCGCCGACGAGGGCCACGGCCGCCACCACTACCGCGCGGTGTTCCGCGCCGCGGGCGAGCTCCGGCCGTTCGCGATCGAGGCGCTGCGCGATCGGCTCGAGCTGGCGTGGGCGCTGACCGTGCACAAGAGCCAGGGCAGCGAGCTCGACGCGATCGCGCTGATCCTGCCGGCCGAGGATCTACCGCTGGTCACCCGCGAGCTGATCTACACCGGCATCACGCGCGCGCGGACCGGCGCCGCGATCGTCGGCGCCAAGGCGCTGTTGACCACCGCCGGCAAGCGCCGCGCGCTGCGCTACTCGGGGCTCGACAACCGGCTCAAGGCGCTGGTGCGGCGATGACCGGCGCGCACGATCCGCCCAGCCCGCCCAGCTCCCCCGACCGGCCGCCGCCCGGCCCCGGCGATCCGAGCTGCCCGCACCCCGCGCGCGACGCCGGGGTCTGCGTACGGTGCGGCCACTGCGACCACGAGCTGGTCCTGAACGCCGCCTGCTACTTCTGCGGCACGACCGATCTCGATCCGATCGCGATGTCGCCCAAGAAGCCGGCGGTGATCCCGGCCGACCAACTGGTCCGTAAGCATCGACCCTGACGGCGCGCTGCATGCTGCCGTGAGATGGCGCCGCTCGCGTGCCGGTCAGTGACCCTCACCGGCCCGATGTCCAGAACTACAAGCGCGTGGCCCTGACCACGCTGCTGCAAACCAGCTATGCACCCCGGTTGGCGCTATGCTGAGGCATGGCCAAGGTGCGCAAGACCACCAGATCGGTGAAGAAAGGGGCCTCCCGCGGCACCGCTCGCAGACCACGCACCGCCGCCAAATCCGAGAAAAGGACCCGCGCTGCGAAGGTTCGGCGGACAAATCCGTCCACCGAGCCTGTGCGCCCGGTCGGTCAAGGATCGCCATACCCATGGGCAGTGAGCCCACAGCAGGTCCAGCGCTTCTCCGACGTCGAGCTATGCAACCTCATGACCAAGCTCTTGCGCGCAGAGGCGTACCGCGCGGGGGCCGATGTCACCAAGGTGATCGTGAACGCGGAGGTCAAGGCCGGTGACGACGGCGCCGACGCGACGACTCCCGGTGGCGCGAAGGACAACCCGTGGCTGTCGAACGTCGAAACCTGCTGGCAGCTCAAGGCTGGAAACGCAGGCCAGCCCAAGAAGCTCAAAGGCGAGGTCACCAAGCCCATCCCGATCGAGATCCTGCGCAACGGCGGGCGCTTCGTCGTCGTCGCGAGCGGCGCCGTGGACGGCGCCAAAGGCATCGCCGAGCGGAAGCGCCAGCTCGTCTCAGACGCAAAGAAGGCGAAGCTACCTACCGATAAGATAGAGGTATTCACCTGCGAGTCGTTGACGACCTGGATCAACGAGCACGTCGCAATCGCCGCCGAGTTGGTGGGCCTGCCGGGTGGCTTCGCGACTCTGCAAAAATGGGCTCAGGATCCCAGACACGCGGACCCGTGGGTCAGCTCGCCAGCCCTCGAAGGCCAGCTTGCGCACGTTCGTGCAATAATCGCGTTTGATCGTCCATCTACGCGGCAACACCTCCACGTGTTCGGCAAGCCCGGGATCGGGAAGACTCGGTTCGTCCTTGAGGCGTGTCACAATGCAACGTGGAGCCAATCGGTCCTGTACGTGCCGCAGTGGGCCGAGGCCGACATCGGAAACCTGCTCGCTGCCGTGGATCGCTCGGGCAACAATCGACTGGTGCTCGTCGTCGATGAGGTTCCGCCCGAGCAGGTAGGTTCGCTGGCCTTTCACGCTTCGAGCAGGCCAGAGCACATGCGGGTGATATCGATCGGCCACCACGCACCACCCGACGATGCGACGACCGAGCACCTCGAGGTCCATCGTCTCGATGACGAAGCGATGTCGATACTAATCGGGGCGTCACATCCGGACATGCCCGCGGAGCACGTGGACTACGTCGTCGCATTCGCCGATGGATACACGCGGCTGGCTCGGATGGCCGCGAAGGCGGTCGACGAGGAGCCCGATCTCCAGACCACAGATCTCTTCAGTCCCGGAGGCAACATCGCGCAGCTCATGAATCGCATGATCGGTTCGCACGATCGCGGATCGCTCCATGTCGTCGCGCTCCTGGCGAGCGTTGGCTGGGCAGGAACGCGTGAAGAAGAAGGCAAAGCGATTTCCGCACACCTCGGGATCCCGTGGCCCGATGTCCAGCGAAGAGTCGAGGAGTTCCACAGGAAGCTCGGCATCGCCCCACGCGCCAATGACCTTCGCTACATCTCTCCGGCTCCCCTCGGGGTCTACCTCGCCATTGACGCATGGCAGACCTACCCCGATCTAGTGCGTGCGCTTCCTGACAAGCTCCCTTCCGAACAAGCTCGAAGAGCCTTCTTCGAGCGCTTCGAAGCGGTCGCTGCCAGCCCGCGGGCCAAGCAGTTTGGAGAGGAGGAGCTTGCCCGTTTTTTTCATTGGAGTCACTTCACCGACGGCGCCGCGGCCCGTCGCTGGGTGACGCTTAGCCTCGCGAATCCAGCAATTGCGGCGGCCAACGTACGTAAGGCGCTCCAAGCGGCGAGCGATGATGACCGACGAACAGTCCAGGACACCGCAAGACGGAGCCTCGTTCGCGGGCTTGTTCGACTTGCCACGTTTCCCGACGCATTCCGCAACGCCACGCTCGCGCTTGCCGAGCTTGCGGCAGCGGAGAACGAGAGCTGGGCGAACAACGCCAGCGCCGAATTCGTCGCGCGCTTCGCGGTGTCCCTCAGTGGGACCGCGACACCATACATGGAACGAATCGAGCTACTCGATGAGGTGATCGCGGCAAACCGGCCCGCGCTGACGGCGCTCGTCGTGAATGCACTATCCCGCGCGATTCCGGGGCCGGAGATGCTCCTGGTGGAAGGGGTGACAAGGAAAGGGTTGGCACCACTGCCGTGGCGACCCAAGACCGTCCAAGAATACCTCGAGTGCACCCGCATCGCGCTCGAGCGCCTCGAGCACGTCGTTACACTCGAGGTCCCCGAAGATACAATCGTTCACGCAGCCGAGCGCTTCAACATGGCACTCCGCGACGAGCCAATTCGCGAGCACGCTGCAAGGGTCTTTCGAGCAGCCACATCAGCGCATCCGGCCGTACGCGAACCACTACGTCGCAAAGTCCATGACATCGCCTACAACACACGTCTACACTGGCAGGATCGTAGTGAAAGTCACATCGCCTGGCTCGAAGCGCTGGAACGGGACCTGTCAGATCCATCGGAGGCGGGACAGTTAAGAGAGCTCGTGGGCCATGTCGACTGGGAGAGAACCGAGGAGAGCCTGCGACCGCTCGCGGAGAAACTCGTGCTGTCACCGGATGTAATGTGGGCCCAGTGGGCATGGCTCGCCAGCGGTGAAGCCACGGGTGCCTGGGATCTCGGCCTTGCGCTCGCCAAGGCCGACCCTTCGCAGTCGCTCCTGCCGCGACTCATCGCGGCTAGCAATACGGGCCGCGACGCACGTCTGCTCGCAGCCTATGTTCAGGAGGTCGCACGCAGCCAATCGGCCGGCTGGCTCTCTAACTGGCTCGATGAGCGCGAGCGAACGCGTGACGTCAGCGCGCCGACGCTGTTCGACCTGACCCGCCGGATCGACGGCTCGTCGCGAGGTGCACAGCGACTGATTCGGATGGCACACGCCGATCTGCTCCCATCAGATGCGGCTGCGCAGCTCGCGTTCGGACCGTGGGTCCTGGGTCCATCGCTCGATGTGCTGCGCGAGATCCTCGACCTCCTCGTCGCCGCCCCCGGCAATCACCGGTCGCTCCTGCGCATGCTTGGAAGTCGACTCAGGCACCACCCGAACGACCTCGCCGGGCTCGAAGATCTGGCCCTTCGCTTGGCCTGCGATCCCGCCAACCTCCTGGCGGACACCTCGTCGAGCTATCACTGGGATCGGATCGCGAAGCTCCTGGTGCCGAAACATTCAGGCGAGATTGCGTCGACAGTCTTTGAAGCAACCGCTCATAGATTCTCGAGTCCGAACGAGATCGACGATGTCAACAGGCCTGCACGCGTGCGGTTTTTTCTCGATAGCTCGCTCGCAAGGAACACGCTTGATGCATGCATCCGCGCCGACGCCAACGCGGTATGGACCGCGCTCGAACCACATCTCGCTGATGAACGCGGGGCAGTCCTGTTCTCGATCGGCTTCCCTCCCAACATCTTAGAGGCGATGCCGCGTCAGGCTGTGCTCGATTGGATCGAAGTCGAGCCGACCAAGCGTGCCCTGCTCATCGCCAATCTCACCGCCAAGATCTGCACTCCCGACACCACGCTGGCGGCGACCATACTCGACCGCTGGGGCACAATTCACCACCTCCGCGAGCAGTTCTTCAGCGCCTTCATCTCCGGTGGGTGGTCCGGCGACGCTTCGGCACACTGGGCGCAACTCGCCACCCAGGCCGATGAGTTGGCCAAGCAGACCAAGCTGCTCGGCGTCAAACGCTGGGCCCAATACGCGGCCCGCGAGTTGCGCCAGATGTCGACCCAAGATCGGAAGCGCGAGGAAGAAGAGCGGATTCGGCGCTACGGATGAGTTGGCACCCGCATCGCCCAAGCGGACCGAGGGTCGAGCAGTCCTCCCTATGGGTCGAAGCTCGCGGCCAGCAGCGGGCGCAGCCGGGGTTCGCGATCGAGCGCGGCGGCGATCGCCGCGATCTTGGGGGCGTGCTCGGCGAACCACGCACGGCGAGGCCGCCAGTGCGTCATCACCGCGAGGTAGACGTCGATCATCGAGAACCGCGGGCCGAGGAACCACGGGCCGCGCGCGGCGGCCTCGACCTGCCGCCACAGCGCCTGGCGGTGGGCCTCGGTCGACTCGCGCAGCCGCGGCCCGGCGTCGCCGACCCACTTCTCGACGTCGTCGCCGTAGGTGAACGTCGGGTACACCGCGGCGACCAGGAAGATCAGCCAGCGCAGCGCGGTCGGCCGCAGCGGATCGCTCGGCGCCGGCAACAGCCCGGCCGCCGGCACCTGCTCGTCGAGGTACAGCGCGATCGCCGCGCTCTCGGTCATCACGCTGCCGTCGGGCAGTACCACGGTCGGCACCTGGCCGAGCGGGTTCAGCGCGCGCAGCCGATCGAGCTCCGGCCCGGGCTTACCGTAGTCGATCTCCTCGCGCTCGTAGCCGACCCCGGCGAGCACGAGCGCCGCCTCGACCAGCACCGAGCCGCAGCCCTTGGTGCCGATCACGCGCCACGCCGGAGCCGCCGCGGTCGCCGCCGGCAGATCCGCGCGGCCGAACGGATACTCGGCCGGTCCGAGCGCGTGGAACGCGGTGCGCCCGCGGTCGCCGACCAGGACATAGGACTTGTCGAGATCGGGATACGACAGTACGTCGCTCGCCAGCCCGCGCTCGCCGGCCATCACGTACACACAATCTTCGTCATAGGGATTGGCCAGCACGTGGGGTGCCTGGGGCGCCGGAAACGCCGCGAAGTCGCCCGGGCCGAGCTCGTAGTCCTGGCCGCCGATCCGCGCCCGCGCCCGCCCGCTGAGGATCAGCACGCATTCTTCCTGGGCGAGGTGCGCGTGGTACGCGAACGACTCGCCGCCCGGCGGGATCCGCCCGCGCGACAGTCCGATCCGCTCGAGCCCGGCGAGCCGCGCCAGCCAGGCGCCGCGGAACTGCGACCGCGGGTTCAGCCGCTGCACCATCGGGACCTCGGCGCGGTCGATCTCGGCGGCGCGCAGAATCACAGGCATCTTGTGAGGCATGCGGCCGGTATAACCGACGCGATCGGCGCGGTCTTGCACGCGCTTGCGGTGCGTCATTGGCAACCGCCGGCAACGCCGCGCACGTCGCACGTCGCGCAGCAGCCTGCGAGGCGTGAGATCGACGTTTGACGCCCGAACGGACGCTGTGGATTCGTTGAGCTGCAAGGTGCTGCCGCAGCGATGGCGTGAGATCGACGTTTGACGCCCGAACGGACGCTGTCGTCACAGGTCAGGATATGTTGAGCTGATGGTAGCCGGGACCTTCAGGGAGGGCGAATGCAACGAGTCATTGCGATCCTGGCGCTGAGCGCCGCGGGCTGCTTCACAGCGACCCACCTGTCCACCGTCGGACCGTACGTCCGCACGGTCGAGCCGCACGACGGCGGCATCGTGGTCCAGAGCTGCACCATCAAGCGGTTCGATCAGACCCAGCACAGCTGCCTCAATGTCCTGTTCAACCTCACGCCGGACCACACCGAGGAGTTCAAGCAGGATCAGTGCTTCGGATCGTTCGTCTCGCTCGGTCCCGATCCGGTCGCCACGCCGCCGGCGGAGATCTCGCAATGAGGCGCGCGATCTGGCTGCTCGCGCTGGCCGCGTGCGGCGCGCCGGCGATGGTCGGGCCGTTCGTCAAGACGATCACGCGCCAGGGGCCGTCGCTGATCGTGGTGTCGTGCGAGATCCTGATCGATCGCGGCGATCTCTACGAAGGCCAGTGCTACACGCAGACCGTGCCGCTGCCGGCCTCGCCGCTGCCGACCTCGCTGCTGCCGGCCTCGCTGCTGCCGGCCTCGCCGCTGCCGGCCTCGCCGCCGGCCAGGGCCCGGTGATCCTCCGGAACCTCGCGCTCGGGGTACTCGGAGCGCTCGCACTGGCCGCCCGGACCCGCGAGGCCGCGGCCCAGGGCACGCCGGTGACTCCGCCGACGCAACCGCCGGGCGTGACGCCGGTGGCGACGCCGCCGGAGAGCTCGCCTCCGACCGGGACCGCCGGCCTGACGCCGATCCCCGGCCCGCCACCCGAGCCCTTGCTGCTGGTGTACTGGCTGAGCTTCGGGATCGGCGACCTCGAGCTCGATCCCGCCGCGACCGGCTGTGCGGACTGCACCGGCGAGCCGCCCGCG
>DATBBB010000539.1:0-1589 GCA_036271215.1 Kofleriaceae bacterium | reverse complement strand
TCCGCGCCGCGCGCCGGGCCGGTGACCTCGTGTGTGTCGCCGCGCAGCACGAAGGACGCGATCGCGGCATCCGCGACCTGCGCCTTCATCAGCGGCGGCGTGCCCTCGGGATACGCGGCCTCGGGCGACGGCGCGCTCGGTGACGGTGCCACCCCGGGCAGCGGCGCGCCGGCCGGCGCTCCGGGCTTGCCCGGCCGCGCGCGCAGCTGCTGCGGCGTCATCCGCAAGGTCGAGCGATCGCTGACCTCGTCGGGGTTGCCCGACATGCCGCGGATCGTGGTGTCGGCGTCGCGCGGCAGGAACGGCCGCAGCGCCGCGACCAGATCGGCGATGCGCTGGAACCGCCGCTCCGGCGCCTTGTCGAGGCAGCGCGCGACCGCGCGGGCGAACCCGTCGGGTACGCCGGTCAGCCGGGGCGCGGGCTCGCGGTCGATCTGGAACGCGATGTCGACCGCCGGGCCGGTGAACGGCGGCCGGCCCGCTGCGAGCTCGTAGAGGATGACGCCGAGCGACCAGATGTCGCTGCGCGCATCGGCCGCGAGCGCCGAGCCAAACTGCTCCGGCGCCATGTAGAGCGGCGAGCCGACGATCATGTCGGTCCGGGTCAGCGCGTGATCGCGCGGGCCCTGGATCTTGGCGACCCCGAAATCGAGGACCTTGATCAGCGCGCCGCCGTCGCGCCGCCGCGCCAGGAACAGGTTCGCCGGCTTGAGATCGCGGTGCACGATCCCGGCGGCGTGGGCCTCGGCCAGCGCGTCGCACGCCTGGACGATGTAGCTGGCGATCGTCGGCACCGCGAGCGCGCCGTTCGCGGCGAGCACGTTGGCGAGGTCGAGGCCGTCGAGCATCTCCATCACGATGTACGGCGCGCCGGTCTCGAGCCGGCCGAAGTCGGAGACCCGGCACACGTGCTCGCTGCGCAGCTGCGCGCACACCCGGGCCTCGCGCAGGAACCGCTCGACCACGTCGGCGCGCTGCGCCAGCTCGGGTGCGAGGAACTTGAGCGCGACCCGCGACCGCAGCTCCTCGTGCTCGGCCGCCACCACGACGCCCATTCCACCGCTGCCGAGGATCCGCTCGACGCGATACTTGCCTGCGATCCGTGCGCCCGCCGCGTACACGATCTCGAGCTTACCCACATTGCCCGCGATGTCACTTCGTGAAAGGGCCATCTCGCGTGGTAAATCGCGAGCACCGAGACTGCCAGCGCGAGCATGCGAGCGCGTCCGGGGCTGTATAGCCGAGCGTTTCGCGAGGCGATCGAGGAGACGGAGTCCGTAAGCTATATGGACTCCGTCTGCAATATCGCTGTCATGACGGCCTGTATGTAACTACGGTGTGTCCGGACATGCAGCAGTCCAGCGCTTTGCGGTTTGTGCGCGGTAATCACGCGCCGCGTCGGCCTGGGGGTGCCGGTGAGCACCGCGTGAAGCGCACCGGCGGCGCGGGAACATCCGCCGCGCGGCCGGCGTAGCCAGCCCCTGGTGGGTGGGCGTTATTTGGCCGGCGCCGGGCTCGGCGTCACGTCGGCGCGCGCCGGCGCCAGATCGCCGAGCACCGAGGTCGAGCGCACCGGCCGCGGCAGGTAC
>DATBBB010000538.1:0-5183 GCA_036271215.1 Kofleriaceae bacterium | reverse complement strand
GCGTGCCGAGCGATAGCGTGCCGAGCGACAGCGTGCCGAGCGACAGCGTGCCGACCGTCAGCCTGATCGAAGGGGATGGCATCGGCCCCGAGATCACGGCGGCCACGGTGCGCGCCATCGCGGCCGCCGGCGGCAAGCTGATCTGGGAGCGAGTCGACGCCGGCGCCGGCGCGGTGGCCCGGCACGGCGATCCGCTGCCGGCGGCGACGATCGAATCGATCCAGCGCACCGGGCTGGCGCTCAAGGCCCCGCTCGCGACGCCGAGCGGCGGCGGTTACCGCTCGGTCAACGTGACGTTGCGCCAGCACTTCGATCTGTACGCCAACGTGCGGCCGGCGAAGACCTTGCCCGGCGTGCCGGCGCGGTTCGACAACGTCGATCTCGTGATCGTGCGCGAGAACACCGAGGACCTGTACGCCGGGATCGAGCACTACATCGATCCGCGGCGGACCGCCGCCGAGTCGATCGCGATCATCACGCGGTTCGGCAGCGAGCGCGTGATCGTCTATGCGTTCGAGTACGCCCGGCGCCACGGCCGCAAGAAGGTCACGCTGGTCCACAAGGCGAACATCCTCAAGATGTCGAACGGGCTGTTCCTCGACACCGGCCGCGAGGTCGCCAAGCGCTATCCGGACATCGAGTTCGACGACATGATCGTCGACGCCACGGCGATGAAGCTGGTGATCGCGCCGGAGCGGTTCGACGTGATCGTCACGATGAACCTGTTCGGCGACATCCTGTCCGATCTGGCCGCGGGCCTGATCGGCGGGCTCGGGGTCGCGGGTGCGGCCAATATCGGGGTCGGGTCCGCGATGTTCGAGGCCGTGCACGGCACCGCGCCCGACATCGCCGGCAAGGGCATCGCCAACCCGACCGGCCTGATGATGTCGGCGGTGATGCTGCTCGAGCACGTCGAGCAACGCGAGGCCGCGGCGCGGCTGCGCGCGGGGCTGATGGCCACGCTCGCCAACCCCGACGCGCGCACCGGCGATCTGCGCGGTCGCGCGAACACCGAGCAGTACACCGACGCGGTGATCCGCGCGATGGGTTGATAGGTCAGCTCGGCAGGCGGTCGCCGACGTTGCCGCGCGACGGCGCCGTGGGCGGCGGGATCGCCGGCTCGGGGTCCGGCGTCGCCGGCGCATCGCCGAGCGCGACCGCGAGGGCGTCGTCGATCTTGGTCATCGTGCGGATGTCGAGCTGGCTCTTGACCTCGTCGGGGATGTCGATCGTGTCCTTGAGGTTGCGCTCGGGCAGGAACACGATCTTGATGCCGGCGCGGTGCGCGGCGATGACCTTCTCCTTGACGCCGCCGATCGGAAGCGCGTGGCCGCGCAGGTCGATCTCGCCGGTGATCGCGACGTCGTTGCGGACCGGGCGGTTGGTGAACACCGAGACCACGGCGATCGTGAGCGCCACGCCGGCCGACGGCCCGTCCTTCTTGATCGCGCCCTGCGGCAGGTGGATGTGGAGGTCGCTGTTGGCGAGCTTCTCGGGGTCGATGCCGAGCCGGACCGCGTTGGAGCGCGTCCACGAGAACGCCGCCTGCGCGCTCTCCTTCATCACGTCGCCCATCTGGCCGGTCAGCTTGACGTCGCCCTTGCCGGGATAGATCCGGCACTCGATGAACATGATGTCGCCGCCGACCGGCGTCCACGCCAGGCCGGTGATCACGCCGACCTCGGGCTGGCGGCCGGCGGTATCGCTGACGTGGCGCGGTGGCCCGAGCAGATCCTCGAGCGCCTTCTTGTCGAACTGGATGCTGGCGGCGCCCTCGGCGACCCGGACCGCGGCACCGCGGCACACCGCCGCGATCTCGCGCTCGAGGTTGCGCACGCCGGCCTCGCGCGTGTAGCTGTGGATGATCTCGGTCAGGACCTCGTCGTCGAGCTCGAGCTGATCCTTGCCGATCCCGTGCTCGCCGAGCTGCTTGGGCAGCAGGTGGTTCTTGGCGATCGCGAGCTTCTCGACGCTGGTGTACCCCGAGAGCTCGACGGACTCCATGCGGTCGAGCAGCGGCTGGCTGATCGTATCGATCTGGTTGGCGGTGCAGATGAACATGACCTTGGACAGGTCGACCGGGACCTCGACGTAGTGGTCGACGAAGTCCTTGTTCTGTTCGGGATCGAGCACCTCGAGCATCGCGGCCGCCGGATCGCCGCGCATGTCGGCCGCGAGCTTGTCGATCTCGTCGAGCACGAACACCGGGTTCATCGAACCGGCCTTCTTGAGCCCGGAGACGATCCGGCCGGGCAGGGCGCCGATATACGTCCGGCGGTGGCCGCGGACCTCGGCTTCATCGCGCACGCCGCCGAGCGAGATCCGCACGTACTTGCGGCCGAGCGACGACGCGATCGACTTGCCGAGCGAGGTCTTGCCGACACCGGGCGGGCCGATCAGCAGCAGGATCGGACCGTGCTTGTTCGGCGCGAGCTTGCGCACGGCGAGGAACTCGAGGATCCGGCGCTTGACCTTCTCGAGCCCCGAGTGCTCGGCCTCGAGGATCGCGCGCGCGGCCGAGACATCCAGCCGATCCTCGGTGAACACGTTCCACGGGATCTCGAGCAGGTTCTCGACGTAGGTCCGCGCGATGTTGTACTCGGGCGACGACGACGCCATCTGGCTCATCCGCGATAGCTGCTTCTTGGCAACCGCCCGGACCTCGTCGTTCATCTTGCTGTCTTCGATCTTCTTGCGCAGCTCGTCGACCTCGGCGTTGTCGTCCTGCTCGCCGAGCTCCTCCTGGATCTGGCGCATCCGATCGCGCAGCACGCGCTCGCGGTGGGTCCGCGACGACTCGCCCTCGAGCTCGGCGCCGATGTCGGCCTTGAGCCGCAGCACGGTCGCCTGGCGCTCGAGCGACGGGATGATCCGCTCGAGCCGCTTCATCGTGTCGGTCTCGATCAACAGGTTGGTCAGGTCGTCGCGCTCGAGCTCGAGGTACGGCGCCGCGGCGTCGACCAGCTTGTCCGGATCGACGATCGCCTGGACCTGGGCGCGGGTCAGCTCGCCGCGCGGCTCCTTGGCTTCCTTGCCGGAGTCGCGGTCGGGCTTGGCTTCCTTGGCCTGGGCATCGGTGACGACCGCGAGCAGGTAGTCGCGGACCTTGGTGGTCGTGGCGATCAGGTGATCGGCGGCGGTGGTCGTGGTCGACTGCAGCGCCGAGACGCTGGCGATCAGGAACGGCTCGGTCGCGACCAGCGCGTCGATGTGGACGCGCTCGAGGAACCGCATCACGCAGGTGAACCGGCCGGGCGAGTGCTTGACGACCTGGACGATCTCGGCGCGCACGCCGACCTCGTGCAGATCGCGCTGGCCGGGATCGCGGACCGCGGGGTTCTTCTGCGGGATGATGACGATCAGGTTGTCGTCGCGCGTCGCGGCTTCGATCGCCCGGACAGACGCCTCCCGTCCGATCTCCAGCGGGCCCACGTGACCGGGCAATTGCACCTCGGTCCGGAGTGGGATGACGGGATATTGACCAGCAGTCTCGGTGTGTTTGGTCACGACTCCTCGAGTCTACGACGTTTCAGTCGTTGTGCCCGCGTTTGCGCAGGCGAGTTACGAGCTGGATCAGAGCTTTCTTGGCATCGTCATCGAGGTCGTTCGGGACGTCGATCTGCACGGTGACGTAGTGGTCGCCGCTGCCACCCGCGGGGTCGGGCATGCCCTTGCCGCGCAACCGCAATTTTTGGCCGCTCGACGTCCCGGGTGGGATCTTCACCTCGGCCTTGCCGTCGATCGTGGCGACCGTGGCCACCGTGCCGAGGATCGCGCGATCGAATGTGATCCTTGCATCGGACGCCACGTCGGTGGGCTCGGGGCCCTCGACGCGCAGCCACGTGCCGTCGCTGGCCTTCACCTTCTGCTCGAACTCGGCGTCCTGGGCATCGCGCTGGCGCCCCCCACCGCGCGCGCGCGCTCGCGCCCGGGGATCGTCGTAGTCGACCTGATCGACCCGGACCCGGCCGCCCCGCGCGTTGCCGCTGAAGAACTGGCCGAACAGATCGCCGAGGTCGAACACGCCGGGGCCGGGGCCCTGCGAGGTGTACGTGTAGTTACCCCCGCCACCGGGAAACCCCTGCGGCATGCCACCGCCGGCGCGGATCTCGTCGTAGAGCTGGCGCTTCTTGGCATCGCCGAGCACGTCGTACGCGTTCGAGATGTCCTTGAACCGCGCCTCCTTGGCCTTGTCGCCACCGGTCGAGTCCGGGTGGTTCGCCTTCGCGAGCTTGCGATAGGCGCGCTTGATCTCGTCGGCGGTGGCCGCCATGGGGACCCCGAGCGCCTTGTAGTAGTCGACACCCGGATCGAAGTCGATCTGTTGCGGCATGGCTACGCGGCGGCTCCCTTCGTGCTGCGGTGGAACGCGATGGCATCGCCCTCGACGGTGGCCTCGAGCTGGTCGCCCGACTGGAAGTCACCGGCGAGCAGATGGCTGGCGAGTGGATCGATCACGAGCTTCTGCAGGGCGCGCTTCAACGGGCGCGCACCATAGATCGGATCGTAGCCAGCTTCGGCCACCCTCGCGACTGCCTGGTCGGAGAGGTGCAGCGTGATCTGGCGCTCGGCCAGGAGCTTGTCGAACCGCTGGGCCTGGATCCGGACGATCCGGCCGAGCTGGGCCTCGCCGAGCGGCTCGAAGAAGATGATCTCGTCGATCCGGTTCAGGAACTCGGGGCGGAACGTGGTCTGGAGCTCGCGCATCGCGAGCTGCTCGATCTGCGTGCGGTTGTCGCGGTTCAGCTTGAGCAGGTGCGTGCTGCCGACGTTGGTCGTCATGATCACGACCGTGTTGCGGAAGTCGACCGTGCGGCCCTGGCCGTCGGTCAGCCGGCCGTCGTCGAGCACCTGCAGCAGCACGCTCCACACGTCGGCGTGCGCCTTCTCCATCTCGTCGAGCAAGATCACCGAGTACGGGTGGCGGCGCACGGCCTCGGTCAGCTGACCGCCCTGGTCGTAGCCGATGTAGCCCGGCGGCGCGCCGACCAGGCGCGACACGGTGTGCTTCTCCTGGTACTCGGACATGTCGATCCGGATCATCTCGTGGTCGCTGTCGAACAGGAACTCGGCGAGCGCGCGCGCGAGCTCGGTCTTGCCGACGCCGGTGGGCCCCAGGAACAGGAAGCTGCCGATCGGCCGGTTCGGATCCTGCAGGCCCGCCCGCGCGCGCCGGACGGCGG
>DATBBB010000537.1:0-10189 GCA_036271215.1 Kofleriaceae bacterium | reverse complement strand
TCCTCCTTCATCAGGAACAGCATTCCCTGATCGGGCGGCAGGTGCTCGCGATACATGAGGCCACGCTCGATCGCCGCCTCGGTCTGGACGATCTCGACCTCGACCGCGATGTCGCCCGCGGGCATCGACAAGTAGACCTTCGGCATGGCGGTGGTCAGGGGAGCTGCCGGCACGTCATGCGCCGAGGTTTGGGGCGGTGCGGACTGCTCGTCGTGCCTTGCACCCGAGGAGCAACCTGCCACACCGGCGACAACAAGGAAGGGAAGCACCCAGCGCACGCAACGGACGCTAACACGGCGCGGCGCGGCGCGAGCGTGAGATCCGGCGCCGGCGATCGTGCGCGCCCGGCGTGGGGCGAACCGACCCAGGCAGGCCAGGCGCGTCGGGTAGACGCGTCGGGTAGACCCGTCGGGTAGAGTCCAAGCGGTGGCGTACGCCGTGATCACGCGCGAGACCGAGGCCGCGGCCCCGTACGCCGCCGCGCTCGCGCCGCTCGGGCTCGACGCGATCGCGCTGCCGGTCACCCGCACGGCGCCGCCGCGCGACCCCGATCAGCTGGCGCGGGCGGTCGCGCGGGGCGGCTACGCGGCGATCGTGGTGGCGAGCGCACGGGCGGCCGCGGCGCTCGAGGCCGCGCGCGGCGCCGCCGTGCTCCCCGAGGTGTGGGCCGTGGGTCCGGCGACCGCCCGGGCGCTGGCGGCGGCGGGGATCGCGGCGCAGGTCCCGCCAGCCGTGCGCGACGGCGCGTCGCTCGCCCGGGCGCTGCTCGGCGCGCGGGTGCTGGCCGGGCACCGCGTGCTGGTACCGCGGGCCGAGGGCGGCCGCGACGAGGCGATCGATCTGCTGTGCGCCGCCGGTGCCGAGGTCGACGCGATCGCGGCGTACCGCACGGTCGCCGCTGACCCCGGCGATCCGGCGCTCGCGCTCGGCCTCGAATTGCTGCGCCGCGGCGAGATCGCCGTGTGTGCGGTGTTCGCACCTTCGCAGGTCGCCGCGCTCGCCGCACTGGTCGGGCGCGGCCAGCGCGATGGGTCACCGGGGCTGCGCGAGCTCGCGGCGCGGTTCGTGGCGATCGGCGAGACCACCGCCGCGGCGCTGCGCGACGCCGGGGTCGCGGACGTCGCCGTGGCCGAGGCCGCCACGCCGGAACGCTTGGCCAAGGCGGTCGCGGCGGTGTATCCCCTACGACCATGAACTACCCCGACTACCGCCCGCGCCGGATGCGCCGCACCGAGGCGCTGCGCCGTCTGGTCCGCGAGACGCGCCTGTCCGTCGACGACCTCGTCTATCCGCTGTTCTGCGTGCCGGGCTCGGGGGTCGAGAAGCCGATCTCGTCGATGCCGGGGCAGTTCAACCTGTCGGTCGACAAGGCGACCGAGCACGCCGCGCGCGCCCACGACCTCGGGATCCCCGCGGTGCTGCTGTTCGGCATCCCCGAGCACAAGGACGCGGTTGGCAGCGAGGCCTGGAAGGACAGCGGCATCGTCCAGAAGGCGATCCGGTCGATCAAGAAGCAGTGCCCCGAGCTGACCGTGATGGTCGACGCCTGCTTCTGCGAGTACACCGACCACGGCCACTGCGGCGTGCTGCACGACGGCGAGCTCGACAACGACGCCTCGCTCGAGAACCTCGCGCGCGCGGTCGTGTCGTACGCCCGGGCGGGCGCCGACGTCGTGGCGCCGAGCGGCATGCTCGACGGCTTCGTCGGCGCGTGCCGCGAGAGCCTCGACGAGGAGCACTTCGATCAGGTCGCGATCATGGCGTACTCGGCGAAGTACGCGTCGGGCTACTACGGGCCGTTCCGCGAGGCGGTCGACTCGGCGCCCCAGCACGGCGACCGCCGCGGCTACCAGATGGACCCGGCCAACGTCGCCGAGGCGGTGCGCGAGGCCTCGATGGACGTCGCCGAGGGCGCCGACATCATCATGGTCAAGCCGGCGCTCGCCTACATGGACGTGATCCGCGCGGTCAGCGACGAGATCAACATGCCGATCGCGTCGTACAACGTCAGCGGCGAGTACGCGATGATCGAGGCCGCCGCGGCCAACGGCTGGATCGACAAGGAGCGGATCGTGATGGAGACCCTGCTCGGCCTGCGCCGCGCCGGCTCGGACATCATCATCTCCTACCACGCGCCGTACGCGGCCAAGCTGCTCCAGCAGCGCCGCTGACCCGGCCGCCCGCGGGGCGCTCGCGGGGCGCTCGATGACGCGAACGCTATCCGGCGGTGGCGTGGAACGCCGCGAGCATGCGGCCGGCGCGCCGGGCGACCTCGTCGCGGACCGCGCGCCACTGCGGATCGCCGGTGAACGGCGCGAACAGCGGGCAGCCGTCGAGCCAGGTGATGTCGATCAGGCCCATGTCGGTGGCGCGGCCGAGCGCGCGCAGCCCCATGTCGGGCGCGCCGAGCACGATCGCCATCTCCGCCAGCAGCTGCAGGCCGATCACCAGCATGCGGCTCGGGCGGTCGCGCCGGGTCAACAGCGCCTCGAGCTGATCCCACTGCGCGAGATCGACGTGGCCGAGCGCGATCGTCCGCTGGACGAACGCGAGCATGTAGCCGGCGTTCTCGATCCGCGGCGCGAACCGCTGGCCGGCCGCGAGCATCGCGGGGCGATCCTGGCGCCAGCCGGCGAGCCGGGCCTCGGTCACCGCGCCGAGCTGCGCCACCGACGGATCGGGATCGGCGACGAGCTGGGCGCAGCGGGCACCGGCCTCGGCCCAGCGGCCCTGCAGCGCATCGAGCCGGGCGAGGTCGGCGTGGATGATGCTGGCGCGGCCCGGATCGAGGCCGAGCGCGGTCTCGAAGTGGCGGCGGCCCAGGGCGGGGGCGGCGAGCTCGATCAGCAGCCGGCCGGCGCTCTCGTGCGCGGGCGCCGACATCGGCGCGCGGACCAGCGCGGTGCCGAGCGCGCTCGCCGCGCCCTCGAGGTCGCCGTGGTTGAGCTTGAACGTCGCCGACGCGAGGAACGCCTCGCCGTGGCCGGTCGCCAGCGCGCGCTCGATCGCGTCGTGGGCGCGGTGCGCCAGCGCGGGCTCGCCGCGCATGATCCACGCCTGCGACGCCGCGAACGCCAGCGCGCCGAGGATCGGCGGCGACGCCGGCGCGTAGCTCGCCGCCTCGGTCAGCAGATCCGCCGCGTTCTGCGTGTGCTCGCCCCAGAACCGGCGCAGCTCGGCGCGCGCGCGCAGGTACAGCTCGACCGCCCGCGGATCGGTCGGCCGGTCGCCGCCGACCGCGCGCGCCGACAGCGCCGACGCGATGCCGCGCCCCAGGCGATCGGCGGTCGCGAGGATGTCCGCCTCGCTGCAGTCCTCGCGGTGGGTCCAGATCTGGAACCCGTCGGCGACGCTGATCAGCCGGACCGCGACGCGCAGCCCGAGCTGGGTCCGGCGCAGCGCCGCGACCACCACGTGATCGACCACGAGCGCGCGGCCCAGCTCGCGCGGATCGGCCTCGGTGCGCGACCGGGCCACGCCGGCGGGCCGCACCCGCAGGGTCCCCGCCGACGCCAGCGTGTCGACCAGATCGTCGAGCAGGCCGTCGGCCAGGTACTCGTCGCCGGGTGCGCACGTCACCGGCAGCACCGCCACCGTGGTGTAGTCGGCCGGCTCCGGCGCGAGCCGGGTGATCGCGGGCGGCGCGGTCGGCCGGTGCGGCACCGTCGCGACGTCGTCGGGGGGCCGCGGCCTCGCCGCCCCGGCGGGTCCGGCGGCTCCGGCGGGTGCGGTCGGTTCGCCGGGCGGCATCGCGGGCGCCGTCCCCGCCGCGATCGCCTCACCGACCTGCGCCGCATGCGCCGGCCGCCGCACCGGATCGAGCGCGATGCACTGCTCGATCAGCCGCGCGAACGCCGCCGGCACGTGCGGCGCCGCGATCGGCCGCGCGGCCTGGGTCGCCTGCGCGACGGCGATCGCGATCGCGGTGTCGCCGGTCCACGGCCGCGTCCCGGTCGCCAGCTCGAACAGCATCACGCCGAGCGCGAACACGTCGGCGCGGTGATCGATCTGCGCGCCCGCCAGCTGCTCCGGCGCCATGTAGCGCGGCGTCCCGATCAACGCGCCGATCTGGGTCACGCCGACCTCGTCGCCGCTGCGCGCGATCCCGAAGTCGGTGATCACCACGCGATCGGTGGCGCGCTCGATCATCACGTTGTCCGGCTTGAGGTCGCGATGGATCACGCCGGCCGCGTGCGCCGCCGCCAGCCCGGCGCACAGCTGGATCGCCAGCCCCTGCAGCCGCGGCCACGCGATCGGTGTCCCGAGCTCCTGGCTCAGCGAGCCGCCGTCGATCAGCTCCATCGTCAGGAACCGGTCGCTCGCGTGCTCGCCGATGTCGTACATCCGCGCCACGTTGCGGTGCTGGATCCGCCGGGTCAGCTTGACCTCGCGCCGGAACCGCTCGATCGCGTCCTCGGTCAGCCCGCCGCGCAGCACCTTCAGCGCCACCCGCTCGTTCAGCTCGGTATCGAGCGCCTCGTACACCCGGCCCATCCCGCCCGACCCGAGCCACCGCACGATCCGGTACCGCCCGGCAACGACGCTGCCGTCCTCCGCCGCGCCGCCCGCAGCTGCCGGCCGCTGCGTCGCGATCGTATCGTCGTCGCCGGCGGTCATGCCGATCCCGAGCTTATCACCGCCGCGCGCGGCCTCGGGCCCGCCCGGACCGCCCGGCGAAACAAAGGAGTCATCAAGGAGCTTTGTCGTCAGGTTGCTCGCAACGCTGGAGATCGAGCGTTGCCGCTCCAGGCGGTCGCATCGGGGTATAAGAAAGCGGATGCTGTGACTTCTGACCAGCCGTGGGACTGGCTGGCATCTGGCGTGGGTTATACGTTCCGAGGGACGACGTGACCGAGGACTCCAAGAAATTCCTGACGCTGACCTTCGACGGCGGCCGGTTTGCCTCGCACACCGTACCGATCGACGTGCTGGCGGAGCTGGGCACGGTGCAGCAGCTGGTCACCCGGCTTGCGCGGTATTTCTACTTCGAACGCCATCCCGAGCGGCATCGCGTGCCGCGCGGGTTCCCCGAGGCGACCCGGCTGTATCTTGCGGCCTCGGAGCCCAATTGTTTCAGCGCGGTGCTCGAGCGACCGTATCCCTGGGCATGGGAAGGCCCGGCCTCCGAGCTCTCGGTGTTCGATGAAGCCCGTGAGCTCGTGATCCGAGCGCTCGGCGATGCACAGGCCGGGCGCACGTTGCCCGAAGGCCTCCCCGAGCAGGTGGTCGATTCACTCACGGCGCTCGGCCAGCGCCTGAACAGCGACGAATCGTTGCTGATCCGGTCGCCCTCCGGGGACGCGCAGGTCCGGATCGATCAACGCTCTCGAAGGATGCTGGCGCGAATTACCAAGCGTCCGCTCGAGCTCGAAGAGGGGATCGAGGGCGAGGTCGAGGTCATGAACGACGCCGCCCGCCGGTTCTTGCTCCGACTCCCGTCGGGCGAGCATGTCGAGATCCCGTTCGAGATCGAGCACCGAGCACGTGTCCTCGAGGCCATGCAGCAGCGCCCGCTCGCCAAGTTGCGGGCGCAGGGGACGCTGTTGACGGTGGGCAAGATGCGCATGCGGACCGTCGAGGAGATCGAGATCGTGGACGACGAGCGGGCGCCCGAGATCCAGAAGCTGTGGACGCGCATCGATTCCTTTGTTCAGATCAGCGACGGCTGGTTCGACGGCGAGGGGCTCGCGCCGACCGAGCGATGCCGGCTGCGCGCGCGCGCGATCCTGGCGCGTCTCCTGGTCGACGGTCGCCAGTTGCCGAAGCCGGCCGTGTTCCCCAACCCGTCAGGTGGCGTGCAGGCCGAATGGGTGCTGGGAAGGTGGGCAGCCGAAGTGGCGTTCGATCCTGATGAGGATGTCGTGATCGCGGAGGCGATCCACGCAGACTCGGGCGAGGAGCGCGCGGAATTCTTCTCGAGCGGACAGGTGACCGGGGATTCGACCTTGCCGTTGATGTCCTGGCTCGAAGCACTCAGATGAGGAGATCGACGTGTGCGTCAAGATCGGTGCCCAGCTGACCCAGTCAGAGGAGCTGCTACTCAGGCATGTGCGTCCGGTGTGGCTGGACGACGAGGGACATCCGAGCAGTCAGGCGTTCTGGCCGTTTCGTGACATCGACGAGTGCTGTTTGTCGACGGATCGCGCGGCACTGACCACGCCGCAGGCGTCGCACCAGCTGTTCACTTCGCCGCAACCGGCTGGCTGCGGCGAGACATCGGCCGGCGTCTGGGCACTGGCAGTATCAGAAGTTCAGGCGGTCGGTCTGACGGCCTGGGAAGACCCGGCACCCGCCTGGGATGCGCGGCCGGCGAACCCGTTCCATGCCGTGATTGAGTTCGGCGAGTCCAACCAGAGTCAGCAAAAGAAGCTTGGCAAGCGGCTGAAGATCTTCGCCTGTGCGCGAGGCAAGTTGTACCCGTGAGCGGGTTATGTTCCGGTGGCGCGGCTACTCGTGGCTACTCGTGGCCTTCGCGGGCGTACAGCTTGCTGACCGGGCGGTTGTTGAGCCAGCGCGGGTCGTCGTCGGAGATCCGGCCGGCGGCGAGGTCGGCGCGCAGCTCCTGCTCGCGGGCCCCGAGCTTGCCGACCTCGGTCATGAACCGATCCGCGCACTTCTTGTAGAGCGTCGGGCGCGGCTTCTCGGCGCACAGATCGCGGTAGTCGACCGGCGGGCCGAACACGGTGACGATCGCGCGCTCGCGGCGGGCGGCCCGGGTGAAGTTGACGCGGATGTCGTCCAGGATGTTGTTGCCCAGGCCGAGCTGGAACGCCGGGATCACCACCGGCTGGGCCACCAGGGCGAGCTTGCCGACCCCGGGCTGGGCGGGCAGGAACTTGTACGGGTCGGGGCCCTTGCCGCGGGTGCCCTCGGGGTGCATGCCGAGCACGTTGTCGCGCTGGCGGACGATCTCGACCATCCGGGCGAGCGCGTCGTCGTTGAGCGCGCGGCGATCGGACTGGCGGTAGATCGGGGGGTACATCGCCCCGGCGGCGACCGCGGCGTTGACCACGATGCCGAGCGGCTGGTCATAGAAGAAGTTGCTGCGGACCGGGAAGTACAGCCGCTTGGACCACGGGACCTGCCCCATGTAGCAGGCGAGCAGCATCGCGTACTGGTCGAAGAAGCTGCGGTGGTTCGAGACCAGCATCACCCCGGACTCCGGCCGCAGCGCGATCATGTCGTCGAGCCCATCGACCAGCATGCGCTGGGCGATCGCGGCCCGGACCCACACGTACGACACGCTGCGCAAGAACCGGGTCTGGAGCCACTTGCCGCGCGGGTCGTCGTTGGCAAACTCGGCGAACCGCAGGGCCAGGCGCTCGATCCGGCTCAGCGGGACGTCGGCCTTGTCGGAAGGCTTGTCGGAAGGCTTGTCGGCGGGCGACTCGGGCATCCGGTCGGGCATCCGGGACGATCTATCACGTCCCGGGCACGGCGCTTTGGCTGGCGGGTCGATTGACGTCCGTCACGCGACCCCCTATTTTTCCCGCGGTTCGCCCAAGGCAACATCCCGATGTCACTTGAATTCTCCGCGGACGCCCAGAAGAAGATCGCGGCAGCGTGCGAAAGGTATCCGACCAAGCAACCGGTCGTGATGGCCGCGCTCCACCTCGCGCAGAAGGAGCACGGCCACCTGTCCGATGACGCGCTCCGCCTGGTCGCGAGGACGCTCGATCTACCCTACGCGCACGTCTATGGCGTCGCGACCTTCTACACGATGTACCGGCGCGAGCCGGGAGGTCGTCAAACCATCCGGATGTGCACCAACATCTCGTGCATGCTGCGCGACGGCTACGAGGTGCTCGCGGCGTTCGAGGCCAAGCTCGGCCTCAAGCGCGGCGAGTCCAACGCCGAGTTCAGCCTCGTCGAGGAAGAGTGCATCGCGGCGTGCGCCAACGCGCCGTGCGCGGTGGTCGGCACCGAGTACCTGCTCGACATCAAGTCCGAGCAGGTCGGCAACATCGTCGAGCGGCTCAAGGCGAGCCCTCATCCCGAGTCGGAGGTCGTGTAGATGCCCACCGAGGTCGGTACGCACCTGGTCACCACGCGGTTCGGCAACAACGACGCGCGGACCCTGGCCGGCTACGAGAAGACCGGCGGCTATACCCAGCTCCGCAAGGCGCTGGCGATGCGGCCCGATGACATCACCGCCGAGGTCAAGGCATCCAACCTGCGTGGCCGCGGCGGCGCCGGGTTTGCCACCGGCGTGAAGTGGGGCTTCGTGCCCAAGGACGCCAAGGCGGTGCACCTGGTGTGCAACGCCGACGAGTCCGAGCCCGGCACCTGCAAGGACCGCGAGCTGATCTACTGGGATCCGCACCTCCTGATCGAGGGCATGGCGATCACGGCGCACGCGCTCAAGGCCGTGCACAACTACATTTACATCCGCGGCGAGATGATGCGCGAGTACGCGGTGCTGCAGAAGGCGGTCGCGGAGGCCTACGCGCGCGGCTACCTCGGCAAGAACATCCTGGGCACCGGCATCGAGGTCCAGCTCACCGTGCACCGCGGCGCCGGGGCGTACATCTGCGGCGAGGAGACGGCGCTGCTCAACTCGCTCGAGGGACTGCGCGGCCAGCCGCGGCTCAAGCCGCCGTTCCCGGCGGTCAAGGGCCTGTTCGGCAACCCGACGATCGTCAACAACGTCGAGACCCTGATGAACGTGCCGTTCATCCTCGACAAGGGCGGCGCGTGGTTCAACGCGCTCGGGATGGGCCGCTCGGGCGGGACCCGGATCGTGTGCGTCTCGGGCCACGTCAACAAGCCCGGCGTGTTCGAGCTGCCGATGGGGATCACGTTCACCCAGATCATCAACGACGTGTGCGGCGGGGTCTGGAAGGAGCGGGCGGTCAAGGCCGTGATCCCCGGCGGCGTGTCGATGCCGCCGCTCGATGCCAGCGAGCTCGACGTGCCGTGCGAGTTCGACGCGCTGCAGACCGACGAGCGGATCAAGCCCGTGATGGTCCGCGACGGCCAGCAGTTCGATCTCGGCGGCGGCCGGCCGCTGCGCTCGATGGCCGGCTCGGGTGGCATCGTCGTGATGGACGACCAGACCGACATCCCCAAGGCGGTGTGGCGGATCATGAAGTTCTTCGCCCACGAGTCGTGCGGCCAGTGCACGCCGTGCCGCGAGGGCACCGGCTGGCTCGAGAAGGTCTCGCGCCGGGTCGCCGACGGCAACGGCAAGCCGGGCGACATCGACCTGCTCGCGAGCATCGCGCACGGCATCGCCGGCAACACGATCTGCGCGCTCGGTGACGCGGCGGCGTGGCCGATGCTCGGCTTCCTCACCAAGTTCCGCGCCGACTTCGAGGCCAAGATCGCCGTGAAGAAGGGCAAGGCGGCATGACCCGCGCGATTCACTCCATCGCCCGGACGCTGATCCTGGTCGCCGTCACCGCGTGGATCTCGCTCGGCGGCGTCCGCACGGCGCACGCCCAGCTCGACGGCGACGCTGTGCCCGCCGCGCCCGGCGCGTGCCAGCCCAACGTGGAGGCCGCGGTCAAGGCCGCGGTGTCCGGAATCACCAGCCTGCGCTGCGTCGAGCACAAGACGCCGACCCGGCACGAAAACAACGTGACGATCGCCGGCCAGATCGACGCGATCACCGCCCACATCGCGCTCGCCGACGGCCGCACCGCCACGGTCGACGTCTCGCCGCCCGACGTCTCGCCCGTCCAGGTGCTCGGCATGGCCTACGACCACAACGACCTCCGCGGCTCGTCGAGCAAGGGCATGGCGGTGCTGTTCTGGATGTTCGCGCTGGCCGCGGTGGGCGGCGCGCTGTTCGTGATCAGCCGCAAGAACCTGATCGCCGCCGTGATGGGCATGGTCGGCAGCTTCCTGGGGATCGCCGCGATCTACATGCTGCTGTACGCGCAGTTCCTCGCGGTGGTCCAGATGCTGGTCTACGCCGGCGCGATCATGGTGCTGTTCGTGTTCGTCGTGATGATCCTGAACCGCCCCGAGGACGGGCCGGTCGCCCCGTCGGGCCGGGTCGGCCAGGCGGTCGGCGGCATCGCCATCCTCTACCTGGTCGGCCGGCTGATCCTGATGTTGATCCAGGTCCAGGTGCCCGATCCCAAGGTCGCGCTCGCGGCGCCGCTCGCGACCGCCGAGGGCCACGACTGGGGCTCGATCGCCGCGGTCGGCACCGACCTGTTCGGCCCGGGGCTGTTCCCGTTCG
>DATBBB010000536.1:0-2752 GCA_036271215.1 Kofleriaceae bacterium | reverse complement strand
CCACTTCGACGCCCGGTTCTACGACGACACCTGGGGCGTGGTCGGCGGCGACGTCGAGCTCGGCTACTCGCAGTACATCGGTAAGAGCTTATTGCTGCGGCTCCACGCCCGGGTCTACCAGCAGACCGCCGCCAAGTTCTTCAAGGACGCGTTCTACTACGAGACCGAGTCGACCGCCGGCGAGTACTTCACCGGCGACCGCGAGCTGTCCCCGGTGCGCAACGCGATGCTCGGCGGCAAGCTGACCCTGATCACGATCGGCGGCGACCACCCGGTGTGGGGCCTGTTCGACAAGCTCCAGATCAACGCCAAGGCCGACATCCTGCTGCTCGACGTCCTGCCGGCCGACAGCCTGGCGGACAACCCGATGGGCATCGACAAGCAGTTCATCTACGGGAACAGCCTGATAGACGCCGTGATCCTCCAGCTCGGCATCACCGGCAACTACTGAAGGCTGACAATTTCGGTATGAGGCGGCACGAGTGGTATGCTGTCGCCCATGTACCGCTATGGGGATGGAACTCCCTTTCCGCTCGATGAGAACTTCATCGAGACCCTGACCACAGCGGTCGAGACGTGTACCAACGCGTTCATCCCGTTGACCGAGCTCGATGCTCGCCGCGAGAAGGCCAAGGAGGTCCGCCGCGAGGCCGACAAGGAGATCGGCCGGCTCGGCGACCTCGAGGCCACCGTGATCGGCTCGCTCGTGCCGTTCCTGCCGGCCGACAACAAGAAGCCGAGCTTGACCCAGCAGGTGTCGCAGAAGATCAGCGCCGGCATCAAGACCGCGGTCGCCGAGGCCCGCCGCCAGGTCGAGGGCCGGGTCGCCCAGACCGAGGCCGCCGCAGCGCCCAAGACCTCGTCGGACGCGGTGATGAAGGCGCTCAAGCCGTTCTTCGAGGAGCAGCAGCTACCCAACGCCAAGTGGATCATGTCGTGGGACGTGCGCGGCGCCGAGCCGTCGGCCAACGCGGTCGCGACCGCGGGCAGGATCTCGGCGAGCTTCTCGCTGGCGCCCGATCCGTACCGCACCCCGATCCGGGTCGAGCAGCTCGCCGAGGGCGTGGTCGTCCACATGATGAAGAAGGGCGTGTTCGGCAAGGCCAAGCCCGCGCCGATCGACCTCGGCAAGTACGTGATGGTCGCGTTCGAGCGCAACGCGCACGAGTCGATCGTCACGCTCAAGGAGAACCCGAACAAGTCGGCGCAGGGCCTGCGGTTCGCGGTCACCGAGGTCGGCGCGAGCTGGGTCTCGATCACCGCCGCGGGCGACGCCGACGGTGAGCCCAACCCGCTCGACAGCGAAGACGTCGCGCCGATCCGCCAGCTCGCCGAGCGCGCCAACGCGACGCTCAAGGATCTGATCACGCGCCGCGCGCTGGTCGATCTGTCGCTCGGCGCCAGCGCGATGATGGATCTCGAGGAGCCGCGGATCGTCCCGCTCGAGCTGCTCGCCCAGCTGACCCCGCTCGCCCGCTCGATCCGCGAGAAGAGCCGGACCACCGGCGAGCTGGTGCTCAAGCGCGACATCGGCGACGGCCGCCGCGAGGAGCTGTTCGTGCCGCGCGCGACGCTCGCCGGCCAGTTCGCCCGGCTACCCAACGAGTACCGCCGGCCGTTCGAGGACATGGGGATCACCAACGAGGAGACCGCGCCGGCGATCCAGATCTCGCGCGCCCCGGCCCCGCCCCGCCCGAGCCCCAACCCGGGCGCCAGCGCGGCGATGACGGTCAATACGATGAGCAAAGTCGACATCGACGTCGACGACTGAATACCCGACGTCGACGATTGAAAACCGATCGTCGCACCGCGACTGCGCGGCGTCTACCTGCTAACAGACGAGGTCGGCGACCGCCGGACGATGCCCGTCGTGACCTACGTCGCTGACGCGACCTTGCGATCCCGCCAGCGATCTCGCGGACCGAGCATTTTGTCCAGGTGCCATCCCCAGGTTGCGAGGTACCCTGGATCTCCTCCTTCGCGATGCACGTAGGTCCGTCGCGAACTTGAGCCTACCCCACGACGTCGGTAAGAGTTCGACCAGTGCCAGTTGAGCCGAAGCTTCCCTTCGCACGCCTCCGCTTCTCGGGGAAGCGTTACAGAGGCCCCGTATTCCCCGTCGAGGTTCTTCCAGAACTCACCGCCTACCGTGACCTGATCGTGGCTGCGGCGCGCGCCCTTTACCTCGCCGACCATCCAGAACGTCGCCACGTGCCGCGAGGATTCGAAGGTGCGTTCCACCTGGTCCTCGATCATATCGAGGAGGGCAGCTCGATGCCGATCCTGTCGCGGCTCGCAATTGCGACGGCGACCGTCGCTGGGCTTGAAGCCTCCACCGTCGACGACTACTACGAGCGGGCACGTCAGCTCGTCGAGGAGACCGCCGCGAATGCGACCAACGATAGCGTTGCCCTTCCTGGCATCGCGTCAGACCTCACGGACAAATTCAGCCAGTTTGGCCGGCTTCTGCAGCCTGACGAAACGGTCTTCCTTTCGAAACCCGGGGCCACCGATGCGGGGCGGCCCTACAACGCCGACGTTCGCAAGAAGCTCATGTTGCGGCTCAGCAATACGTACTGGGAGGAAGTCGAATACGTCGGCGAGGTCAACGAGCTGAACCGCGCCCGAGCGTCCTTTCAGCTGACAACTTTTGAAGGGAAGACCATAGCGTTGAACTTCCAGCCGTGGATGTTCAGCGATTTGGCCGATTGGCTCAAGGACTCGCCGGTCGTCATGGTGAAGGGGCGCGCGC
>DATBBB010000535.1:0-20948 GCA_036271215.1 Kofleriaceae bacterium | reverse complement strand
GCATCCGCTCGATCGACCCGACCGAGGTGCCACCGTACTTCTGGACGATCAACACGGTCCACGAAGTTACACGTCCCGCGTCGCCCGGTACAGCGGGCGAGCCCGGCTTCGCGTGGCGCGCGGCGCGCGGCGGAGCGCCCCGGCCTCGACGAACGACGCGCCGGTGCGCCCGGTCAGCCGGCCTCCGCGCCGTACACGCTACTCGCCAGCCGGCGCTCGAGCGCGCGGCGGAGCGCGGCGTGCACCGGGCTCGCCAGGCCCGGATCGGCCTCGAGCACGGCCTCGGCGTGGCGGCGCGCCTCGAGCAGCAGCGCGGTGTGCTGCGCGAGGTCGCCATACCGCAGCCGCGGCACGCCGGCCTGCTTGGGGCCGAGCAGCTCGCCGGGGCCGCGCAGCGCGAGGTCCTGTTCCGCGATCCGGAACCCGTCGTGGGTCGCGACCATCGCGTCGAGCCGCCGGATCGCGTCGTCGCCGTTGGCGCCCTGCGACAGCAAGAGGCAGTGCGCCGCGCCACCGCCGCGCCCGACCCGGCCGCGCAGCTGGTGGAGCTGGGCGAGCCCGAACCGCTCGGCGTCGTGGATCACCATCACCGTGGCGGCCGGGACGTCGACCCCGACCTCGATCACGGTGGTCGCGACCAGCACGTCGAGCGCGCCGGTCTTGAACGCGCGCATCACCTGATCGCGCGCCGCGCTGTCGAGCCGGCCGTGGACCAGCCCGGTGCGCAGCGCCGGCAGCGCCTCGCGGACCTCGGCGGCGACCGTGGTCGCGTCCTTCCAGGTCCGGGTCTCGTCGGCGTCGGGCTCGCCGGGCGCGACCTTGGGGCACACGATGTAGACCCGCTCGCCGGCGGCGACCCGGTCGGCGACCAGCTGGTACGCCGCGGTCCGGCCGCGCGCGCCGGTCAGGATCTTGGTCGCCACCGGGGTGCGGCCCGGCGGCAGCTCGTCGAGCACCGAGACGTCGAGGTCGCCGTACGCGGTCAGCGCGAGGGTGCGCGGGATCGGGGTCGCGGTCATCACCAGCAGGTGCGGGGCGCCCTGGCCGTCGCCCTTGTCGCGCAGCCGGGCGCGCTGCGCCACGCCGAACCGGTGCTGCTCGTCGATGACGACCAGGCCGAGCGCGCGGAACCCGACGCTCTCGGCGATCAGCGCGTGGGTGCCGATCAGGACGTCGAGCTCGCCGGCCGCGAGCAGCGCCAGGATCGACGCCCGGATCCCCCGCGGGGTCGACGCGGTCAGGAGCTCGAGCCGCAGCCCCGACGCCTGGGCCCAGCCGCGCCAGGTCTCGGCGTGCTGCTCGGCGAGCAGCTCGGTCGGCGCCATCACCGCGGTCTGCCGCCCGGCGCGCGCGACCTGCAGCGCCGCGGCGAACGCCACGCACGTCTTGCCGGCGCCGACGTCGCCCTGCAGCAGGCGGTTCATCGGTATGGGCCGCGCCAGATCGCCGGCGAGCTCGGCGATCGATCGGCGCTGCGCCCCGGTCAGCTGGAACGGCAGCGCGCGGGCGAGCTCGGCCTCGAGCCCGGAGCTCGATCCGGAGCCCGGGCCGGAGCCCAGGTTGGATCCCGGGCTGGAGCCCAGGTTGGAGCCCAGGTCGAATGGAGCCACCGGCCACGCGCATGGCACCGCGGCATCCGCGCAGCGCTCGCGGCGGCGCAGCGTGATCGCCACGCCGAGCGCGAACAGCTCGCCGAACGCCAGCCGGCGCTGCCACCGGCTGTCGCCGCGGTTCATCGCCGCGACGTCGTCGGGCGCGGTGTCCGCGGCCGGCGCGTGCAGCTGCGCCAGCGTGGCGGCCAGGCTCGGCAGCCCCGCGGCCGCCTCGATCGCCGGCGGCACGCCGTCCTCGGCCGAGCCCGCGACCCGCGCACACGCACTGGCGCACGCCGATCGCAACCGGCCCGCCGGGACGCCGGGTACGTCGGGGTAGCGCGCGATGATCGACGGCATCGGCTTGCGCGCCCCGTCTGCGGCGCCACCACCGCCAATGGCACTGGTGCCGCCTGCCTCGGGCCCGCCGGCCGGGCTGGCCTCGAGCTCGATGCCCAGGATGTCGGGGTTGGCGAGCTCGACCCGCCCCGCCCGCTTGCGAACGATCCCCGACAGCGCGACCTGGCAGCCCGCCGGCATCCGCTTGTCGATCCCGGCGAACACGTTGAACCAGCGGACCAGCGCCGACGCCATCGGCGCCGGATCGAGCCCGCCGAGCCGGACCTCGCCCCACCGCCGGCCGCGCGCGAACACCATCCGCGCGCTCATCACCCGGGCCACGAACGTGGCGCGCTGGCCCTCCTCCATCGCGACCACGTCGGCGAGCGATCGCGCGTCGCGCACGTCATCGTAGCGGCGCGGCACCATCCACAGCAGATCCTCGACGGTGGTCAGGCCCTTCTCGGCGAGCTTCTCGGCGAACGCCGGCCCGATCCCGGGCAACGAATTCGTCGCTGCGGCCAGCGGATCGGTGACCGCGGTCGGCGGCGGCGCCGGCGCGCGCGGCTTGCTGCACGGCGCGGCGTCGACTTGATTCGACTCACGCTTCGCAGGCTTCGCAGCGTCGACTTGCTTCGCCGATTCATGCTTCGCTACCAGCTGTGTCGCTGCAAGCTTCGCAGCGTCGACTTGCTTCGCCGATCCAGGCTCCGGCACAGGCTCCGATACAGGCTTCGGCGCCAGTTTCGGCCGCGTCGGCTCCGCCCGGCTCACCGGCACCGACTTCGGCACTGGCCGCGTCGGCTCCGCCCGGCTCACCGGCGCCGGCGGCCCCGCGTCGCCCCGGCTCGCCGGCACCGGCTTCACGGTCTCGCCCCGGCTCACCGGCGCCGGCGGCCCCGCGAGCGGCGGCAGCGAGAACGTCGGCTTGATCGGCGCCGGCGCCACCGGCGGCCGCGGCAGCCGCGCCAGGAGCCGCATGCCGCGCGCGACCTCGATCGCTTGCTGCTGCTCGTCGAGCTGCTCCCAGCGGCCGAGCGTCACCCGCCACGCGTCGAGCCCCGAGATCGCCTCGCCGGCGACCTTCGACAGCACGCCGTCGCACGCCGCCCGCAGCGCGTGGCCGAGCCCGGCGACCTTGCGCACGCCGGCGAACCCGTCGGCCGCCGCCAGCTCGAGCGGCCGCCGGAGCGCATCGACGCGACGCCTCAGCTCAGCATCCACGCCGCGAACCTAGCACCAGCCGCTGACGATGACGGCGCCGCGCGCGCCGGGCCGATCTGCGTGGCGTCAGTCAGTGCGGTACGTGAACCGCAGCTCGTAGTCGCACAGGTGAAACACGTCGCCCTCGTCGATGCGCTTGTTGTCGATGCGCATGCCCTTGTAGTCGATGCCGTTCGTCGACCCGAGGTCCTTGATGTAGAACGTGCCGTTGCGCCGGATCACCGCCGCGTGCTTGCGCGAGATGTTGCCGTCCTTGATCGGCAGGTCCGAGGTCTTGCTGCCGCGGCCGATGATGAACTGGTCCTTGGTCACCGGGTAACGCTGGCCGTTGTAGACCAGGAACAAGGTCGGCCCCGAGCCGCTCCCGCCACCCGCGTTGTTGCCACCCATGTTGGTGGTCGGCACCGGCGAGTGGCCCGTGGTCGGCGCCGGCGGATGGATGCCCATGCCGCCACCGTTGCCGCCGGCCGGCGCGCCGCGGGCGTTGATGACGTTGTTGTTGGCGCCCTGGTACGCCGAGGGCGTGGGCCCTTGCGGGCGCCGGCCGCCTCCGGCCGGACTGGCGTTGCCCAGCTGCGGCTGCGGCGGCTGGGTCCCCGGCGGCGAGCGCATACCGTTGCCACCCGGTGGCTTGCCGGGATACGAGGCCGGCGCGGGGACGTTGTTCGGCGCGACCGGCACGCCCTGCGTCACTCCGGGGGGACCGCCCGGACCGCCGGGACCTGCACCACCGCCGGGCGACTGGTAGTTCTTCGAGCGCGCGTAATACCTCATCGCCTCGTTGACGAGGTAATCGATCGAGCAGTCGAAGTCGTTCGCCATCTGCTCGAACGTCTCCCAAAGGACATCGCGGCAGTAGAAATGCCGCATTGTCTTCTTGCTCTGATCCATTCGCTTGGCTGCTCCCCGGAACTGACGAACCTGAGGGCCCGTTGCCCTCTCTTCCCGGCTGTCCCCTACGATACTACATCCGTCAAGCGGACGCGACTAAAGCGCGGTCACTTGCTATCTAGCGCGGCGGCCAGCTCCTTGGCGCGCTCGCCCAGCGTCGGATCTTGCTTTCCCGCCTGTTCCCCCCAGTAACCGACCAGACGCTCGCGAGCGGACCCGAGCCCGGCGATCGCCGCCGCGTCTTCGGTGGACTTCATCGCCGCCAGGGCCTCGATCCCGACCCAGCGCGCGATGGTCGACGGTTCGGCGAGCAGCGCGCGGGCGGCGGCCAGCGCCTGGTCGCGCGGGGCCATCTTGGCGATCTCCCCCGAAATCTCCTGGGTGACCTGGGCCTTTGCATAGGCGCCGGCATCCGGTAGCGCCCGGACGACGTCGAGAATTGCCTTCGTCCCGCCGCACTTGAGCGCATTGTTCGCCACGACGAACTTGAACTCGGCGATCTTGTGCGGCGCGCCGACCATGGCGAGCAGCGGCGGCAGGCACAGCGGAGCGCCCGGCGTGCGGATCAGCGACACCGCGTCGTTGGCGATCCGCGGGTTCTGCGCGTCGTCCTTGGCGATCTCGACGATCGCCGGCAGGTTGGGCACCAGGGCCTGGGGATTGGCGACCGCGAACATCCCACCCGGATCGACGTAGGCCTCGTACAGCGCCGACATCGCGCGGGTCGGCAGGGTCGGGTCGGCGCGATCCATCCGGACGATGTCGAGCACGTACTTCACCGCGTCGGCGTTGCCGGTCGCCGCGAGGCCCTGCAACAGATTGTCGCCGATCTTGTTCTTGACCGCGCCCTGGCCCGGCGCGGCGATCACGCCGTTGATCACCGCGATCAGCTTGGGCGCCGCCGGCGATCCGACGACCCGCATCACCGCGGGCCCGAGCACCGCTCCCGCCTTCGCGCGATCCTCGAACGAGGCGACGCAATACCAGTCGATCAGGTAGCCGTCGATCTGCTCCCGGGTCCCAGCACCGGCCCACGGCCGGATCCGGACCAGGGCGTCCTTGGCGGTGACCTGCGGCGCGCCGGGCAGATCTCGCTCGTTCTCGACCCGGGCGATCTGCCACAGCCGGGGCGCCAGCTTGGCCACGACCTGGGACCGGCGGTCCGGCGTCATCGCCTCGAACGCGGCGAGGACCTCGCGGTCGTCGCCGTGGCGGATCAGGTTGGCCGCGGCGTGGGCCGACAGATCGGCGTCGATCGCCTCGTCCGACAGCGCCTTGCGGAGCTTGGCCGGCCCCTTCTGCGTGTGGGTCCACTTCTCGATGTTGTCGTGATCGGTCTTCTCGCAGCCGGCGGCGAGCACCGCCACCGAGATCAGCAACACACGCGCGAACATGGCGCGAGCTTATCGTGGTGATACTTTCTGCGCGATGGCCGAGCGCCGCATCCTCATGGTCGGGCTCGCGCTCGCGTGCGCGGTCGTGTGCGCCGCCGGCCCGGCGGCCGCGTCGCCGCGCAGCGATCCGACGATCGGCCCGGCGGTGTTCACCGGCGCGACCACGCCGAGCGCGACGTCGATCGGGCTCAACCCCGCCGCGCTCGGCCTCGGCGCGTTCGACGCGGTCTACGTCGCGCTGACCGGCACGATCGACCAGCTCCACGTCGATCTCGCGCCGTTCAACGCCGGCGGGCTGTCGGCGCCGGGCGCCAAGGTCCGCGACGTCGAGCCCTCGCCGGGCGGGATGATCGCGTTCATCTATCACCTCGCCGGCGACCGCGGCACGCTCGGGTTCGAGGCCCGGACCAACCCGCGCGAGTCGTTCGCCGAGGGCGAGCCGGCGCTCAAGTACCACACGCTCGGCGGCGGCGAGCGCGACTGGCTGGCGTCGGCCGGCGCGAGCATCAAGGTCACCAGCGAGCTGTTCTTCGGGGCGAGCCTGTCGCACCAGAACACGTTCCTGCGCCTGCGCTACGCGCGCGACACCGCGCTCGCCGCGACCGATCCGACGCGCGGGATCGGCGGCAACTGCGGCCCGGGCGCGCCGTGCACGCTCGAGGATCCGCGCGCCACCGAGACCTACGACTTCGACGTCAGCTCGTCGATCCTGTCGACCGCGAACCTCAAGGTCAACGTCGGGATCGTGGTCCAGCTCGCGCGCGACATGTGGCTCGGCGTCGCGTACCACACGCCGCCCGGCCTCGGGATCCAGACCGAGCTCGCCGGCCACGTCGACGTCACCCGCGCGCCGCGCGACCTGACGAGCCCCGACGATCCCCCCGTGCTGCACGGCCAGTCGGTCGCCGAGATCCAGTTCCCGGCCAGCGTCGACGCCGAGTTTCGCACCCGGCTGCCCGCCGACCTCGATCTCCACATCGCCGGGCGCTGGGAGGATCTGTCGCGGTTCACCGCGTACGACGTCCGGACGTTCGGCACCACCTTGCCGAGCAACGATATCCCCGAGTGGACCGAGCGGCCGCGCGGCATGCAGGACGGGTTCGCGTTCTGGGGCGGCGTCGAGCAGGTCGACACCGGCCAGCGCTGGCTGTTCGGCGCGCGGCTCGGGTTCGAGACCGCGTCGGTCACCGACGACCGGCTGTCGCCGCTGACGATCGCGCCGGCGTCGTTCACGATCGATCTCGGCGCGCAGTGGCGGATCTCGCGCGTGCTGGTCGCGCAGCTGTCGTACGGCCTGCAGTACTTTCCGCCGGTCGATGTCAAGCACAGCGAGTTCGACCCGACGTCGCAGCTGACCTGCGCGGCGAGCGGCTACGACTACGCGACCGCCGCGTGCGAAGCGGTGCGCGAGGGCTACGCGATCCCGCCGGCCGACGGCACGTACGAGCGGCTCCAGCACGCGATCCGGATCGGGCTGCGCTATGACCTCCAGTAGCGCGCCAGAGCCCGGCATTGGACCGGGGATCGGACCGGGCACGGGACCGATCGTCGTGTTCGGCGCGGCCGGAGTGATCGGCCGCCGGGTGTGCGTCGAGCTCGCGCGGATCCATGCCGCGGGCGATCTGGGGCTGGGCGCGCCGGGCCTGGACGCGCCGGGCCTGGGCGCGCCGGGCCTGCCGGGCCTGCCGGACCTGGTGATCGCCGGCCGGCATGCCGGGCCGCTCGGCGAGCTGGCGCGCAGCCTGCCGGTCGCCGGGCTCCATGTCGCCGAGGCCGGCGATCGGGCGGACGATCACGCCTCGCTCGCGCGCGCGTTCGCCGGGGCGCGGGTCGTGATCAACGCCGCCGGCCCGCTCGCCGCGACCGCGGTGCCGGTGCTCGAGGCCGCGCTCGCGGCCGGCGCGCACTACGTCGATGTCGGCGGCGAGCAGGCGGTGCTGCACGCGATGTACGAGCGCCGCGAATCGGCCGTGCGCAAGGCCGGCCGGATCGCGCTGCCCGGCGCCGGGGTCGATTGTCTGCTCGGCGATCTCGCGGCGGCGTGGGCGGCGGCGCACGTGATCGGCGCCGGCGCCGGCGGCCGCGACGACCGTGACCACGCCGACCACGCCGATCACGCCGACCGGGCGCTGCGGACCGAGCCCGCGCCCCGGCTCGCCGAGGCCCAGCCGTTCGACGACGTCGCCGTGAGCTACGTGTTCGACGACCTCGCGCTGTCGGCCGGCAGCCAGCGCGCGCTGTTCGGCGCGCTCGGCACCCGCGCCGTGATGTGGCGCCGCGATCGCTGGGAGCCCGGCCCGGCCGGCGATCACCGCCGGATCAACGCCGGCCCCGCGCTCGGCGGCGAGCGCGACGCCCAGGGCCTGGCGGCCGGCGATCCGATCACGATCCCGCGCCACCTCGCCGCGCACCGGGTCGCGAGCTACCTGTCGACCACGCGGCGCGCCGGGGCGGCCACCGCGCTGCGCCTGCTGTCGCGCGCGCTGCCGTTCGTGCCGCACCGGGCGAGCGCGCTGCTCGTGCCGTACGCCGAGCCCGGCGCCGACTACGGCCGCACCCGGTTCGCGGTGATCGCGCAGGTCCGCCGCGGGTTCGCGGCCGCGCAGGTCACCGTGTCGGGCCACGATCTCTACCGCACCACTGCGGTGATCGCGGCGTGGGCCGCGCGCGAGCTCGCGCTGCGCGGGGCCGGCCCGCTCGGCATGCGCGCCCCGGGCGAGCTGTTCCGCGCCGAGCCCGCGCTACGCGCGATCGCACGCGCCGCCGATCTGACGATCGAACCGAGCTTCGGCCCGAGCTTCGGCCCGAGCTTCGGCCCGAGCTTCGGCGGAAAGCCCTGAGCGGCCCCACGCCCGCGGCATCGTGGTATCAACCACCGATGACCACGTCGTGGCGCCTCGAGGCCGAGGCACAAGTCGGGCGCGGCGTCACCGCGCGCCGCTATCGGCTGGCCAATGGCCTGGGCCTTCTGACCGCGATCGATCGCAGCGCGCCGATCGTCGCGCTGCAGACCTGGTATCGCGTCGGCTCGCGCCACGAGCGCCCCGGCGCGACCGGCATGGCGCACCTGTTCGAGCACCTGATGTTCGGCCAGACCGAGCGGCTCGCGCCCGGCGAGTTCGATCGCCTGGTCGAGGGCACCGGCGGCGAATCGAACGCCGCGACCTGGGTCGACTGGACCTATTACCGGCTGTCGCTGCCGGCGCGCGATCTCGCGCTCGGCGTCCGGCTCGAGTCCGAGCGCATGCGGCTCCTGGTGCTCGAGCCCGGGCTGGTCGAGGCCGAGCGCGACGTGGTGACCAACGAGCGCCGCGAGCGCGTCGAGGATGACGTCGACGGCTGGCTCGACGAGCAGCTGATGGCGCACGCGTTCACCGAGCACCCGTATCGCTGGCCGACGATCGGCTGGATGGAAGACATCCGCGCGCTGTCGCTGCCCGAGATCCGCGCGTTCTATCGCACGTGGTACGCGCCGAACAACGCGACGATCGTGTGCGTCGGCGACTTCGACGAGGCCCAGCTGATGCAGCTGGTCGCCGACCACTACGGCGCGATCCCGCAGGCGGTGCTGCCGGCGATCGCGCCGCCGGCCGAGCCCGAGCAGACCCGCGAGCGCGTGGTGCGCGCGCCCAAGCCGATCGCGACCGATCGGCTGCTGATCGGCTACAAGGCGCCCGGCCAGGACGAGGTCGACTGGGCCACGCTCGAGATCGTCGCGACCCTGCTCGCCGGCTGCCCGTCGGCGCGGCTGTACCGCCGGCTGATCATCGAGCACGAGGCGGCGTCGTCGGTTGATGCCCAGCTGACGCCGTTCCGCGATCCGTCGCTGCTGCGGCTCGCGGTCACCGCCGCGCGCGGCCACTCCGCCGATCAGATCCTGGCTGCGATCGACGCCGAGCTCGCCCAGATGGTCGAGCGGCCGCCCGACCGCGCCGAGGTCGAGAAGGCCAAGGCGATCGCCGAGACCGACTTCTGGACCTCGCTGGTCGACGTCGACGGCAAGGCCGAGGCGATCGGCCACTACGAGGCCGCGCTCGGCGACTTCCGCAAGGTCAACACGCTCGCCGAGCGGCTCGCCGCGGTGACCGAGGCCGACGTCGCGCGCTGCGTGCGCAGTTATTTGCGGCCGGAGCGCCGCACGGTGGTGATCGCGCAGCCCGAGTCGCCGGACGCCGACGATGGCGATGGCGATGGCGATGACGCCGGCGCCGGCGAGGTCGCGACCAGCGCCCCGGGGGCTCCCGTTGCGTAAGCCGGTCGTCGTCATCGAGCCGTCGTCCGACACCCCGCTGGTGTGGTTCGACATCGCGGTTCGCGGCGGCGCCGCCACCGATCCGCGCGGCGTCGAGGGCCTGCACCGCCACGCCGCGCTGCTCGCCCGCCGCGGGGCCGGTGCGCGCGACCGCGCCGAGCTCGACGACGCGCTCGATGGCCTCGGCGCCGCGCTCGACATCGGCGTGTCGCGCGACTCGGTGACGCTGTCGGGCCTCGCGCTCGCCCGCCACCTCGATCAGGTGATCGACCTCGCGGCCGACATCCTCGCCGCGCCGCGGTTCTCGCCCGACGAGCACGCCCGGCTGTTGCGCGAGACCCCGCAGGTACTCGACGAGATCCGCGACGACGACAGCGCGCTCGCGACCCGGTGGTTCGACTGGCTGTGCTGCCCGGGCCACGCCTACGGCCGGACGTCGCTGGGCACCGAGGCCTCGCTGGCGCGGATCGAGCGCGACGCCGCGGTCGCGTGCTGGCGGCGCGAGGTCGTCGCCGACAACCTGGTGATCGGCCTGGCCGGCGACATCGACGAGGCGAGCGCCGCGCGGATCGTCACCCGGCTCACCGAGCGGCTGCCGGTCACCGGCCCGAACGACATCGTGCTCGACGTGCCACCGGCCGCCCCGCCCGGCCGCCGCGTGATCCTGGTCGACAAGCAGGATCGCACCCAGGCCCAGCTGCGGATCGGCCACCTCGCCGCGCGCTACGGCGCCCCCGGCACCCCCGAGCTCGCGATCGCCGAGGCGATCTTCGGCGGCATGTTCAGCTCGCGGCTGATGCAGGAGATCCGGGTCAAGCGCGGCTGGAGCTACGGCGCGGGCTGCGCGCTGCGCCGCTCGCGGCTGCCGCACTGGTTCGAGATCTGGATGGCTGCGGGGATCGACGTCGCCGGCCCCGCGGTCGCGCTGACCCTGGATCTGCTCTCCGACTACGCCGCGCACGGCCCGACCGACGACGAGGTCGACTTCGCGCGCAGCTACCTGGTCGGCGCGATGCCGTTCCACATCGCGACCGCGCGCCAGCGCATGCAGCTCGCGGTGCGCGACGCGGTGTTCGATCTACCCACCGGGTTCACCGCGCGGCTGCCCGAGGCGTTCGGCGTGATCACCGGGTCCGACGTGCGGATCGCGTGCAAGGAGCACCTGCGGCCCGACGACGCCGTCACCGTCGCGGTCACCACGGCCGAGCAGGCCGGCGAGGCGCTCGCCGCGGCCGGCGCCGGCATGCTGACCGTGGTCGAGCACGACGAGTACTGAGTCAGCGAGTCGTCGAGCTCGCGGCTACAAGAGGCCGTACACGAACATCGCGAAGCCCCCGGCGCTGACCGCCATCCCGAGGAACCACAGCGACTTGCGCCGGGTCAGCGCGGCGATCGCCGACAGCGCGATCGCGATCTGCAACAGCGTCACCGCGATCGCGAACCGGTGGTGGTGCTCCATCATCTGCTCGGACTGCTCGTTGTTCTCGTGGACCTTGGCCTCGAGCTCGCGCGCCGCAGCCTGGATCTCCTCGGTCTCGCCGCGATAGCGCTTGGCGTCGGCGGCGAGCTTGGCGGAGACCTCGGGCTTGGTGTCGGCGACGATCGCCGACTCGCCCTCGGACAGGGTCGCCTTGAGCCCCTTGGCCTGGAAGTACGCCCACTGATCCGAGGCCCGCGATTGGTTCAGCATCGCCTCGCTCTTCTCGAGGATCGCCTCGTTCGACTTCGAGCCCGACTCGAGCGACGCCACGGCGGCGATCACCGCGATCATCGCGGTCGACAGCGACAGGTAGCGCAGCCAGCTCGGCCCGGGCGCGGGCTTGGCGTGGCCGGGCGGCGAATGCCCGTGCGCGTGCGCGTGCTCGTGCTCGTGGTCCTCGAGCCGCTGATCGATCTGTTCCTTGAGCTCCGCGGTCTCGAGATCCTCTTCTGGCATGCGCGACAGGCTAGCCCGATTCCCCTCCCGCGACCCCACAGCTCCCGTGCGATCCCGTGGCGAGATGCCTCGGCTCGCCGTGGGCTCCAGCGCTCGTGGTCGTGTAGTAAATACCCCTACTCGGCTGGTGCGGGGTCGGACTCGGCGGGCGCCACCTCGTCGGTGTTCGGCCGCGCCACGATCTCGACCGACTTGAGGTGCGCCGGCGCCTTGGCCAGCTCCTCGGGCGACATCAACGCGACGTCGAGCTGGCCGAGCCGCTCGACCTCCGACAGCGCGTTGAACCCACCGACGAATTTACCGCGCAGGTAGACGTACGGGACGGTGTTCTGCTTGGTCTCGAGGGTCAGCGGGATCCCCTTGGCCTCGTGCTCCGGCTCCTCGATATCGACGAAGTCGTAGTCGACCTTGTGGCGCTCGAGCAGGGTGATCGCGCGGCCGGTCCACGGGCAGCTCCGCTTGCCGAAGATCTGGGCCTTGATCGACGGATCGCCGAACCCCTTGGCAGCCTTGGCGGCCTGGGTCGCCTTGTCGGGGGTCACCGCGGCCACCGCGGCGGTCCGCTCGGCCTTGGCCTGGGCCTTGTGGGCCACCTCCTCTTGCGACTCCCAGCGCCGGCCGAGCAGCCGGGCCATGGTCTTGCGGGCCTGGACATAGCGCGGATCGGTGGCCACCCGCTCCTGGAGGAAGTCGCGGAGCTCGCCGCCGAGCTCGTCGGCACGGTTGAGCGCCGCCATGACCTTCTCGGTCGCCTGGGCCGTCCACTTCTTGTCTGACTCGGACTCGGGCATAGGCGGTCCATACCACACCGCCCCACGAGAACCGCAGGGCGGCCGGCAAATCCCTGGGCTCTCCTGGTCCGAGGGCCCGAGATCGCGGTAAAATACTCAAGGCGTGGAGGTACGTGTTGATAGTCGCCGGCTGCTGCTGATCGACGACAGCGAGATCGCGCTCGCGTATGCCGAGTCGGTGCTGCTCGACGTGGGGTTCGATGTTCGCGCGGTCAGCTCGCTCAAGGCGTTCCAGGACGTGCTCGCCGACTGGAAGCCGCACCTGATCGTCACCGATCTGTACATGCCGGAGATGAACGGCGCCGAGCTGTGCCAGTGGCTGCGCCGCCAGGTCGCGACCGCGCGGATCCCGATCGTGATCTGCTCGAGCGCGCCCGACGAGGAGCTCGCCCAGGTCGCGCGCCAGGTCGGCGCTGACGCCTACCTGTCCAAGCTCGCCGGGCTCGACGCGCTGCCCGAGCGGCTCAACATGCTGTGCGACGAGATCCTGTGGTGACCGGCGGCAAGCGGATCTTGCTGGTCGACGACAGCGCGCTGATCCGCCAGTCGGCGGGGATGGCGCTCGATGCCGCGGGCTACGACGTCACCACCCGCTCGGCGTTCGACGAGCTGGTCGAGCACGGGCTCGAGGGCTACGACCTGATCTTGATGGACGTCCAGATGCCGGAGCTGTACGGCGACGACGTCGCGTTCACCTTGCGCGGCGAGCGCGGCATCACCACGCCGATCTACCTGTTCTCGAGCGTCGACGAGACCGAGCTCGCGGGGCTCGCAGCCGACGCCGGGGTCGACGGCTACATCCCCAAGAGCATCGGGCTCGACGAGCTGGTCGCGCGGGTCCGCGCGATTTTTGATCCATAGGGAGCCTGCCCTACGCGCGCACGGCGACCACGACGTCGAACGCGGCGGCCTCGCCGGCCGGGATGACCTGGATCTCGGCGAACCCGAGCTGGCCGAGCGCCTCGGTGTACCACTCGACCTCGCGCAGCCGGCTGACGCAGCCGTCGACGCCGATCAAGAAGTAGGTCCAGAACAGCTGCACCGCGAGCCGATCCGGCGTGCGGAACTCCTCGCAGATCGCGATCCGCGCGCCCGGCGCGAGCGCGTCGGCGGCCTTGCGCAGCAGGCTGCGCGCGACGTCGGCCGGCCAGTCGTGCAGCACGCGGATGAACGACAGCACGTCGTAGCCGCGGGGCAGCGGCTCGACGAGGAAGTCGCCGCCGACGAACCCGAGCCGATCGCCCAGGCCGCTGGTCGCCGCCCGGTCGTGGACCAGGTGCGCCACCGCCGGCAGGTTATAGACGTCGCAGCCCAGGCCGGGCGCGACGTCGGCCAGCGTCGGGATGAGCTCCGAGGCGACCGTACCGTCGCCGCCGCCGACGTCGAGCCAGCGCCGCGCGCCGCCCGCGCTGCCGGCGCCGCCAACCCCGTTCTGGCCGCCCGCGAGCTCGCCGAAGATCGGCCGGCGCGCCGCGTACAGCGCCTCCACGATCGGCGGGGTCCCGGCCGCCATGCTGTGCTCGAACCCGCGGACGTCGGCGGCGGTCTCCGGCGGCCACGCGAACCGCGCGTCGAGCTCGCCGGTGAGCACGTCGCCCAGCCGGCCGTGGAGCTCGCGCCACGGGTAGCGGTTGCGGTCGCGCTCGATCGAGTGCTCGTCGAGCACCGCGTCGGCCGCGGCGGCCAGCGGCTCGCGCGACACGTAGCGCGCGTCGAGCAGATCGTCGCTCGGCTGATCGCGCCGCACCAGGCCCAGGCTCTCGAGCCCATCGAGGAACTTGTACATCCGCAGCGGGCGCGCCCCGATCGCGGCCGCCAGCTCGCGCAGGGTCACGGGGCCCGCGTCGAGTCGGCCGAGCACGCCGAGCTCGCGCGCGGTCGACACCAGATCGAGTGCTTTGTCGGCGTGAAACAGCACGCCGAGCAACGCCCGCGCGTTCACGACGACCTGCGCGCGAGCCGCACCAGCTCGTCCATGAACCGATCGATCTCCTGGCTGGTCGAGTAGAAGTGCGGCGCGATCCGGATCCCGCCGCGGTAGCTGCACACCAGGTTGGCGGCGATCAGCTGGCGCGCGACGTTCGCGGCGCCCTGGAACCGCAAGGTCACGATCCCGGCCCGCCGGGCATGGTCGCGCGGGGTGATCACCGGGATCCCGGCGTCGTCGGCGCGCGCGATCACGTGATCGGTGTGCGCGAGCGACAGGCCGCGGATCGTCTCGAGCCCGAGATCGCGCACGATCGCCAGCCCGGGCCGCGAGAACAGCGCCGGCAGCACGGCGGGCGTCCCGCTGGCGAACCGGCGCGCGGTGTCGGCCCACCCCGTGGGCGGCGCGAACGACAGCGGATCGGCCGACGCGATCCACCCGGTCGCCGCCGGCTCGAGCTGGGACATCAGGCCCGGCCTCACATAGAGGAACGCGGTCTCGTACGAGCCGCACAGCCACTTGTGCGAGCCGCCGAGCAGGAAGTCGACGTCGAGCGCCGCGACGTCGATCGGCAGCGCGCCGGCCGACTGGTAGGCGTCGAGCACGACCAGCGCCCCGACCTCGCGCGCGCGGCGCACGATCGGCGCCACGTCGAGCAGCGCGCCGGTCGCGAACGTCGCGTGCGACAGGCACACCAGCTGGGTGCGGTCGTCGATCGCGGCGACCACGGCCGCGACGTCGATCGCGACGCCGTCGCGCGACGCCACGACGACCGGCTCGACGCCGTAGCGCGCGAACCCGGAGATCACGAACGGCAGCGACGGAAACTCGAGATCGCTGGTCACCACGCGCGGCCGGGCGCGGTAGTCGAAGCAGCTCAGCACGCGGCCGAACAGCGTGGCGAGGTTGGTATCGCACACGACCGAGCCGGCCGGGGCGCCGATCAGCGCCGCGAGCGCGTTCGCGTGATCGCCGAGCTCGATCCACCAGCGCTGCCACACCTCGTCGCGCCAGGTCTGCATCGTGCGCCAGTAGTCGTCGAGCGCCTGGCGGGCGGCGCGCGGCGTGGCGCCCGCCGAGCTCGAGTTGAGGTAGACGCAGGTCTCCAGCAGCGGGAACTCGCCGCGGATGCTCGCGATCGAGCGCTCGAGCGGCGCGGCCTCGCGCGGCCCCGCGGTGGTATCGCGGATCCGCGGCTCGGTGTCGCGCAGATCCACCGGTGGCCCCACCGGCGCGGTGGGCTCACCCGGCTCGTCCGCCCCGGACCCATGGATCACCGGCAGCACCTGCGTGGTGTGCGGCGACACCGCGCGGTCGGCGCCGGGCGCGAACCCACCGTCGCGGGTCCAGGTCTTGTTCATCTCGACCCGGGTCGCCCACAGCTCGGAGAACAGCGGGCGCATCATCCGCGCGCCGAGCGCCACGGTGGGAAACCCGTCGAGCGCCTTGACCGACTTGTCGATCCCGAGCGTGCGGCGGACCAGCGTGAAGTGCTCCATCAGCCACGACTGGAACGCGCCGTCCCAGTCGACGAACCGCTCGGCGACGCGGTGCACGTCGGGGTAGCGGTCCGGCGCGCGGTAGATGTCGAGCAGCGCGGCCTTGCGCCGCCCGATCATGCGGTCGAGCGCCTCGCCCGCCGCGTCGGCCGCGATCAGCACCTGGTTGTAGCCCGGTGACTCGAGGCCGCTGCCGTTGCCCAGGCTGCGCCGGATCGTATGAAACCGATCGGGCGACAGCGTGAACAGCACGCGGATCTGCTCCTGCAGGTTGCGCTGCATCAGCACGATGCGATCGAGCGTCGACAGCGCACCGAACACCGACTCGCCGTCGAGCGCCTCGACCAGGTTCGCGACCTCGAACGCGATGCACTTGAGCCACAATTCCTGGGTCTGGTGCATGACCTGGAACACCAGCTCATCGGGCACGACGAGCGCGTCGCGCGGAGTCTGCAGCGCGAGCAACTCGCGCGTGTGCAGATAGACTTCGTAGTCGAGCTCGCCGCGCCCTACGTCGCGCCGGAGCGTCTTGTTGTAAATCGGTACTTCGAGCACCCGGCGCAGTGTTGCTGCCGCCTCACTCTGTGTCGACATGGTTATCCCCTTTGCAGATCTTGCAATCGCCTCCCGATCGCCACGACAGACTCACTCTTAGAGATGAAGCCATCAGCACCGAGTTGCAAGGCGAGAACGCGCAGCTTCGAATTTTCCCATGCTGAATACAGAATGAGCCGCGCGGTAGGGGCCACCTGGCGAGCGACTGCGATCGTATGCTCACCGGAGGTATCAGGCATATTGACGTCAATCAGGATGACATTTGGGGCAAACTCCTTCGCCTCTCTTGCCATCTCCGCCAGCGTGGTCACCACGCGAACCTCGTAGCCATCACGCGACAGCCCGCGCTCCACGAGCTCGAGCTGCATCGGATCGTCATCGATGACGAGGACGCGCCCGGTCATCGTCATGAGGTCCGGCTCCGCGGCAGGTGCTTCTTGATCGCGCCGAGCAGCACGTCGCGCTCGATCGGCTTGGTGATGTAGTCGCAGCACCCTGCGTCGGTCGCCCGGGTCTGGTCCTCACGCCCGGCGTGCGCGGTCAGCGCAACTACCGGGATGTGCTTGACCGCCGGGTTGGCCTTGATCCGACGCGTCGCCTCCCAGCCGTCGAGCCGCGGCAGCGACAGATCCATCAAGATCAGATCCGGCGCATCGCGCACCGCGCGCTCGATCCCGTGCTCACCATCCTCTGCTTCAATGACCTCGTAATCGTTCACCAGATATCGCCTGACGATGTCGCGATTCTGCGGCGAATCCTCCACATAGAGAATTCTAGGCAATCTACCGCGCTCGACTACGCGCTTGGCCATGAGTAGCTGTTTGGCCTCACGCACGACGTTATCGAGCGCCATACCGCCCTTGTGAACGATTCGCGCCATGCCGTCGCGCAGGCTGCGCTCCTCCTCGGCCGCCAGCACCTTGCCGGTCAATACCACCACCGGCATTCGCATGCCCTCGCTGCGAATTGTTCGCAAGACCTCGAAGCCATCGACCCCCGGCATCAGAAGATCGAGGATCACCAGGCCCGGCGTCAGCACGCGCGCGCGCAGCAGCGCCTCCTCACCGTCGCGCGCCTCGACCGTGGAGTACCCGGCGCGCCGCAGGTGGCGCGCCACGACCTCGCGGGTCGACTCGTCGTCATCGACGATCAGCACGTCGCCGGCCGACGGCAGGATCGCGCGCTTGACCACCGCCAGCAGCCGATCGGGCTCGACCGGCTTGACCAGGTACTCGCACGCGCCGAACGAGTAGCCGCGCGCGCGCTGCTCCTCGACCGACATCATCACGACCGGGATCTGCGACAGCACCGGATCGGTCTTGAGCTCGGCGAGCACGGTCCAGCCATCGAGCCTGGGCAGGTGGATATCGAGCAGGATCACCGTGGGCCGGACCTCGCGCGCCAGGGTCAGGCCCTCGACGCCATCGCTCGCCGACACCACGCGGAACTGCTCGGTCTCGAGCTGGCCGCGCACCAGGTGCTGGACCATCGGATCGTCGTCGATGATCAGCACCGTGAACGGCCCGTCGTTCGCCAGCGCCGGCAACCCCGTGAGGCTGGCCACCGCGCCGCGCACCGTGCCCGCCGCATCGATCGCGCCGGGCAGCATCAGTACGAACTTCGAGCCCCGGCCGACCGTGCTGGTCGCGGTGACCGTGCCGCCCAGCAGATGGACGACCTCCTTGACGATCGCCAGCCCCAGGCCGGTTCCGCCGACCTTGCGGCGCGACGAGCCATCGACCTGGCGGAACTTGTCGAAGATGAACGGCAGCTGGTCGTCGGGGATCCCCGAGCCGGTGTCCTCGACCGAGATCATCAAGGTCGAGCCCTGGGTCTCGGCGGTCAGCACGATCTCGCCGGCGTCGGTGAACTTGGCCGCGTTCGACAATAGGTTCAGCAGCACCTGCTTGAGCTTCAGCGGATCGGAGAACACCTGCTTGACCAGGATCTCGGCGCTGAGCGTGACCTCCTTGCCCTTCAAGATCTCGCGCACGCTGGCGATGCACTCGTCGGCGAGCTCGGCCAGATCGACCAGCTCCTTGACGACCTCGGCGCGGCCGGCCTCGATCTTCGACAGATCGAGGATGTCGTTGATCAGCGCGAGCAAGGTCCGCGCGTTGGCCTTGATCACCGACAGATCGCGCCGGCCGTGCGGCGTGAGCCGGGTGCCCTCGTCGCGGATCAACAGGTCGCAGTACCCGGTGATCGCGTTGAGCGGCGTCCGGATCTCGTGCGAGAAGTTGGCGAGGAACTCGCTCTTGAGCCGGGCCGCCGCCTCGATCTCGCGGGCGCGCTCCTCCTCGATCTTCTTGGACCGCGCCAGCTCGGCCGCGAGCCGATCGAGATCCTCGTTCTGCTGGCGGGTGATCTCCATCAGCAGGGTGCGCTGCTGGAAGCTCGCGACCGCCCGCGCCGCGAGCGCGGTCTTGGCCTCCAGCTCCTGACGCAACAACCGGTTCTCCCGCAGCAGCTCCTCGACCTTTTGCCCCAGATCCATCGTCTGGTTTTGGGTCATGCCGTGGCTCCGAACGCGAGCGAGGTCAGCGTGGTGTTGATGTGGAACCCACAGTAGATCTCGAAGTGGACGTTCATCCCGACGCACGGCGGCGCGGCGTGGAACGCCTCCGACAGCTCCGGCATCCGGCCGGTGCTCTCGGCGTACCACTTGCGGCCGCTGCAGTGGAACAGCAGCACCGCGCGCGGCGAGTTGACCCGCGCCGGCAGCTCGGTCTCGAAGAACCGCCTGGTGCTCTCGCCGATGTCGGCGATCCGCACCAGCTCGAGCTCGGAGCCCTCCTCGAGCATGTTGGCGAACAGGATCGAGCCGTCGGCGAGCGGCTTCCACGGCGCGCGGATGAAGTACTCGCGGCCCACGCGCAGCGCGGTCGGCCGGACCGCGAACCCGTTCGGCTTGCCGAACTCGAGGTCGTCGATGCCGACCCCGAGCAGATCGGCGTAGCGCCGGGCGGCGGGCACGCCGTCGATCTCGAGCGCGCGCTTGGCGCTGCTGTCGACCTTGGTGATCCGCAGGGTCTGGCCGGTCGGCAGGTACCAGTGCGAGCGCAGCGCGGCCCACGGCGCGTCGGTCTTGAACAGCGCGACGCACGCCGCGTCGGTCGCGACCTCGCCGTCGACGTGGATCATCGCCGATTGCTTCTCGGGATCCGGCTCGAGGTCCGAGGCGCCGCCGCCCACGGCGATCAGCGCCTGGTTCATCGACATCACGCCGAGCAGCAGCTCCTCCTTGCGGAACCGGAACCCGTCGTCGATCACCAGCGCCACGTGCTTGCGCGAGCCGAGCTCGTCGGCGCGCGCCCCGAGCTGCTGGGCCGCGCTGCGGATCGCGGTCTCGCCCGCGGTCGCCGCGTCGCGCGACATGTCGCGTCCGAGCCCGAGCCCGACCTCGAAGTCCCCCCATAGCGCCGAGGCCACGACCGTCCCCGAGTGCATGCCGTCGCGATCGATCTCGCCGCCGGTGGTCGCCCCGAGCAGCCGCGTCCCGGCGGGTAACCGCTCGCGCACCGCGCGGTTGAGCGCGATCTGGTCGCGATCGCGCGACGCGAACATCACCACGAGCTTGGGCTTGGCGCTCCCGAGCTGCGTGCAGAGATCCTCGGCAGCGACCGCGGCATCGCGCGCCTCCGTCCGGGCATTGGCCATTTCGACACTGGGCATTTGTTCGGTCTCCCTTCGCTCACAAACCGCTATTTGGATGTGTCTGATGACACGTGGACGTGCACTGCGTGAATGACTCCGGTCCGCCGCCGACGTACATGTTGTGGAGCGGCCCGAACATCACCGTGTGCATCGTCGACCACGAGGTGTGGCAGGACATGCAGGCTGATTTGCTGGTGCGCGTGATGCTCTCCTTGATGAGGTGGCAGGTCGCGCAGCGGCTCGGGGCTGCGCCGAACCGTTGCGACCGATCGTGCAGGAAGTGCGTGCGGACGTAGATCGGGCCCTCGAGCTCGAACCCGAGCGGCGCGTGGCACGCCGCGCACGCCGCGCGGTTGTCGTTGCCGTGCAGCACCATCGCCAGCGCCGACGGCCCGTTGTGGCACGCCGCGCAGCCGCCGGTGGTCAGCACGGCTTGCGTGTGCACGGCGGAGCCGACCTGGATCTCGATCGATCGCGAGAACGGGATGTCCTGGCCCATATACGTTCGGCGCCCCTTGACCGTCAGCGTGTACGTGCCCGACGGTGCGTCGGCCGGCAGGTGGTGGGTCCAGGTATCGGGGACGGGCTTGCTCCAGCCGGCGTGCGCGGGATCGAACGCACCGCCGAACAGATCGTGCGCCGTCGGGAACGTGTGAAATTGGGCGAGCACACCGTCACGCACGATGGTTCCAGTCTCTTGTACATCGTCGGGAGCGAGAAATTTTTCGAGTGCTGCGATCGATCGGATCGGTTGAATATTCTGAGCCGGGCCGATCAGCTGGGCCATCATCATGCGTTCTCGGTGCTTGCGCCGCCAGTAGGTAACCGTCGGATCGAAGAATGCCCGGTAATATTGAATCCCGGCTGGATTCGGGCCATTGATCACCTCGC
>DATBBB010000534.1:0-10311 GCA_036271215.1 Kofleriaceae bacterium | reverse complement strand
ACTGCCAATGCGTCTGCAACGAGCCCACCTCAGCCGTGCGGCTCACTGCCAACCGATCTGCAACGAGGCGGACTCGGCCCGGCCAATCTACTGCCAACCGATCTGCAACGAGCCCTGTCTCCGGGCGTGCAACGCAACAGCAGTGGTCAGCGCCGAGGCGTCGCGATCGCCGAGCACGTTGGGGTTCGCGCCGAGCTCGAGCAGGCGCTTGACGAGCGGGACGCTGCCGTTGATGACCGCGACGTGCAGCGCGGTGAGGCCCATCACGGGGCTGCGCGCGTCGAGCGGAGCGCCGGCGGCGGCGAGCGCCGTGACGCGCGCCTCGTGGCCTCCGCGGACCGCCGTGGTGAGGTCGCCGCACGATCGCAACGGCCGTGGCTGGGGCGGCGGGGCCCAGCAGGTCGCGGCGACACCCGCGACGTGACCGAACGACGCCATCGCCGAGAGCGGGACCTCCTCCAGCATGGCGGCGCCCTCGGGGCTGACCGGCAACGGTATGCGCTCGCCCAGCGCGTGGGCGCGGATCATCCAGTCGAAGGTCTCGACCGGATCGCCGAACAGCTGGAGCGATTCGTCCACCAGATCGAGTCGCTCGACCACGAGCTCGTCGCCGTCGCGCCGGGTGCGGCCCACGGCCTTCACCTCGGCTGTCCAGCTCCGGATCATGTAGATCGCTTGGTCGCGGTACGCGATCGCCCACTTCTGCTCCATCGCGGTGGGCGCGAACAGGAAGCCATCGGGCAGGTCGTGGTCGACGGCGTAGCGGAGCTGGCAGGGCACCGACTGCTTGACCGCAGCGTCGACCGCCAGCTCGGCCACGAACGTCGAGCGCCATGACACCGCCATCGCCGCCCGCTGCGGATCCGAGCTGGTCGACATCAGGTTGCCGATGATCGAGATCAGGTCGAGGACCGGAACCCCGAACCGGTTCTTGTCGGCCGGGATCCACGACGCGCGCGGCCCGGACTCGCCCGCGGCCGGCGGTTGCTCGACGGGAGGCGGCTTGCTCGGAGGCTGCTCGACGAGAGCCGCCTCGGCTGGAGGTTGCTCGACGGGAGACGCCTCGGCCGGAGGATTCCGTCCGAGCAGCTTGGACCACCACGACATCGCCCCAGCGTACCTCGGCCCCACGGGATGGGTGGGTCATCGAAAGGACCAACCAACTCCAGATCCTGCGGCGCTCGGAGCAACAGGTACGACGGGCGATGCTCAGTACGCGCAGCGAAACCCGACGATCACACTCTTGATCTCGGGCGGGGCCGCGTCGCGACGCGTGATGGCGAGGCCGCTCGGGGCGGTCTGGTCCCAGCCGCCGCCGCGGAACACGCGCCGCTTGTTGACCTCGAACCAATCGGTGACCCACTCGCCGACGTTGCCCGCCATGTCGAGCGCGCCCGCCGGGCTCGCACCCGCCGGGAAGCTGCCGACCGGTCCGGTCCCCTCGAAGCCGTCGGTCGACGTGTACATCGGGGCGAACTTGCTGCCGAGCGTTCGCTTGAACATCGCGGCGCACTCGGGGCCGCAGGCGTTGACGCGCTTGGCGGTCGGCGGCTCGTCTCCCCACGGATACGTCCGCGCATCGTCGCCCCGCGCGGCGAGCTCCCACTCGGCTTCACTGGGGAGCCGGCCGTTCACCCACGTGCAGTACGCGCTGGCCTGCGCCCAGTCGATGCAGTTGACCGGGTGGCGCTGGCGATCTTTCTTGTTGGCGTTGCACAGCGGGCCGAGCTTGGCGATCACCGCGTCCTTGGCTCCGTTACCGGTCGGCGTCGGCGATGCGAGCGTGCACGCCTGCGCGTCGACGCACTTGCTGTAGGCCGCCACGGTGACCTCGGTCTTGTCGATGCACAGCGTCGGACTCGCGTGCACCGCCGACGCGGGGCACGCCTTGGGGGCCGGGTCGGCCGAGCTCGTGAGAGAGCCGCCGACTGAACCCCCGAGTGCGACCCCGAGGCCGACCATGCTGAGCCAAGCGCGCATGCGCTCGGACGATAACATGGCCGCCGCGCGGCTTGGCGTCGCGCAGGCCCAGCGCGCAGAGGTGCAGCGCAAGCGGCCGTGGTCATCGAGCGGGGCAACCCCGGCGCTGCACCCCGGACCCCGACAGCCACGTCGTCAGCGGCGGCGCCGCCGGTCGGGCCGCGCGAGGCTGCGGGCGGTGGCGGCGTCGGGCAGGAACACGACGAGGCGGAGGTTCTACGCCCCGAAGCGCGCGCGCTCGAAGGCGATCTGTGCGCGCGCCATCTGCCGGGCGATCACGCTCGGGCGCGCGCCGGTGAGCCGGGACTCCTCGAGGATACGGCGGGCGGTGGTGCCAAGCGCTTCGATCAGCGGCGTTCGATCTGCAAGCTGCATCACCGTGCGGCCGATCCCCTCGATCACCGCGCCCGCCGAGGCGATCACGTCGGGGACCGCCAGGATGCCGCGCGCGATCAGCGCGTCCTCGGCTTCGGGCGAAGCGAGCACGTTGTTGGCGGCGCCGCAGACTGCCCATGCCTGCATCGACTGCGCAATCCCGACGTCGATCACCCCGCCGACCGCGCACGGCGCGATCACGTCGACCGGTGCGGTGAGGATCGCCGCAGGATCGCCGACCTCGGCGCCGGTCTCGCCGGCGACGGCGTGCGCGCGCGCGGCGTGGACGTCGGCGACGATCAGGCGGGCTCCCGCGGCGGACAGGCGCCGGGCCACCGCGGCACCGATCGAACCTGCGCCCTGCACCGCGACGCGGAGCTCCGCGACCGCGACGCCGCGGATCGCCGCGCAGGCTTCGATGCAGCGGAGCAGGCCGTGCGCCACCGCTCCGGCCAGACGACTCTCGTCGGTATGCACCCACGGACAGCGCGACGCCATGGCGGCGAGATCGGCGGCGGTCGTGCCCAGATCGCCCGCGGTGCGAAACAGGCCGCCCAGCTCGGCGATGCGTTCGCCCAGGATGCGGAAGCCCCGTGCTCGATCGAGCCCGGCATGATCGAGGACCACGCACTTTCCACCGCCCGCGGCGAGGCCGGCGAGCGCGCACTTCACCGTCATCGCGCGGGCCAGCGCCGTTGCATCGGCGAGCGCGTCCCCCGGCGACCGGTAGGCTCGGGTGCGAACGCCACCTGCCGCCGGACCGAGCGTGACATCATCGATCACCAGGATCGCCTCGAGCCCCGACGCGGCATCGCGCCAGAGCACCACGCGCTCCACCTCCAGATCCTGCATCTGCTCGAGCATCGATAGATCCTCGCTGTCCGGGTTCGGCCGCGCGCCGAGCTGCCGCGATATTCGGTCACCCGGCGATGATCGGGTAGGCTCGCCGCCATGTTGCAAGCGCGGTGGTTTGCGATCGCCCTGGTGATCGCGTGCGGCCCGACGACCACGACGCCCGGCTCGACGACGACCACGACGCCCGGCACCGGATCGACCGAGCCCTCGCTGGTCGCGACCGGCGACTGGCAGATCTCGCCGACCGAGCCCTACAAGGGCAAGCAGGACGACCTGGTCTTCGTGTCGCCGCGCGTCGGGTTCTACGGCAACGGCGCCGGCAAGCTGTTCCGCAGCGACGACGGCGGTGGGTCGTGGCGGCTGCTGTTCGAGCACCAAGGTACGTTCTTCCGCGCGGTCGGCTTCCTCGACGCGATGCGCGGGTTCGCCGGCAACCTGGGTCCCGACGCGTTCCCCGGCGTCACCGACACCGAGCTGCTGTACCGCACCGATGACGGCGGCCGACGCGGTCAACGCCGGCCACCGGCTGCACAAGGAACTGGTCCACGTCGGCGGCCGGGTCGGCGGCCCCGCGGCGCTGTTCCGCAGCGACGACGGCGGCGGGTCGTGGGCCCGGCTCGCGCTGCCGCCCGACATCGCGATGATCCTCGATATCCACTTCCTCGACGTGTCGACCGGGTTCGTGTTCGCCGGCGACGACCCCGACGTGGCCAGGTCGCACGGCCTGATCGCGCGGACCATCGACGCCGGCCGGACCTGGCAGGTCGTCTACCGCTCGGCGCGGCCATTCGAGCTGTTGTGGAAGGGCTCGTTCCCATCGCGCCGGGTCGGTTACGCCTCGCTCCAGAACTACTCCGCCGAGGCCGCCGCCGATCCCGACGCGGCCAAGCAGGGCCCGCCGATCGCCGCGGTGGCCGACCGCTTCGTGGTCAAGACCGAGGATGGTGGCGCAACCTGGCGCGAGTTGCCGATGGTCCAGGACCCCAAGGTCCAGGAGCTCGGGACCGGGTTGTCGTTCGGTTGATAACATGTTATATAACCATGCATATGATCGAAGACGTGATCCGAGAGCTCGGCTATCTCGCCCTCGGCACCCGGCTGCGCCGGCTCGGCGAGCGGCTACAGGCCGAGACCCAGCGCATCCTCGACGATCACGGCCTCGCGATCCAGGCCGCACAGTTCCCGTTGCTCGCCGCGATCGACCGGCTCGGGCCGTCGACGATCGGTGAGCTCGCCGGAGCCATCGGTGTCAGCCAGCCGGCCGCGACCCGCGCGGTCGGGCTGCTCGTCGAGGCCGAGCTCGTCGCGAGCGCGATCGATCGCGACGATCTGCGGTGCCGGCGCGTCGAGCTCGCGCCGCGCGGCCGGGGCCTGGTCGATGCCGGCAAGCGCGTGGTCTGGCCGGCGATCGATGCGGCGGTGCGTGACCTGTGCGCCAGGCGCTCCGGCCCGCTCCTCGATCAGCTCGCCGCGATCGAGGATGGGCTTGCCGAGGTCCCGCTCGTCCGGCGCGCGGCCCCTGCGCCACGCGGCAACCGTGCGGCCGCGACCACCGCCCGTACGGCGGCTCCCGCGACGCGCTTGAAGCCGCGGCGCGCGGCGCGCCGCCCGGGAGCGCAGGCGCGATGACGGCCGCGCTGGAACGCCCGGTGTGGGACGCGCTGCACGGCCGCCATGCCGCGTTCGCGATCGGGGACGCCCACGCGCGCCGGTTCATGCCCGAGATCGGCTCGCTCGCGGGCGCGCGAGACGACGATCCAGACAGCCTGGCGGCCCTCGCTTCGCTGGTCCCACTGACCGGCACGCTGCTGCTGCTCCAGGCTCCCGCGATCGTGCTCCCACCCGGCACCCTCACGGTGACGGCCGCCCCGGGCGTCCAGATGGTCGCCGAGCGCGCGATCGCGGCGCCTGCCGAGCCGCGCGTGGAACGGATCGAGCGGCTCGGCGCCGCCGCCGGCCCTGCGATGCTCGAGCTCGCGCAGCTCACGAAGCCCGGCCCGTTCGGGCCGCGCACCCACGAGCTCGGCGAGTTCTGGGGTATCCGCGAGCGGGGAGCGCTGATCGCCATGGCCGGCGAGCGCCTTGCGCATGCAGGCTTCACGGAAGTCAGCGGCGTGTGCACCCACCCCGACGCACGCGGCCGCGGCCTCGCGCGCCTGCTGTCGGCGTGGGTCGCCTCGCGGATCGCCGCGCGCGGCGAGACCCCGTACCTCCACGCATACGCGTCGAATACCGCCGCGATCGAGCTCTACCGCTCGCTTGGCTTTGCGGTCTGCCGCGCGATGCACGTCATGGCGATCGCGCGCGCCTGACGTCGTCCAGCCCGATCCGTCACTTGCCGACGCGATGTTGGATCTCGATACCGTACTCGCGAAGGATCTGTGTGACCTCTTCGACCTTGGTCCGGTTGCTATACGCCATGAACACGGTGCTGCCGCGCTCGTTGCGATAGGTAATCGAGAGCCGGCGCAATTCGCCGCGCGGCCCGACGTGCAGGATCGCTTCGCTGACGGTGCGCAGCTCGTTGCGCCAGCGCTCGTCCTCCTCTTGCGCCGCGCGCTGCTGGGCTTGCGCTGGCTCCTCGATCTCCAGGCTCTCGAGCAGGATGTCCATCGTCGTCCCGCAGCAATCGAAGCGGACCGCGACAAACCGTTCGAGCGCGCCCCATACACCCACCTGAAGCTCAGGCACGAGCTGGCCTGTGACACCGGGAACCAGGTGGTCGTGGTACCGGGTAAGATCGGTTTTCAGCGTGACGCGCCTGGGCTCACCGAGCCACATCGAACATCTCCCGAATGAGTCGTGAATCCATGGCAGCCGGAGGAAGCTCAGGTCTCTACTGCGATCTTGATCGACGGCGATCCGGGGATGTGGGCTTGGCCGGTGGCGTGGCGCGGACGCGGGACGGTGCAGCCTTGGTGCCCCGCGCCGCGCGCGTGCGGGCGGGCTGGTCGGCCTTGCTCGCAACTCGCGTGACCGGGGCGGGCAGGCTCCTCGCCTTGGTCCCGGCCCGGCTGCTCGACGTTGCCTTGGCCCCGGCCCGGCTGCTCGACGTTGCCTTGGTCCCGGCCCGGCTGCTCGACGTCGCTTTGGCGGCAGGGGCCGCGCGGCGGGTCGGCGTCGGCGTCAGCGTCGGCGTCGCCTTCGGCTTCGCCTTCGTCGAGGGATCGGCGAGCTCGATGCCGAACAGCGATGCCAGCCCGCCCGCGGCGAGGACGCGACCCGATGCCGGCTTGGATGGCAACGCGGTGACCGCCGAGGCGAGCAGCGCGTCGAGCGCCACGCGCCGCAACGTGAACAGTAGCTCCGGCTCGTGATCGAGCCGCGCGCCGACGCCGTACATGGCGGCGGCCACGTGCTTGCACATCGTCGCGTAGTCCGGGCAGCTGCAGGTGAACCGGATCGCCGAGGGGGCGGGGAACAAGCCGGTCCGCTCGGCGTACAGCCGCTCCATGACCGCATCGGACAGCCGGCCGCTCAGCAGATCGAGGCGCGAGCCGATGCTACCAGCGCAGTCTCGCTGGATCGCCTGCCACGCGGCGCGCGGGACCGCATCGATCTCGATCGCGACCTGGTAGAGGCTAGAGCCGAGGACCTCCGCCGTGATCTTGCCGGTCTCGATCTGGAGATCGATCACCGAGCCACTGCGCAGGTAGCTACGGCCGCGCTCGAGGCGGTACGCAAAGTCGCGGTAGCGCTCGAGGTTGTCACACCATGCCTTGCCCCAGAACGTGCTCGCGATCTTGCGGCTGGCGACGGCGACCGGCGACCTCGCTCGACCGCGGCGTCCGGCTTTTTTGATCTCTCTCGCGGCTTCGGCGCGGCGTTGCGCGACGGTCTTGTACGGTGCCCAGGTATAGCCCTCTGACCAGTAGCTCATCATCGCTCCTTTTCGCTGGCGTTCGCCGTCCCGTCCATCATCGCGGCCTTGAGATCGAGGCTCACCAGCTTCATCAGCTCGGCGTCCGAGAGCTCGGTGAGCCGCAGCTCGGTGGTGCCTTCGAGCAGCTGGCGCGACAGCGCGCGCTTGCCGGCGATCAGCGCATCGATCTTCTCCTCGACCGTGCCGCGGCACACCAGCTTGTGGACGAGCACGTTGCGGCGCTGGCCGATCCGGAACGCTCGATCCGTCGCCTGGTCCTCGACCGCGGGGTTCCACCAGCGGTCGAAGTGCAGGACGTGCGATGCAGCGGTCAGGTTGAGCCCGGTGCCGCCGGCCTTGAGCGACAGCACGAAGAACGGCACGTCTTCGTCGTGGAACCGACGCACCAGGGCGCTGCGCTCCTTGACGGCGGTGTTGCCGTGGAGCACCAGGCCAGGCCGGCCGAACACGCCGGCGAGGAACGCGGCGATCGGCTCGCAGGTCTCGCGAAACTGGGTGAACACCAGCAGCTTGTCCTGCTTGGCGGCGATCACCTCGGCGAGCTCGCGGACGCGCTGGAGCTTGCCGCTGTCGGCCTCGCGCCAGTCCGCGTCGCCGAGCCACTGGGACGGGTGGTTGCAGATCTGCTTGAACCGGAGCAGCGCCGCCAGCACCGCGCCGCGCCGCTCGATGCCCGCGCCCGCGCCCGCGCGCAGCTTCTCGGCGAGGTCGTCGACCGCCTGCTGGTACAGCGCGGCCTGCTTGCGCGACAGCGCGCAATACGCCGTCAGCTCCGTCTTGTCCGGCAGGTCTGCGATGACCGAGCGATCGGTCTTGAGCCTGCGCAACACGTACGGCCGGATCAGCTCGCGCAGCGGACCGTAGCCGCCGGCATCCAGCTGCCGGGTGTAGCGCGTGAACTCCTTGGCTCCGCCGAGCAGGCCGGGGTTGAGGAAGTCGAAGATCGACCACAGATCGCCGAGCCGGTTCTCGACCGGCGTGCCGGTGAGCGCCACGCGGGCCTGCGCGGTGAGCGCCTTGACCGCGCGGGTCTGCTTGGTCCCCGGGTTCTTGATCGCCTGTGCCTCGTCGAGGATCGCGAGCCCCCACCGCGTCGTGCTCAGCCACGGCGCGCGCGGCAGCGTCCCGTAGCTCGTGATCACCAGGTCGACCCCCGCGAGGTCGGGGGCGCGGGCGGCGGCGAGCTGCGCGGCCGGGATCGCCGACGGGTGCGCGACCAGCGCGCGCAGGCTCGGCGCGAACCGGGCGAGCTCGCTCGTCCAGTTGCCCAGCAGCGAGGCCGGCGCCACCAGGAGGTGCGGCGCGGCCACCGGACCGGATCGCGAGGCCAGGAGCAGCGCGATGACCTGGATGGTCTTGCCGAGGCCCATGTCATCGGCGAGGCACGCGCCCAGGCCGAGCCGCGCGAGCAGGTGCAGCCAGCGCGCGCCCACCGCCTGATACGGCCGCAGCTCCGCCCGAAGTGCATCGCCCAGGTCGAGGGCATCGCGCTCAGCGGGGGCGCGCAGCGCCGCGAGGGTCTCGCTCAGCCATGCCCCGGCGACCACCCGCGGCCGCGCGACCGGGGCAACCGCGGGATCCTCGGTGATGGCCGCGCCGGCCACCAGCCGCATCGCCTCACCAAACCCGACGCCGCCGGCCGCGGCGCGCTCGATGGCGCGCACTCGTTCGATCGTCGCGCGCAGCTCTGCTCGGTCGAGCTCGATCCAGCGGCCGCGCAGCAGGCGCAGCCCATCGGTGCCCGCGAGCAACTCCGCGAGCTCGGCGTCGGTGAGCGACTCCCCGTCGAGCGTGACCGCGGCCTCGAAGTCGAGCAGGGCGTCGCGGCCCAGCCCGCCGGGTGGCCTGGCCCCGACGGTGCCCGTGGCCTGAGGCCGCGCCGGTCGCCGGCCACCCCATCCGGCGGGCATGCGGACGCTCACCCCCGCCGCCTCGAGCTTGGGCGCATCGCCGAGCAAGCGGCTGGCCTCGCTCGGGGTCCAGCGCAGCGGATGAAACAGCTCGCCGCGCTCGACCATCTCGGCCAGCCATGGACACGCATCGGCGGCGCGGCGCACCGGCTCGAGCAAGGTCGTCAGCTGGGCCTTGGCCCGCGCGCCGGCGTATTCGCGCAGCGCCTGGCCGAGCACGACGTGCTGCGCGGTCCCCCGCGCCGAGAGCCGGGTCGTGTAGGTCGCCACGAACGCAAAGGGCGCTTCGTCGTCGCCGCGATTCTCGGCGAGGTTGAAGTGGACGCGCCCGACCAGGTGCCACGCCGCGTGGCGCGCTTGCAGCATCTCGGCGACGCTGCCGCCGTGATCGCGCAGGGCCGCGTGGAACGCCGCGTCGAGCGCGCGCCACTGCTCGGCGAGCAGCTCGGCGTCGAGGTACTCGCCCCCCGGCATCGGCGGCGCGCTCGCGGCCAGCTCGGCGAGGCTCGCGTCGTCGAGCGGCGCGATCGGCGCGGTGGTATCGGCGCCCCGCGCGCACACCGCCGCGACGTAGCGCGCGGCCAGATCGCGCCAGTACGCAACCGCCGCGGGCAGCGGCGTGGCGACCTCCGCGCATCCGAGCTGGAGCAGACCCGCGCCCACGCCCGCCGCGAACGCCGCGCCGATCCGGGACGCGACCTCCGATGTCGCGGGAGCCTCGTCGCCTGCCGCGACGACGCGCACCACGAGTTGCCGCGCGGGCGTGATCGACACCGCGAACCGCACCGGCCCGCGCTCGCCGGCGGACCGGCCGGCCAGCGATCGCGACGGTTGCGGGGTCACGATGGCGCGTATATCACCCAGGGCTGACATTCCGCGGCGCCAGCGACGTCGTGGGCCGGCCCGAGCGCCAAGAAACTTGATGGGGCACCTGCCCTTGGACGCCAGGGAGGAACTCCCCAGCCTCCCCCGCGACACGACTCGGCGGATGGTAAGGTGACATTGTGGCTGGATCGCTGTCCGAGGCGCCGACGATCGATATTCTCGTCGAGCGCCCGGGAGACACCGACGATGGTGTGGACGTCACGCTGATCCGCTGGATGCTGTCGTTGTCGCCCGAAGAGCGGCTCGCCGTGCTGCAAGGATTTACCGATAGCGTTCTCGAGTTGACCCATGATGCGCCAGCCACCAAAGTTCTGCTGTGAACGCCCACTGGCCGAGAGCCGGTTCGCGCTCGCGACCGTCCTCGCCGCCATCGTGCCCTGCCACGCGCTCACCCTCGCGACTGTCGCGCGCGACACCTACCAG
>DATBBB010000533.1:0-55546 GCA_036271215.1 Kofleriaceae bacterium | reverse complement strand
CGAGCGAAGCCGATCGACCGCGCGCGGAACCCGGAGACTGCTCGCTCGCCGGGCGAGCCGTGGCCCGGATCACCCGTGCTGCGCTTTCTGCGCGTCGACGTAGGCCACGCGGAGGTCGTAGATCAGGCTCGCCAGGAGCTTGTGCTCGGGCTCGTCGAGGTTGCCCTTGGTCTTGTGCTCGAGCATGCCGAGCACGTCGATCAGGTGGCGCGCGGTCTCGAGATCGACCGGGTGGCTCTCGCCTTCGGGGGTCGGCATCCTGCCGAGCGCGATCAACGCCGTCGACGCGAGCGACACGACGTGGGTCGAGAAGTCGACCGGACCGAGCGAGGTTGCCTGTTCCGCCATGGCTGCGAAGATATACCGCCGGCCGCGGGAATAATCGTCGCGGTGGCCGGATGTACATCGCCGGGCGCCGCGCGCAGGCGGCACGGGCACCGGGGCTTGATTCGTGACATCGTCAAGTCGTGAACACGCGGCGCGATCTGTTTCCGCCCCTCGGCCCGACCGTCGAACGCGAGGATGGGCTGTCCGCGAGCGACGGGCGGTCGCCGTTTGCGCGGCCGCTCGACAATCCCGGCCTCGGCCTCGGCCGCGGCGTCGCGGTCGCCGGTGCGCCGCCCAGCCCCGGCGCGCTGGCGGCCCAGGTCACCGACCCGGCGCCCGAGCGGGCAGCGTCCGGGCCGGCAGCGTCCGGGCCGGCAGCGTCCGGGATCGACATCCAGCTGTTGACCGACGAGGTCCACCAGGCCAGCGCGTTCCTCGACGACGTGATGGCGCAGGTCGGGCGGGTCGTGGTCGGCCAGCGCGACATGGTCGAGCGCGTGCTGATCGGGCTTCTGACCGGCGGCCACTGCCTGATCGAGGGCGTGCCGGGGCTCGCCAAGACGCTGCTGGTCAAGACGCTGTCGCAGACGATCGCCGCCTCGTTCCAGCGCATCCAGTTCACGCCCGATCTGCTGCCGGCCGACATCACCGGCACGATCATCTACAACATGCACACCGGCGAGTTCACCCAGAAGCGCGGGCCGCTGTTCGCGAACCTGGTGCTCGCCGACGAGGTCAACCGCGCGCCGGCCAAGGTCCAGTCCGCGCTGCTCGAGGCGATGCAGGAGCGCCAGGTCACGATCGGCGACACCACGCACCGGCTGCCCGATCCGTTCCTCGTGCTCGCGACCCAGAACCCGATCGAGCAGGAGGGCACGTTCCCGCTGCCCGAGGCCCAGCTCGATCGCTTCATGCTGCTGATCAAGGTCAGCTACCCGACCGCGAGCGACGAGCGCGCGATGCTCGACCGGATGGCCGGGCTCGAGATCCCGGTGCCCGACGAGGTCGCGACGATCGAGCAGGTCCGCGCGGCGCGCAAGGTCGTCGGCTCGATCTACATCGACGACCGGGTGCGCGACTACATCGTGCACGTCGTGCAGGCGACGCGACGGCCGCGCGACTACGGGCTCGGCGAGCTCGCGCCGCTGATCGAGTACGGTGGCTCGCCGCGCGCGACGCTGTGCCTCGCGCAGGCCGCGCGGGCGCATGCGTTCCTGCACCACCGCGCGTACGTCACGCCCGACGACATCAAGGCGATCGCGATGGACGTCATGCGCCACCGCGTGGTCGTGACCTACGAGGCCGAGGCCGAAGAGGTCAGCTCCGAGGACGTGGTGCGCCGGATCTTCGAGTATCTGCCGGTGCCTTGATCATGGCGCTGACCACCGCGGAGCTGTTCAAGAAGGCGCGCAAGGTCGAGATCGTCGCGCGCCGGCTGGTCGACGATCAGCTCGCCGGCCAGTACCACTCGGTGTTCAAGGGCCGCGGCCTGGTGTTCTCCGATGTCCGGCCGTACTACGCCGGCGACGACGTCCGCTCGATCGACTGGAACATCACCGCGCGGATGAACGCGCCGCACGTCAAGCAGTTCGTCGAGGAGCGCGACCGCACGGTCAACCTCGTGGTCGACATGAGCGCGTCGGGGTTCTTCGGCACCCGCGGGGTCAACAAGCGCGAGCTCGCCGCCGAGCTCGCCGCGGTGGTCGCGTTCTCGGCGCTCAAGAACAACGATCGGGTCGGGCTGACGATCGTCACCGATCGGGTCGAGCGGTTCGTGCCGCCGAAGAAGGGTCGCCGCCACGTGATGCGCGTGATCGGCGAGATCCTGGCGTTCCAGCCCGCGTCGCGCGGCACCAACCTCGCGGCCGGCCTCGACTTCCTGGGCAAGATCGCCCGGCGTCGATCGGTGGTGTTCCTGGTGTCAGACTTCCTGTCGGACGGCTGGGAACGCGCGATGCAGATCACCAAACAGCGCCACGAGCTGGTGCCGGTCGTCGTCGGCGACCCGCTGGAGCAGGCGCTGCCGGCGGTCGGGCTGCTCGTGCTCGAGGATCTCGAGTCGGGCGAGCTGGTCGAGCTCGATACCAGCAGCGCCGCGGCGATCGACTACGCGCGGCGGGCGCGGGCCGCGTCGGCGGGGCGGGCGATGGCGCTGCGCCGGCTGAACCTGGACTGCGTCGAGGTCCACACCGACCGGCCGTACGTCGATGCGCTGATCGCGTTCTTCCGGGCGCGCGCCAAGCGGATGGCGCACGGATGACACGGCGGACGGCACCGCTCGTGGTCGCGCTGGCGGGGGTCGCGCTGGCGGCGTTCGCGCTGGCGGCGCAGCGCGCCGGGGCCGAGCCCGACGCGGCGGCGGGCTCCGGATCGTCGGCGGGGGCGGTGGGCTCTGGATCGTCAGCGGCGGGTTCCGGATCGTCGGCGGGGGCGGGCTCCGGATCGTCGGCGGGCTCCGGATCGTCGGCGGGGGCGGCGAGCCCGGGCCGGGGCTCCGGTGCAGGCTCGACAGGCTCGGGTGCGGGTTCGACAGGCTCGACAGGCTCGGCAGGTTCGGCAGGCTCCGGTGCGGGTTCGGCAGGCTCGGCAGGCTCGGGTGCGGGCTCGGCGAAGCTGCTCCAGCTGCCGTTCGGGGTCGGCGCGCCCGACGTCAGCGCCGCAGCGAGCCCGTCGGTGGTCCGGCTCGGCGGACACTTCACCTTGTTCGTCACCGCGACGTTCGATGCCGGGGTCGAGGTCAACCTGCGCGAGCCGCTCGATCTCGGCGCGGCGTTCGAGGTCCGGCGCCGGCTGTCCGAGGATCGCCGGACCGGCGACGGGCGGACCACGCGCGAGTGGCAACTCGACGTCACGCCGTGGGAGCTCGGCGACCAGCAGATCGCGCCGATCGCGGTCACGTTCACCGCGCTCGGCAAGGCCGGCCAGATCCAGACCAACGCCGTGCCGCTCAACATCACCGGCGAGCTCGGCGACGTGGTCGACGATCCGCGCGCGATGCGCGGGCTCGCGGCGCCGGCCGGGCTGCGCACGCGCGACTGGTTCTGGATCTGGGTCGCCACCGCGGCGGGGGCGGCGATCGGTGCGCTGGTCGTCGCGCTGTGGCTCGGCAACCGGCCCCGGCGGCGCCACCTCCGGCGGCTGGTCGGCGGCGCGATCGCGTGGCCGGCGCGGATCGACATGACCGGCGAGCGCGCGCTCGAGCGGCTGCTCGCGATCGAGCAGTCGGGGGTGCTCGATCGCGCGACCGAGCGCAAGCTGGGGTACGCCGAGATGGTCGAGGTGATCCGCGCGTACCTCGGCGCGCGCTACCGGATCGCGGTCCGCGACCTGACGTCCTCCGAGCTCCTGGCGCGGCTCGCGGCGGCGGCACCGCCCGCCGAGCTCGCGCTGGTCACCGGCTGGCTCGACGGCTGCGACCTGATCAAGTACAGCGGCCGGCGCGCGACCCCGGCCGATGCCGGCCAGGCGCTCGCCGATGCGCGCGCGCTGATCGTCACCACGACCCAGCTGCAGCTGGCGCCGCGGCCGGCGCCGGCGCGGGAGGCCGCGTGACCCGGCGGAGCGATCGGGCCGGCGATCGGGCCGGCGATCGGGCCGGCGATCCAGTGGGTGGGCCGCCGCCCATGCCGCGGACGCGCCCGGCGGGGCGCGCGTGGTGGCTCCGGCTCGCCCGCGCGGTGGTGCCGTGGCTGCTGGTCGCGATCCTCGGGGGGCTTGCCGCGCTCGGCGCATGGCGGTACCTGGAGGTCGCGCGCGGTGGCGAGAAGCTGGTGTGGCACTCGCCGCGGGCGCTGTGGCTGATCGCCGGCGCGGGGTTCGCCGGCGTGCTCGGGTTCCACCTCCATCGCCGGCGCGCCGCCGCGATGGCGTTCTCGCAGACCCAGCTGGTGCACCGGGTCGGGCTCGCGGCGTGGCTGTCGGATCTGCCGAGCGTGCTGCGGGTCGTCGGGCTCGCCGCGCTCGCCGTCGCGCTCGCCCGGCCCGAGACGTTCCGCACCGTCAAGCACGAGATCGACACGATCGACATCATGCTGGTCGTCGACATGTCGAAGTCGATGGAGGAGACCGACCTGCCGCGCGACCGGCTCGACGCCGCGCAGCGCGTGATCCGCCGGTTCCTGCGCCGCACCACGCACGATCGGATCGGCCTGGTCGTGTTCGGCCAGCAGGCGATGCTGCAGTGTCCGCTCACGCTCGACACCAAGGTCCTCGAGCAGATCGTGACCGACCTGGCGATCGGCGATGTCCCCGAGCTCGGCACCGCGATCGGCGATGGCCTGGGCCTGGCGCTGTCGCAGCTGCGCGACGGCCGCCGCGACCTCGCGCCCGATGACGCGCCGGCCAAGAGCAAGGTGGTGATCCTGTTGTCCGACGGCGATTCGAACTGGGTGACGCGGTTCGAGCCCGACGAGGCGGCGCGGGTCGCCAAGACGATGGGGGTCAAGGTCTACACGATCCTCGTCGGCCGGGAAGACGCCGATCTGTTCGGCGGGATGTCGGTCAACCCCGAGACCCTGCGCAGCATCGCGGCGCTGACCGGCGGCGAGTTCTTCCGTGCGACCGACTACGACTCGTTCGATCGCGGGTTCCAGACCGTGCGCGATCAGCTCAACAAGACCAAGCGGGTCGAGATCGAGCGGATCCCCGATCACCAGCTGTTCGCGCCGCTCGCGCTGCTCGGGTTGATCCTGCTCGGGCTCGAGCAGCTGCTGTCGCATACCCGGCTGCGGAGGCTGCCGTGACGTTCGTGACGCCCCACCTGCTGTGGGTCGCGGCGGGTGCGCCGCTCGCGCTGCTCGCGCTCCACCTCTACGACCGCGCGCGCCGGCGCCAGCTGACGAGCCGGCTCGGTGAGCTGGCGGTGATCGGCAAGGTGATCGGCAGCGCGTCGCCGGGCCGCCGGGTCGGCAAGGACCTGCTCGTGGCGATCGCCGCGGCGCTGATCGCGATCGCCGCGGCGCGCCCGCAGATCTCGGGCACCCACCGGATCGAGCTCCGCGGGCTCGACCTGGTCGTCGCGGTCGACGTCTCGAAGTCGATGCTGGTCGACGACGTCGGCCCGACCGCGGAGATGGCGCGCAAGCACCTGCCGACCTCGCGGCTGGCGCGGGCCCGCGAGCTGGCGAGCGAGGTGATCGAAGAGCTGCCCGGCGATCGGATCGCGCCGGTCGTGTTTGCCGGCGCGGCGGCGCACTTCCCGTTGACCGAGGACCACCTGGTCGCGACCAACTTCCTGCACGATCTCGGTCCGGGCGACCTGTCGCAGGGCTCGAACCTCGGCGAGGTGTTCCGCGTCGCGCGCTGCTTGTTGCGGCCCGATCTCTACGAGGACCTCGGGTGCGCGCGGATCGGGCGGCGCGGTCACGGCGGCGATCCGTTGCCCGGCGAGACGCTCGATCCTCGTTCGGCCGACCGGCCGGCCGACCCCAAGGCCGACGCCGGCGACCCGGCGCAGCGGACCACGCAGAGCTCCGAGCGCGGCAAGGCGATCGTGGTGTTCACCGACGGCGGCGACCCGGACGCCGACGCGCAGCGCGAAGTCGCGGCGGCGCGCGAGCTCGGCATCGCGGTGTTCCTCGTCGGCGAGGGCTCGGCCGCGGGCGGCGTGGTCTACGAGATCGACGGGTTCACCGGCGTGCGGACGACCACGCCCAAGAAGCTGCCCGACGGCGCGACGGTGACCTCGAAGCGCGACGACGCCGGGATGAAGGCGCTCGCGGCGCTGTCCGGCGATGACCGGCGCTATCTGGTCGCGGCCGAGCACGGCGAGGTCGATCCGGCGCCGATCGTCGAGGCGCTGCGCGGGATCAATCGAGGGCTCGCGACCAAGCGGGTCAAGGATCGGCGGGACGTCTACCAGCCGTTCCTGTTCGCCGGGCTGATGCTGCTGGTGATCGAGATCGCGATCAGCACGCGGCGCCGCCAGCGCTATCCGGAGGCGGCGTGAGCGCGGCGTGGCAAGCTCCACGGATGCGGCGCGCGCCGGATCTGGGCCCGCAGGCCCGGCGAACCTGGGGCCACGCGCTCCGGCGGGCGCTCGGGGCCGCGCTCGTGGTGGTGCTGCCGCTCGCGCTCGGTGGCTGGGAGCCGTTCCGCTCCGACGATCCCGACGTCGAGGCCGGCAACCGCGCCTACGCCGAGGGCCACTACGACGATGCGCTCGCCGCCTACGACCGCGCGGCCCAGCGCGGCGAGGTCGACGCCGATGGCCTGGCCTACGACCGCGGCACCGCGGAGCTCAAGCAGGCCGAGACGATCAAGGATCCCGAGGCCAAGCGCCAGCTGACCGAGCGCGGGCTCGATCACCTCAAGCAGGCCGCGAGCGCCAAGGACCGCCGGATCCGCGGCGAGGCCCAGTACAACCGCGGCAACGCGCTGATGGGGCAGGGCAAGCTCGAGGACGCGATCGAGGCCTACAAGCAGGCGCTGCGCGAGGACACCGAGCTCGACGACGCGCGGATCAACCTCGAGCTGGCGCTGCGCCGGCGCCAGAAACAGCAACGCCAGCAACAGCAGGGGCAGCAGGGCCAGCAGGGCCAAGGTCAGCAGGGGCAAGGCCAGCAGGGCCAGCAGGGCCAAGGTCAGCAGGGCCAAGGCCAGCAGGGGCAGCAAGGCCAGCAGGGCCAAGGTCAGCAGGGCCAGGGCTCGAACGGCCAAGGCTCCGGGGCGCAGAACGGCTCAAACCAGAACGGCTCGAACGGCCAGGGTTCGAACCAGAACGGCTCGAACGGCCAGGGCTCGAACGGCCAGGGTTCGAACCAGAACGGCTCGAACGGCCAGGGCTCGAACGGCCAAGGCTCGGCGCAGCCGCAGAACGGCTCGAACGGTCAGGGCTCGAACGGCCAGGGTTCGAACCAGAACGGCTCGAACGGTCAGGGCTCGAACGGTCAGGGCTCGGCGCAGGCGCAGAATGGCTCGAACGGCCAGGGCTCGAACGGTCAGGGCTCGAACGGTCAGGGCTCGAACGGTCAGGGCTCGGCGCAGCCGCAGAACGGCTCCAACAGCGGCGGCCAGGGCGGCCAGAGCGGTCAACCCGGCCAGCCCAGCAACGGCCAGAGCGGCGGGCAGCCACCGCGCGGTCCGCGCCAGCATGGCCGGGGCAACCAGTCATCGCCGAAGACGCCGACCGACGGCAAGCTCGATGACCTCGACAACTACTCGCGCCGGCTCCAGAAAGACGAAGCCCGCCGGCGCGCGACCGGCCACGCGACCGATCCGCAGCACGACTGGTAGGCCTGCCGCCGCCGCGCCGCGGCCGCGCCGCGGACGCTACGCGGAATAGAGATCTTCGAGATCGTGCCAGTGCCCCGGCAGCCGCGTGCGGCTCCGCGGCCGGGCGCGCACGAAGAACCGGCGCTCGATCGTGGCGCTGTCGGGGTTGGGATAGTGCGGGATCCGGGCCTCGAGCTCGTTGGTGAGCGCCGCCGCGGAGCGCACCGTGCCCCACTTCGCCTCGCCCAGGTCGATCCGCCCGTCGCCGCGGGTCCCGACGACGTCGATCTGCACGTGGCGATCCCAGTACTCACCGACCATGTAGGCCGTGGAGACCCGCTCGCGTTCGTAGAGCGCCGGCAGCGCCTCGCGCGCCAGCCGCTCGAAGCACGCACCGAAGTATGCATCGAGCTGCGTTGCGACCAGCTCGCTCCACGCTGCCTGCGCGCCGCGCTGCTGGATGAAGCTGCGGTGCGGAAACACGAACCGGAACCAGAACCGTAGCATCGCGTCCTCGAGCACGAAGCGCACCGCGCGCGCGAGCTTCCCGGCGACCAGCGGGTGGCGCCGGCCGATGTACCCGAGCTCGACCAGCTGATCGAGCCAGTAGGGCAGGCTGCGCCCCGGCAGTCCGGTCGCCTTGGCGATCTCGCTCTGGGTGCCGTGGCCGGCCGCGATCGCCCACATCACGCCGTAGTAATTCTGGACCTCGCGCAGCTCCTCACGGAGCAGGAACTCGGGCTCCTGGAACAGCGTGGCGTGCTCGGACAGGAAGCTCGCCTCGATGTTGCTGCGGATCGATCGAGCCGGATCGAACGCGCGCAGGTACAGCGGCACACCGCCGCACACGAAGTAGGCCTGGGCGCGATCGACGAGCGACCACCGGGGATGAAACTCGGCGGCCTCGCGGTAGCCGAACGGCGCGAGCTTGATCTGCGCGGTTCTCCGGCCGAACAGCGGGCTCTGCTTGCCGAGCACCTCGCGCTCCATGAAGCCGATGTACGAGCCGCACAGGATGAGCATCACCTTGCCGTTGCGCCGCCACTTGCGATCCCACAGCTCCTGCAGGATCGAAGGCAGCTCGGTCGCGGCCTGCGCGCTCCACTGAAATTCGTCCAGCGCGAGCACGAGCCGGCGTGGTCCGCGCCAGCGCTCGACGATCGTGTCCAGCGCGATGCGCCAGTCGTCCACGCTCAGGTTCGCGAGCAGCGGCTCGCCGAGCACGCCGGCCGCATCGATCATCAGCTCGCGGAGCTGAAGCCCGCTCGGGGCGAGCTTGCCCACATGGTAGAGCCCGGGCTTGTTGCGCAGGAAGTGCAGGATCAGCTCGCTCTTGCCGATCCGGCGCCGGCCGTAGATCGGGATGAACGCGCTGTCCTTGCCGGCGTAGGCCGCCTCGAGCATCGCCAGCTCGGTCCTGCGTCCGACGAAGGCCTCGGGAGCCGCTTCGTTCATTGCTAAGTCGTAACTTATAAAGTCGTAACTTGTAAAGTCGTAACTTGTAAAGGAATGGATTGAGGAATCATCACTTGCATTGTTAAGTCTTACAAGTCACGACTTGTAAAGTCGTGACTTGTAAGACTTGAAGGCCTGGGTTTACAAGTCGTGACTTGTAAAGTCGTGACTTGTAAGTCGGGCCGGCGAGCGCCGGGCACCGGGGCGCCGCGATGACGTATGCTATCGGGGTGCTGCCCCGCGTGCTCGTCGTCGACCGGACCGCGCAGGTGCGCGATCAGCTGGTGGAGCTGCTGGGCGGCGCGGTCGCCGAGGTCGCGTGGGCGACCCGCGAGGCGGCGCCCGACAAGCTGCGCGCCGCGGTGACCGCCGGCCAGGCCTACGACGTCGTCGTGCTCGAGGCCGAGCCGGGGCTCGGCGCGGCCACGGTGCGCGAGCTGGCGGCGTTCGGGGGCAACGCGCGCGTCGTGCTGCTCGCCAGCGGCGCCGAGGGCGTGGCGATCGCGGCGCGCTCCGGGGCGGCCGATGTCGTGCTGCGGCCGTTCCAGGCCGCCGAGCTGGCGTTCCGGATCGGGCGAACTCCGGCTGGCGACGCGCGCGGCGACAAGCGGCGGCCACGCAAGACCGACATCATCATCGGCACCGGCACCTGGATCAAGGAGCTGTACGACCGGATCGCGATGGTCGCCGCGACCGACGTCACCGTGGCGATCTTCGGCGAGAGCGGGACCGGCAAGGAGCTGGTCGCGCGGACGATCCACAACTCGTCGCCGCGCCACGACGCGCCGTTCGTGGTCGTCAACTGCGCCGCGATCCCCGAGGCGCTGCTCGAGGACGAGCTGTTCGGCCACGTGCGCGGCGCGTTCACCGACGCGACCCGCGATCGCGAGGGCCTGCTCGCGGCGGCGCACACCGGCACGCTGTTCCTCGACGAGATCGGCGAGCTGCCGCTGCCGCTGCAGGGCAAGCTGCTGCGCGTCCTGCAGTCGCAGGAGTTCCGCCGGATCGGCGACGATCAGGATCGCCGGGTCGACGTCCGGATCGTGACCGCGACCAACCGCGATCTCGATCAGCTGGTCGCGCGCGGCAGCTTCCGCCAGGACCTGTACTACCGGATCAACGTGTTCCCGATGCACATGCCGCCGCTGCGCGAGCGCCCCGAGGACACCGCGCTGCTCGTGCACCACTTCATCAGCAAGTACCGCGGCCGGCTCGGCAAGGCGATCGACGGCATCACGCCGGGCGCGCTGCGCCGGTTCGCGGCCTACGAGTTCCCGGGCAACGTCCGCGAGCTCGAGAACAAGGTCCACCAGGCGATGGTCGTCGCCGAGGGCCCGACGATCACCGAGGCCGACGTCGCGCTGCCCGAGGGCCGGATCGCGAGCGCGCGGCCCGATCTGTCGCGGCCGTTTCGCGAGCTCAAGCAGGAGGCGATCGATGGGTTCGAGAAGGCGTACCTGACCGAGCTGTTGCGCGCCCACCACGGCAACCTGGCCCAGGCCGCGCGCACCGCGCACATGGATCGCAAGAACCTGTGGGCGCTGGTCGTGCGCCACGGGCTCGATCGCGAGCAGTTCAAGAGCTCGTGAGCCCCGCGCGGCGGGTCACTTCAGCTTGCCGGACAGCGCGGCGAGCAGATCGTGGTCGGCGGCGATCGCCTTGATGACCTGCGGCGACACCGCGCCGCTGTCGAGGATGCGGGCCAGCGAGCGCTCGAGCGGGATCATGCCGGCGTCGCGCCCGGTCTGGATCGCCGACGGCAGCATCTGGAGGTCGCCCTTGCGCATCAGGTTGGCCACCGCGACGGTGATCGGGACCAGCTCGATCGCCGGGATCCGGCCGCCGTCGCGGCGCGGCAGCAGGTACTGGGTGACCACGGTGCGCAGCACCGCCGCGAGCTGCCAGCGCGCCTGGCGCTGCTGGGCCTCGGGGAACGCGTCGATCATGCGATCGATCGCGCCCGCGGCGCTCGGGGCGTGCAGGGTCCCCAGGACGAGGTGCCCGGTCTCCGCGGCGGTCAGCGCGGCGGCGATCGTCTCGCGGTCGCGCAGCTCGCCGAGCAAGATCACGTCGGGCGCCTCGCGCAGCGCGGCGCGCAGGCCGGCGGCGAAGCTCGGGATGTGCGAACCGACCTCGCGCTGGTGGACGATGCCGCGCCGCGGGGTGAACCGGTACTCGATCGGATCCTCGAGCGTGATCACGTGGGCCGACCGGCGCTGGTCGATCAGATCGATCAGCGCGGCGAGCGTGGTCGACTTGCCTGACCCGGTCGGGCCGCACACCAGGATCAGGCCATCGCGCTGATCGACCACGCTACCGAGCTCGGCCGGCAGCGCGAGCTCGGCCAGGCTCGGTACGCGATCGCGGATCAGCCGGGCGACGACCGCGGCGCCGCCGAGGTGATCGAACAGGTTGACGCGCAGCCGGGTGCCGTCGAGCTCGAGGCTGTGATCGGTGCTGGAGCCGAGCACCGCGACGCACGCGGCGAGCTCGGCGTCGTCGGCGATCTGCTCGATGTCCTCGAGCCGGCCGGCGATCTTCAGCCGGGCGAGCCCGGTCGACACGATGACGTCGGACGCGCCGCGCTCGTGCGCCACGGCGACGAACGGCGCGAGCAGCTGGCCGAGTCGCGCCAGGGCCTCGCTCGCGCGCGCGGGGCCGGCGGCGTCTTGCGCGGTGGCGGTGGCCGCGGCAGCCGCCGCGGTGCGGGCGGCGAGCTCGGCGCGCTGCACCGGCGGGCCGGGCCTGGTCGATGGCTGGGCCCACCACGCGCCCTTGGATTCGGTGCCCGCAGCGGCGGGCGCGGGCGGTGCCGCTGGTGCCGGCGATGCCGGCTTGCCGGGGCGCACCACGACGCGCAGCCCCGTGGTCACCTTGTCCACCGTGACCTGATAGCTCGTGCCGTCGGCATCGCGGAACGCCAGCGCCACCGGCCCGTCGTCGAGCCTGCGGTCGCCCAAGAGCGGCGCCGCGAAGTCGGCGAGCATCTGCGCCTCGATCGCCGGCATCGCGAGCTTCTCGATCAGCCCGCGCCGCCGCAGGCTCGGGACCTTGTCGGTCTCGAGGACGATCGCTTCGGCATCGCGCAACGTCATCACGCGGAGCAAAGACTGGATGGCGGACATCGCCGTACAATCCAGCAAACGTCGCGCCAGGCCAACCGTCGCTGCACAGCGTCGGCGCGGGTCGCGCGCCGTCCTGCCACTGCGCCACATTGGCAGATGGCGCGACGCAGCCTCGCCAGCCTGGCGCGCCGAGGCGAATTGCCGGCCGACCGTCGTGGTAACGTGCTCCGTACATGGCGGTCGATGACCTGCGCTCAGGCACATGGGTGACCTATGTTGGGGGGCGAGCCACGTCGGCTCGGCTCCGGCGCTGTCGAGTCGAGGTCGTCACCGGTGCGGACGCTGGCCTGATCCGCGACATCGAGACCTCGGTGATCCGGATCGGCGCGCGGCGCGGCAACGACGTCCAGCTCACCGACTCCAAGGTCTCGGGGCTGCACTGCGAGATCCGGCTCGACGACCGCGGCTACCGCCTGCGCGATCTCGATTCGACCAACGGCACCTACGTCTCGCAGCTGCGGATCAACGACGTGTACATCCAGCCGGGCACCCAGATCGCGCTCGGCGGCACGCGGCTCAAGTTCGAGCCGCTCGGCGACTCGGTCGAGATCGAGCTGTCGGATACCGATCGGTTCGGCTCGATGATCGGCCGCTCGGTCAAGATGCGCGAGCTGTTCGCGCGGCTCGAGAAGCTGGCGAAGTCCGACACCACGGTGCTGGTCACCGGCGAGACCGGCGCGGGCAAGGAGCTGGTCGCCGAGGCGCTGCACGATCACTCCCCGCGCCACGACGGCGCGTTCGTCGTGCTCGACTGCGGCTCGATCCCGCCCAACCTGATCGAGAGCGAGCTGTTCGGCCACGAGCGCGGCGCGTTCACCGGTGCGACCACGTCGTACGCCGGCGCGTTCGAGCGCGCCCACGGCGGCACCGTGTTCCTCGACGAGATCGGCGAGCTACCGCTCGCGATGCAGCCCAAGCTGCTGCGCGTGCTCGAGCGCAAGGAGGTTCGCCGGGTCGGCGGCACCAAGACGGTCGAGGTCGACCTGCGGGTCGTCGCGGCGACCAACCGCGACCTCGGCGTCGAGGTCAACCGCGGCCGGTTCCGCGAGGACCTGTACTACCGGCTCGCGGTCGCGCGCGTCCACGTGCCGCCGCTGCGCGAGCGCAAGGATGACCTGCCGCTGCTGATCGAGCACATCCTGTCGACCACGCCGAACGGCGAGACCGCGTCGATCGCGCAGGAGACGATCGATCTGATGATGAAGCACGACTGGCCGGGCAACGTGCGCGAGCTGCGCAACGTGATCGAGCGCGCCGTGCTGCTGGCCGAGTCGCCCGAGGACGAGGACGCGCTGCGCCGCGCGCCGGTCGCCCAGCCGCGCTCCGAGCCGTCGATCACCGCCACGCCATCGCACACCGCGACCAGCGCCGACGCCGCGATGACCGTGCCGGTCGACGTCGGGATCCCGTTCAAGCTCGCCAAGCAGAACGTGATCAGCGAGTTCGAGAAGCGCTACATCTCGCGGCTGCTCGCACAGCACGACGGCAACATCTCCGCGGCCGCGCGCGCCGCCGGGATCGACCGGATGTCGATCCACAAGATGTTGCACCGGCTCGGGCTTGCGAATCCCGGCCGCGGCGATTGACTGTTACCCGGAAAATCCTGGGTGGTGAGCGCTGGTGCAGCGACGCCGCAGGTCGGGCTGGCAGATCTCGATCGCCGGCTACCAACTGAGAATCGTTCGAGGAGATCGGGCTGGCACTCCGCATCATGCGCGCATGCGCATCACCGCGCGCACCCGCTCGCTCCCGGGCCCGCGTGCGGCGACCGGCACGCCGCTAAGCTCATTGTTGTTGCGCTAGATGCGCCAGTCCACCGCGTGCGCTCGTGCCAATCGATCCGGCACGCGGCTCGCATAGCAGCCGGCCACCATGTCGACTTGTCTGCCGGCCGAGCTGCGAACCTCCGTGACCGAGCCCATCGAGAATGACTCCACATCTCTCGACTGGACCCTGGCGCTCGCCGGTGGTGATGGCGTCCGGTTATCGAGCTACGTCCAGCGCAGGTTCGGCCGGCGGATCCCCAAGCAGTACTGCTGCCTGCTCGGCAACCGCTCGATGCTCGAGCACACGCTCGATCGGCTCAACCGGCTGACCCCGGCGGCGCGCACGATCGCGGTGATCGGCCAGGACCACGGCGCGATCGCCGGTCCCCAGCTCACCGGGCGCAGCGATCACGTGTTCCGCCAGCCGGGCGCGCGCGACACCGGGCTCGCGCTGTACGTCGCGCTGGCGATGATCAAGCGCTGGCACCCAAACGCGGTGGTGACGATCACGCCGACCGATCACTACGTCGCCCCGGCGGCGAGGTACATCGAGCAGGTCCGCACGGCGCGCGGGATGGCGGCCCAGCTCCGCGACACCGTGGTGATCCTCGGCGCCACCCCCAGCGAGCCCGACCCCGAGCTCGGCTACCTCGTGCTCGGCGACCAGCTCACCCAGATCCCGCAGGTCCGCAAGCTGATCGGCTTTGTCGAGAAGCCCACGGTCGCGCGCGCCGGCCAGCTGCTCGATAGCGGCGCTCTGTGGAACACGATGGTCGCCTGCGGCACGGTCGACGCGCTGTGGGAGCTCGGTCGCGCCGCCGAGCCGCAGCTGCTCGATATCCTCGACTCGCTGGTCCCGCTGGTCGGCACCAAGGACGAGTCCGACGCGATCGAGTACATCTACCGCGCGTACCTGCCGGTCAGCTTCTCGCGCGACATCCTCGAACGCGTCCCCGAGCGGCTCGCGACCCTCGAGCTGTCCGGCGTGGAGTGGAGCGACTGGGGCCAGCCCGAGCGGATCGAGACCGTGCTCGCGCTGCGCCGGTCGCGCGCGCTGGTGCTCGACGGGATCTACGCTCCGTGACGCCGGCGCCCAACCCGGCGCGCGGTCGCGGCGTGTGGCCCGGGCGGCCGTACCCGCTCGGCGCCCAGTTCGACGGCTACGGCACCAACTTCGCGGTGTACAGCGGCGTGGCCGAGCGGGTCGAGCTCGCGCTGTTCGACCTCGAGGGCAAGCCGGGCGAGACCCGGATCGAGCTCGATCGCGGGATCGGCCAGATCTGGCACGCCTACCTGCCGCTGATCGGCCCGGGCACGCGCTACGGGTTCCGCGTCCACGGTCCGTGGGATCCGGCGCGCGGCCTGCGCTGCAACCCCAGCAAGCTCCTGGTCGATCCGTACGCCCGCGCGATCTCCGAGGGCCTCGACTGGGGCCCGGCGCTGCGCGGCGACGACGGCAACGGCGGCCCGTCGATCGAAGACAGCGCGCCGCACACGTTCCGCTCGGTGATCGTCCAGCCGTACTTCGACTGGGGCAACGACCGCCGGCTCGAGATCCCGTGGAACCAGACGGTGATCTACGAGGCCCACGTCAAGGGCCTGACGATGCGCCACCCCGACGTGCCCGAGCACCTGCGCGGGACCTACGCCGGGCTCGCGCACCCCGCGATCCTCAAGCACCTCAAGAGCCTCGGGGTCACCGCGGTCGAGCTGCTGCCGATCCACGCCTTCATCCACGACGGGTTCCTGCTCGACAACGGGCTGCGCAACTACTGGGGCTACCACTCGATCGGCTACTTCGCGCCCCACCCCGAGTACGCCAGCGTGCGCAGCGCCAGCGGCGCGGTCGCCGAGGTCAAGCACATGATCCGGACCCTGCACCAGCACGGCATCGAGGTCATCCTCGACGTGGTCTACAACCACACCGCCGAGGGCAACCACGAGGGCCCGACCCTGTCGCTGCGCGGGCTCGACAACCTGACTTACTACCGGCTGGTGCCCGACGATCTGTCCTACTACATGGACTACACCGGCACCGGCAACACGCTGCAGATGCGCAGCCCGCACACGCTGCAGCTGGTGATGGACTCGCTGCGCTACTGGATCGAGGAGATGCACGTCGACGGGTTCCGGTTCGATCTCGCGAGCGCGCTCGCGCGCGGCCTGCACGAGGTCGACCGGCTCGGCGCGTTCTTCGATCTGATCCAGCAGGATCCGGTGGTGTCGCGCGTCAAGCTGATCGCCGAGCCGTGGGACGTCGGCGACGGCGGCTACCAGGTCGGCAACTTTCCGCCGGGCTGGTCGGAGTGGAACGGCAAGTACCGGGACTGGATCCGCGACTACTGGCGCGGCGAGCCGGGCTCGCTGCCCGAGCTCGGCGCGCGGATCACCGGCAGCTCGGATCTCTACCAGCAGGGCGGCCGGTTCCCGCACGCGAGCATCAACTTCGTCACCGCGCACGATGGGTTCACGCTGCGCGACCTGGTGTCGTTCAACGACAAGCACAACGACGCCAACGGCGAGGGCGGGCGCGACGGCGAGAGCCACAACCGGTCGTGGAACTGCGGCGCCGAGGGCGCGACCGACGACGCGGAGATCACCGCGCTGCGCCGGCGCCAGCAACGCAACTTCCTCGCGACGCTGTTCCTGTCGCAGGGCGTGCCGATGCTGCTCGGTGGCGACGAGCTCGGCCGGACCCAGGGCGGCAACAACAACGCGTACTGCCAGGACAACGAGACCTCGTGGTTCGACTGGGCGAACGCCGACGCCGAGCTGCTCGCGTTCACCCGCGGGCTCGGCGAGCTGCGGCGCCGCCACCCGGCGTTCCGCCGCCGCGGCTGGCTGCTCGGCCGCCCGGTCCGGCGCGGCGCCGCGGCGCGGCTGCCCGACATCGCGTGGTTCAACCCCGACGGCGGCGAGATGACCGACGAGCACTGGGACGCCGAGCTGACGCGCTCGCTGCAGGTGTTCCTCGACGGCCACGGGTTCCAGGTGCCCGACGAGCGCGGCGAGCCGATCACCGACGACACGTTCCTGATCGTGTTCCACGCCGCCCCCGAGGACCGGACGATCAAGCTGCCCGACGCGCAGTGGGGCAAGGCGTGGCGGGTCGTGATGGACACCGATGCCGGGTTCCGCAGCGAGCCGCGCGCCGTCCCACCGGGCGCCCCGGTCGGTGCCGCGCCCGGGGCCGAGCCCGAGCGCGGGTCGAGCAGCGCCGACGGTGAGCGGCTCGTCGCCGGGGCCGAGCTCGCGGTGCGCGGCCGGTCGCTGTGGCTGCTGCGCCGGGAGGCCTGACCGTGGACGTGCTGCCGCGCGCGACCTACCGGCTGCAGCTCCACGCCGGGTTCACGTTCGCCGACGCCGCGGCGCAGGTCCCGTACTTCGCCGCGCTCGGGGTCAGCCACCTGTACCTGTCGCCGATCCTGCAGGCGGCGCCGGGCTCGACCCACGGCTACGACGTCGTCGATCCGGACCGCGTGAGCGACGCGCTCGGTGGCGAGGCCGGGCTCGCCGGGCTGGTCGCCGCGGCGCGCGCCGCCGGCCTGGGGATCTTGCTCGACATCGTGCCCAACCACATGTCGATCGCCGGGACGTCGAACCGGTGGTGGCTCGACGTGCTCGAGAACGGCCCGGCGAGCTACTACGCGCACTACTTCGACGTCGACTGGGGCGACGGCGACGAGCGCGTGCTGCTGCCGGTGCTCGGCGAGCGTTACGGCCGGGCGCTGACCTCGGGGGGGCTGGGGCTCGCGCGGCACGGCGCGGTGGTCGAGATCCGCGCCGGCGAGCTGTGGCTGCCGATCGCGCCGCGCAGCCTGGGCCGGATCGTCAAGCGCGCCGGCGAGCGGATCTCGCACGCCGAGCTCGAGTTCCTGGGCGACGTGCTCGCCGCGCTGCCGCGCCCGGCCGACGTGTCCGGCCGCCAGCGCCGCCACCGCCACAAGGCCGTGCTGGCCGCCCGGCTCGCCGAGCTGATCCAGACCACGCCGGACGTCGCCGAGGCGCTCGACGCCGAGCTGGCGGCGATCTCGGCCGATCCGGTCGAGATCGACGCGATCCTCGAGGGCCAGAACTACCGGCTCGCCCACTGGAGCGTGGCCAAGAGCCAGCTGACCTACCGCCGGTTCTTCGACATCACGTCGCTGGTCGGGATCCGCGCCGAGCAGCCCGACGTGCTCGAGGCCGGCCACCGCCGGATCTTCGGCTGGATCGCCGATGGCACGATCGACGGCGTGCGGGTCGATCACGTCGATGGCCTGCGCGATCCGGGCGGCTACCTGCGCCGGCTGGCGGCCGCGTGGCGCGATCCGGCGGGCGCGTGGATCGTCGTCGAGAAGATCCTCGGCGCCGGCGAGGCGCTGCCCGCGAGCTGGCCGGTCGCCGGCACCACCGGCTACGACTTCCTGGCCCACGTCGCGCCGCTGTTCGTCGATCCCGACGGCGAGCGCGCGCTGACCGAGGCGTTCACCGCGTACACCGGCCAGGCCTGGGATCCGGTGGGCGAGAGCCGGCGCGCCCGGCGCGAGGTCATGACCGACGCCCTGCACAGCGAGCTGGCCCGGCTGACCGAGCTCGCGGTCCGCGCGTGCGCCGCGAGCCCGGCGTGCCGCGACTACACCCGCGCCGAGATCGAGGCGGTGCTCGCCGAGCTGCTCGCCGGCTACGCGACGTACCGGACCTACCTGGACGACGGCGACGGCGATCCGGAGAGCCCGGGCGACCCGAGCCGCTCGGGCCGCGCCCACGACCGCGCGCGGATCGCGGCGGCGGCGGCGGCGGCGACAGCGGCCCGCCCCGAGCTCGATCGCGATCTGGTGGGCTTCCTCGAGTCCGCGCTGGCGTTCGAGCTGTCGACCGCGGGGTCGCTCGAGCTGGCGCGCGCCGCGCAGCAGATCTCGGGGCCGATCGTCGCCAAGGGCGACGAGGACACCCTGGCGTACCGCCAGGTCCGCCTGCTGTCGCGCTGCGAGGTCGGCAGCGAGCTGGCGGTGTTCGCGCTGCCGCCCGCCGAGGTCCACGCCCGGCTCGCGGCCGGCCGGCCGGCGGCGCTGCTCGCGACCGCGACCCACGACACCAAGCGCGGCGAGGACGTCCGGGCGCGGATCGCGGCGCTGTCCGAGCTGCCCGCGGTGTGGGACGCCGCGGTCGCGCGCTGGCGTGCCCGGGCCGACGCGGGGTGGGGCGACGTGGCTCCCGATCGCGTGTTCGAGTACGCGATGTGGCAGACCCTGGTCGGCGCGTGGCCGCTGCCGCTCGAGCGCGCGCAACCGTTCGCCGAGAAGGCGACCCGCGAGGCGCGCCTGCGCACGTCGTGGCGCGCGCCCGACGCGGCGTACGAGGCCGCCCGCACGCGCTGGCTCGAGGCGGTCTACGCCGATCGCGCGCTGGTCGCCGATCTCGCCGCGGTCGCCGCACAGCTCGCGCCGCACGGCGCTCGCAACGCGCTCGCCCAGCTGCTGATCAAGCTGACCGCGCCCGGCGTGCCGGACCTCTACCAGGGCAGCGAGCTGGTCGACAGCTCGCTGGTCGATCCCGACAACCGCCGGCCGGTCGATCTCGAGGCGCGGGCGCGGCTACTGCGCGAGCTGTCCGACATGGCGCCGGGGCAGGTCGGCGATGCGATAGGCGCCGACCTCGGCCGCGCCAAGCTGTGGACGATCCACCGCGTGCTCGGCCTGCGCCGCGCCCAGCCGGCGCTGTTCGGTGCGCCGTACCGCGCGATCTCGGCCACCGGGCGCCACGCCGCACATGTGTTCGCGTTTGCCCGCGGCCAGGAGCTGATCACCGTGGTGCCTCGCCTCGGTGTGCGCGCCGAGGGCTGGCAGGACACGACGCTCGCGCTCACCGCCGGGGCCTGGCGCGACGTGCTGACCGATCAGGAATTTGCCGGCGGGCCGCTGGCCGTCGCGCAGCTGTGGCACGCCTTACCGATCGCGCTGTTACTGCGCGTCGCTGCGTGATCGCTGTGTGCGGTCGCGCGCGCGGGCGATTGCGCCACCACAGCGCCGGTGATCGGCCGTGCCGCGCGGCGCGCCGCGAGGTTGGCATCGCGCGTGAACTACCTCCGAGCATGATGGCTTCGACTAACTCGAACCCGGCCGCGTCGGCCTCCTCGTCTCAAGATCTCCGGCCGCGCGCGCGCGCGCTGTCGTGGATGGCCTCGATGTCCGTGGCGGCGGGCGAGGTCCGCGCCGCCGAGGGCTACCTGCTCGAGCTGCTCGCGTGGTGCGCGTTCGGCGACCACGAGGGCGCCCCCGCGATGGCCGGATCCGAGCTATAGCTAGCGGCGGCCGTGCCGCGCGTAACGATCGTCGTCGCAGAAGGTGAACCGAGCGTCCCGAGAGTCGTCGAGCTCCCCGCGGGCGCGACGCTGTTCGAGGCCGGGGCGCGAGCCCAGGCGGCGATCGACACCGCGTGCGTCGGCAAGGGCACCTGCGGGCTGTGCCGGGTCAAGATCGTCGCCGGCGCCGAGCACCTGGTGCCGTACACCGACGAGGAGCGCAAGCACCTCGGCAACGTGTACCACCTGACGCGGGTCCGGCTCGCCTGCCGCGCCAAGCTGGTCGCGGCCGACGGCGAGGTCGCGATCCAGGTCATTCGCAAGAAGAAATAGCCTGTTCGCCTGAGCTGCCAAGTTCGCACGTGAAGCTCGATGCCCACAGCGGCTACAGCGTGACGTTGATCTTCGACGGGCCGTGCTCGGCGACGTCGACCATCACGGTCTTCGACCCGGCCTTGGGGTGCGCGATCTCGAGCTGCTGGCGGCCGACCGGCAGCTTGAACGGCGTCTGGCCGCCGGCCATCGTGTAGTTCTGGCCGAGGTTCTTGCCCTTGAACCACACGTAGCCCCACTCGGCGGCGCCACCGACGCTGACCAGCACGGTGCCGAACTTCTGCAGCTCCTTGAGCTCGCGCGCGACGTCGGTCTGGTCGCCGCCGCGGAGCTCGATCTTGAGCTTCAGCGGCTCGAACCCGGCGCGGCTGATCGCCAGCTCCGCGCCGTGCACTGCGCCGACCGGCTTGGTCAGCGGCGTGACGCCGATCGGCTGATCGTCGAGCGTCACCTGGGCGCCCGGCGGGGTGGTCTCGACGTGCAGCACCGCCGGGGCCGGGGTCAGCCGCGGCCGCAGCACGATCGTCTTGCCGGCCTCGACCGCGAGATCGTCCTCGTAGAGCTGGTAGCCCTTGAGGTCGAGCTTGACGTGGAGCTTGACCCCGCTCGACACCCGGGCCGAGCGCGGCGCGATGCCGATCACGCGATCGGCGACCGTGACCACCGCGCCGGTCGGGATCGAGTCGAGCTCGAACGTGCCCTTGGCCTCGGCGACCCCGGCGTCGGGCGCGCCGATCACCGCGGTCGGCAGGGTCGTGGGGGCGCCGGCCGGCGCGCGGGTCAACCGCAAGGTCACGAGCACCACCGCGGCGGCGAACCCGGCGGCGAGCGCGAGCCCGATCGCCGCGCGGATCCCGAGCCGGCGCCGGGCCCGGGCGCGCCGGACCGCCGGGCTGGTGGGCTCGGACCTGGAGATCAGGCCGGTCGGCGGCCCTCCGACCTCGGTCCGGCGATCGGGATCCTTGGTGTCGTAGAGCGCGACCAGCTCGCCCGGCTGCGGCGCCGACGACTTGGCCGACTTGGCCGACTTGGCCGACTTGGCCGGTTCGGCCGCCTCCGACTTCTGGCTGCCCTCGACCTCCTCGAGCCGCGCCAGCCCGTCGCTGTCGAGCTTGCGGAACAGGCCCGTCGACTCGATCTCGGCGGTCTGGGTCGACGGCGGCTTGCCGTCGGCCACGTCGGTGCGCCGGGTCCCGGTCGCCTTGTCGGCGAGCTGGCGGCGGATCACGTCGTCGAGCGCGCCCTGGCCGGCGATCCGCTTGGCCGGGATCACGGTCGCGAGCGCCTCGGCGACGTCGAGCGCGGTCGCCATGATCGACGACTCGTACGACAGCTCGATCAGCGAGCGCAGGATCGACGCCGGGCGCGACGGCCGGTCGATCGGCTTGCGCGCGAGCGCGAGCGCGAGCACGTCGTCGAGCCGCGACGGCAGGCCGGGCCGGAGCGTCGACATCTTGGGGATCGGCATGCCCTCGATGTTCTTGATGATGTCCTCGGCCTCGTCGCCGGGGAACAGCTTCTCGCCGGTGAACAGCTCGAACATCACCGACGCCGCCGAGAACAGATCGCTGCGGGTATCGAGCGAGTCGCCGCGCGCTTGCTCGGGCGACATGTAGCGCCACTTGCCCATCACCTTGCGCGGGCCGGGACCGCCGCCGCGGTGCGACGATGCGGCGATCGCGATCCCGAAGTCGGCGATCTTCACCTCGCCGGCGCGCGAGATCAGGATGTTCGAGGGCGAGACATCGCGATGCACGACGCCGTGACCGTGCGCGAAGTCGAGCGCGCGGATGATCTCGATCGCGATGTGAAAGGCCGCCGGCAACGGGACCTGGCGGCGCTCGTCCTTGAACTTGCGCAGCATCGCGGCGAGGTCGAGCCCGTCGACGAACTCCATCGCGATGAACAGCGACTCGCCGATCCGCCCGAAGTCGAACACCTGGACGACGTTGGCGTGCGACAGCCGGACCGCGACCTTGGCCTCGGTGATGAACCGGGCGGCGAACTCGGGGTCGCTGGCGAGCTCGGGCAGGATCCGCTTGATCGCCAGGGTCTTCTCGAACCCGTGGGCGCCGTACGCCTTGGCGAGGAACACCTCGGCCATGCCGCCGACCGCGATGCGGTCCAGCACGTCGTAGCGTTCGAGGGATCTCTGGAGCGGTTCTTCCATGCTTGCCGGTGTCGATGTCTTGCCGGTGCCTTGCCAGTGCCTTGTCAGTGCCTCGCTGGACGGTTTGCTCGGCGGCCCCTTGCAGGGAGGAACTCCCGTAGGCCGCGCGCACCATGTGCCCTATACTAAGGGAATGGCGCCCGGTATGGCGGTCCGATCGCTGATCCTGTGGTCCTGCGTCCTGGGAGCATTGGGGGGCCTGGCCGTCCAGACCGAGTCTATGGCACACGCCGACACGCTGCGCGACGACCAGATGCGGACCGTGCGGCGGTCGGTGGCGGTGATCGACCTGTCCAACGATCAGCAGGTCCGCGACGTCGCGTACAAGCTGCTCGAGTTGCTCGCGTCGCACGTCGAGCTGGCGCCGCCGGCGATCTCCGATGGCGCGGCGCTGGTCGACAAGCTGCCGCCGGACGGCGAGCTGCGGCTGATCGACGCCCAGCGCAAGCGGATCTCGGCCGAGCAGAACCTCGCGCAGCGCAACTTCCGCGAGGCCGCGATCGACGCGGTCGAGGGTCAGGAGATCTTGCTCCACGTCACCCCGCGCACGGCGATCTCGCTGTACGCCGACCTCGCGCTGGCGCTCGGCGTGTCCCGGCTCGGCGAGAAGAAGGACGCCGAGGCGCGCGAGGCGTTCGCGCTGACCTACCGGCTCGATCCACACCGCACGCTCGACGACCTGCACTACCTGCCCGAGGTCGTCCAGACGTTCGAGGCGGTCAAGCAGGGCAGCCCCGAGCTCGGCGCGATCGCGGTCCGCGGCGTGGGCCGGGTCTGGATCGATGGCGAGGACGTCGGCAACGCGCCCGGCGAGTTCCCGGCCACGCTCGGCCGCCACGTGGTGTGGCTGACCGGGATGCTGCGCGAGACCGGCGGCAAGGAGGTCCTGGTCGCCGCCGGCCGGCCGGGCGACGCCACGATCGCGGACGGCCCGCTGACCCGGCCGCAGAAGGTCGCTCGGTTCCGCGCCGCGCTGTCGCAGGCCAAGGATCCGGCGCTGCGTGCGAGCGCGATGCGCGAGCTCGCCGGGTTCGTCAACGTCCACGAGGCGGTGCTGCTGTCCGCCGACAACGGCAAGATCACCTGGCAGATCTGGCGCGACCACGCGCCCGGGTTCTCGGCGATCCGCGATCTCGGCCGCGATAACCCGAACGAGATCCTGAAGCTGATCGCGCCGCCGCGCCCGATCCCGGAGCCCGAGCCGATCCGCCCGGTGGTCGTCGAGAAGAAGTGGTACCTGCGGACCAGCGTCCAGATCGGGCTCGCGGCGACCGTGATCCTGGCGGTGCTCGGCGGCTATGCCTGGGCGCATTACTCCGAGCCGTCGCGGCCGTGGAACACCGACATCTCCGGCTTCACCTCGGGGTCGTCGAACTAGCCGACGTATGACACGATGAAGCTCTCGATGAAGTACGCGGTGATCGCCACCCTCGCCGGGAGCCTCGCGGGCGCGGCGTGCAACACACCGGTGCCGTCGATCCGCGTGTCGCTGTCGAGCATGCGCCAGTCGTGCCCGTCGACCGAGTGCATGAAGGTCCCGTTGATCTGCCCCACGGTGATGTCGATCAAGATCATGGACCCGAACGCGCCGGACCATCCGTTCTTGACCCAGTGCACGCCGGTCTCGTTCAACAGCACGCAGGACATGTGCTCGCTCGCGAGCGTCGATCTGATCGACAAGCCGATCCCGGTCCGCCACCTCGAGGTCCAGATGGCGCTGTACCCGGCGTCGGAGATCCCGATCGCCGCCGATCAATCGCTGCTGTGCCCGGACAACGTCAACTTCGACGCGACCGGCTATCCGGTCGAGCAGGCGCTGGCGAGCCAGCCGACCCCGGCGCTCGGTGGCGTCGGGTGGTACGACCCCGGGGACTCGGTGGTGTCCGTCAACCTCGGCTGCACCGATCTGTCGGCGATCAACACGTCGTGCATGCCCGACGATCTGGTGACGGTGAGCGGCACGGTCGAGGACTTCTCGACCGGGGCGGTGCTCGCGGCCGACTCGTCGGACGCCGACCAGCTCGACGTGTTCGTCGGCGAGCCGCGCGGGGTCGACGAGCACTACGAGCTGTCCGCCGCCGCGGCGCCGGAGCTGCCGCGCCACGATACCGGCATGATCGCGACCTGGCAGAGCTCGCTGTCGCTGGCGCTCACCAACTTCGCGTGCCTCGTGGTGCTCGAGCAGGTCGCGCAGAGCACGTCGACGGTGACCTGCAAGCCGCTGCAGATGAGCCCGATCGCGCTGCGCGGCGCGTGGATCGGCAAGAAGCAGCTCGCCGAGATCCTCGGCGCGCTCGGGCTCAAGGACTTCCCGTCGGCCGGCCTGACGATCGGCATGGTGGTCGATGACGACGGCCGTCCGGTCGCCAACGCCACGGTGACCGCCAAGCTGATGCCGCCGTCGAGCGTGATCTACCTGTCGAAGGACCGCACCGCGTTCGTCGCCGGCGGGACCAGCGAGTCCGGAATCTTCGTATCGACCACGGCGCCGTTCGGCACCGAGTTCTCGACCGCCCAGGGCAGCGCCGCGCCGATGTTGATCGGGATCGGCGGCAACATCCAGGACCGGATCACGGTGGTGATCTTGAGCCCGAATGGGGCGTGATCGGTCATGACGTCGACGACCAAGCGCAGCTGGTACCGCGTCGCGCTCGGCGTGCCCGGCGGCGGCGCGCCGGTGATCGTCGCCGCGGCCGGCGAGCACCTCGGCGCCTCGGTCGCCACCGCCGAGCGCCACACCCCCGGCGGGTTCGCGATCGCGGCCGATCTCGCGCTCGATGCCGACATCCCGCTCGGCGAGTCGCTGGGCAAGTCGCCGGTGGTCGAGCTGTCGCCGGACGCCGCGGGGCCGGCCGGCACCGCGGTTTCGGCCGGGGTTCCGGCCGGGGTTCCGGCCGGGGTTCCGGCCGGGGTTCCGGCCGGGGTTCCGATGGACGTTCCAATGTTTCACTGGCCGGTCGGCGTGCTGCCCCAGCTGTCGCGGGCAGCGGCGGTCGCCGGGGTGCGCCGGGGCTGGACCGTCCGCCCGCACCCCGAGTTGCTGGTGATCGAGGCCCAGACCGATGCCGAGCACCTGACCGATCTGTTCATGGGGCTGATCGAGCGGCTACCGCACGCCGATAACCTCGAGGTCCGCATGCTGGATCACTTCGAGGACGCCGGCCGCGCCGACGTCTGGCTGACCTCGCGGGTCGATGCCCGCCGGATCCTGCGATTCCTCGACGATCACGACGCCGAGCTGTTCGGTAACGGCCACCTCGAGCTGTCGATCTACGTGCGGTCCCACAAGGCCACGCTGCGGCTGACCGAGCACAAGACCGTGGTGTGGCTGGCCGAGGGCCGGGCGCTCGAGGCCGAGCTCGCGCGCTGGCTCGGTGAGCTGGCGGTGCCGCGCGTCGAGGCCTTGCCCACGGTGAAGGACGTGCCGCACTTTCACTACCGCCCGGCGGCCAGCCGCGATCGCAAGAAGCTCGCCGACGAGCTGTATCGCCAGCGGCTGCGCCGGGTCGATACCCTGCGGCTCGCCGCGGCCGGCAAGTAGCCCGACCCGCCGCGGCGCGCGGGTTACGTACGGCGCTTCGGCGTGCGCGACGCCGACGGCGCGGATGCCGGTGCGGAGACCGACGGGTGATCGCGCCACCAGAACCGCAGCGGCTTGGTCGCCCACGCCCCGGCATACGCGACGCCGATCCGCGGCCCGCGGGCGATCCGCGGCGGGGTCAGCGCCGCGGCCACGAACAACGGGCCGTGCGCGAGATCCTGGCGATCGTGGCGGCGGTCGAGCCCGAGCGCCTTGGTGACCTTGCCGGGCCCGCGGCCGATCCTGGGATCTTCGGTCAGGCCGGCGTACGGCGCGACCGCGCGGATCAGCACGGCCTGACCCTCGCCGGCGCCACCGGTCACGATGTTGAACATCTGGTGGATGCCGTAGCACAGGTAGACGTACGACACCCCGCCGGGGCCGAACATCACCGAGGTCCGCGCTGTCGATCCGAACCGGGCGTGGCTCGCGAGATCGTGCGGCCCCAGGTAGGCCTCGGTCTCGACGATGATGCCGGCGCGCGGGCCGTGCACCAGGGCGCAGCCGATCAGGCGGCGCGCGACGACCGACGAGTCGTCGGCGAAGAACGTCGCCGGGAGCCGCGCCCGGTCGAGCGCGGCGATCGCCGGGGGCTTCTGCGCGGCGGTCACGGGCCGAGCAACTGGTTGCGGTTGAGCTTGCCGAGCACGCCGGCGACCCGGTCGTCGGCGGCGAGCGCGTGGAGCAGCGCGACCACGCGCTCGCGGTAGATCTCGGGCGCGAGCTGGCCCTGCAACAGGCGGAACCGCAGGAACAGCAGCGCGGTCTGCGCGACGTCGGTCAGGCAGTACTGCTGGATCGACGCCAGCTGGCCGGCCCGGTACAGCCCCTCGACCTGCGAGCCGTCGATCCCGGTCTTGCCCGGCAGCCCGATCAGCCGCGCGATCGCGTCGAGCTTGCCGGCGCGCGTGGCGCCGTGATCGGCGAGCCAGTCGCACAGATCCAGGTGGCCGTCCTCGCTGTAGCGATAGCGGACGTCGCGGTCGCGGTAGTACCAGGGCAGCGGGATCGCATGACACAGCGCGCGCATCACGATCACCGGCAGATCGAAGCTGCGTCCATTGTAAGTCACCAGCACCGGCCGCGCGCGGCCGACGAACCGCGAGAACTCCTCGAGCAGGCTGCGCTCTGGGTCGCGGTCGTTCGAGGCCGGGTCCGGCTCCATCACGCCGAACCGCTTGAGCCGGTAGTGATGGTCGAGCCACAGGTAGCCGACCACGATGATCCGGTGGGCCCAGGTTGGGGGAAATGCGGACTCGCCGTGGGGCGTTTCAGGCCGGGTCCAGCGCGCCGTATCGGGCACGGTCTCGATGTCGAGGATCAGGTATTCAGCGCTGGGCGTACGGGCCACGCAGCGACGCTAGGCCGACGGTGTGACATCGAGCGCACCGGGGTGGGCCGGCCCGGAGAAAACCCGGGTTGCGGCGCGTTTTGCGGCTTGTCGCTCGTCCCGGGCCGGCAATAATGCCGGACATGGTCGTGTTCCGCCGCGGGTCGGTGCTGCTCGCGTTCTCGTTCGTGCTGTCGTCGCTGGTCTCGGGGGCGCCGTTCGCGCCATCGCCGGCGCGCGCCGATACGCCGCCCGGCATGTGCCGCGTGGTCAACGTCGACTTCACCCCCGGCGGCATCCCCGCGAGCGCGATGGGGCCGCAGATCGATCCGCAGATCGTCATGTGGATCGAGAAGCCGACCGGCGAGTTCGTCTCGACCGTGTTCATCACCCAGCAGACCGGGCGGTTCGGGATCGGCAACCGGCCGGGCCGGTTCGACTTCAACAGCGGCCCGAACTGGCCGTACGGCCGCCGGATCACGGTGTTCCCGGTGTGGGCGCACCGCCACGGCATGACGTTCCCCGAGCTCGATTTCCAGAGCGGCACCGACGACGATCTGAGCCACATGGCCGGCCAGAGCTCGCACGAGATGCACTTCTGCCGCCCGCTCGAGCAGAACGAGCCGCAGTGGGACGCGGCGACCTGCAGCTCGCCGGCGTTCACCGACAAGGGCAAGTTCGGCAGCGCCACGTCGCTGTATCCGCCGCGCGCCGACGTGATCCCGACCGCGGGCACCGACTCACCGTCGGTCCCGATGTACAAGTCGATGAACCCGTTCGACGCGATCTCGGCGGCGACGCCGCACCTCGGCGTGTCGACCGAGGTCAGCTGGCCGATCCCGCCGGATCTCGCGATCGGCGACTACGTGATGTTCGTCGAGGTCTCGCTCGAGCAGGACTTCAACGCCACCTACAACACCACGGCCTATCCGCCGCCCGACGTCGCGTACGGCACCTACGGTGTGCCGTACCGCGGCCAACCGTCGGTGGTCTACCAGGTACCGTTCAAGATCTCCGACGGCGAGACCACGGCGATCACCAACGACTACGTCGGCTACGGCGACCCGGCGGGCGGCGCGACCCTGCACCCGCCGGACACGACGATGACCAGCAACCTGCCGAACAGCGGTGCGCTGCGGCTGCTCATGACCAGCAAGGACGGCGATATGTTCCGGGTCCGGGTCAAGGCGCGGTCCGAGCACGACAGCATCGCGCCGTCGGCGCCATCGAACATGATCGCGAGCGATCCGCAGCCGAGCGGCGCCACGCTGAGCTTCCTGGCGCCCGGCGACGATGGCCTGATCGGCACCGTGCAGGGCTACGACGTGCGCTACCTGCAGGGCAACGTCGCGATCACCGATGACAACTTCGCGTCGGCCAACGAGATCACGTTCGACGGCACGCCGGTCCCGGCCGGCCAGGAGCAGGTGCTCACGCTCAAGAGCCTGCTGCCCGAGACCGAGTACACCGTGGCGGTCCGCGCGTTCGACAACTGCGGCAACACCAGCCCGATCGTCACCACGACGTTCGCCACCGCCGAGCGCAAGCAGGGCGAGGTCGACGCGTGCTTCATCGCGACCGCGGCGTACGGTTCGGTGCTCGCCAACGACGTCGAGCTGCTGCGCCGGTTCCGCGACTCGCTGCTCAAGCACAGCGTGCTCGGCGAGCTCGCGGTCGAGACCTATTACACGTTCGGGCCGCCGGTCGCCGGCGTGATCGGCGAGTCCGACCTGCTGCGCGCGACCGCGCGCGATCTGCTGTCGCCGATCGTCGATCGGGTACGGACCCTGCGCTGGGGCGGCCGTTAGCAGCCTGCTGGTCAGCGCCCGGCCGCCGCGGCCACCGCGACCCGGCCGCGCAGGCTGACCTGCACCGAGTCCGTCGCGGTGTTGCAGGTCCGCGTGAGCGACACCATTGCATCGACCACCACGGCGAACCCGGCGGCGTCGCCGCCGTTGCCGCACAGCCCGCTCGAGGTCACGCTGCCGGTCGCCGGCTGGGTGCGGTCGATCGCGAAGCTGCAGTTGCTCGCCTGGCCGCCGAGGTCGATCAGCTGGGCCTGGGCGCCGGCCGCCATGTCGAGCCCGACCGTCTGCGCCTGCTTGGCGAGCAGGTCCGGCCGCGACACGCACAGGGTGACGAACCCGGTGCTGTCGCTATCGGTCTGGTTGCCGTGGATCGTCAGGCTGACCACGCCCGACGGCGCGCCGGCCGCCGGGCAGTCGCCGTTGAGCCCGCCGGTCAGCCCGCCGTAGGTCAAGGTCACCATGTCGGCCGAGGCGACCAGGCCGGTGTCCGGTGCCCCGTCGGGGCCGCAATCATCGTCGCCGCAGCCGGCGAGCGCCACGGCGCCTGCGAGCACAACGGCGCCCGCGAGCCCGGCGGCGAGATCAATATGTGAAGGGAAGCGTAAGCGCGACATGGGCGACCACCGCGTTGCCGAATCGGTTGTTCTGGATATCGTACTCGAGGATGCCTTCGAACCGGGCGGCTGCCCACTGGCCGTGGAGCTCGAATGCGTCGCCGAGCACGCCGAGCTTGGCCTCGAGCGTGTGGCCGGTGAAGGTCGACAGCTTGACGTCGTCGGACACGTACTGCGTCATCGCGGCGTCGTCGGCCGGGTAGCGGTCGCGGAAGAAGAACGCGCCGTCCTGGGTGTAGTAGCGATAGCCGACCGTGGCGTCGGCGTCGCGGCCGATCTCCTGGACCACCCGGAGCTCCGGGGTGTGGGCGTGGACCTTCCAGGTGTCGCGGTAGTAGCGGTAGGCGGCGATCACCGTGGTCCCGGTCGGCGACAGATAGTGGCGGACCGACGCCGCGAACGACTCGCGCGTGCGCTCGGTCGGGTGGCGCTCGGGGACCAGCGCGTCGCCGGCGATCGCCTCGCGGTACGGGTTGGACTGGTAGCCGCGCAGGGTCGCGAGGTCGACCGACCCGCCGAGCACGGTGTTGGGGCCGAGGATCTGGCTCGCCGAGCCGTACAGCGCGTAGACGTCGAGCGGGCACGAGGTCTCCGACGGATCGCTCGCGCTGCACCGCAGGCTCGGCATCGACGGGCCCTGGGCCGCGGCGGCGCTGACGGTGTCGAGGCTGATCCCGCCGCCGAGCCCGAGCACCGTGTTCTTCTGGCCGAGCTCGAGCTGGACCTTGACCCCGGCGTAGCGCGAGATGTAGTCCGACTCGGTCGAGTACTTGGCGTCCGCGCCGACGGTCAGCCCGCCGAAGTCGTGGGCATATCCCAGGCCGCCCTCGTAGCGCCGCTCGGTGAACGGCTGCGCGTTGGCGGCGCCGGACGACGCCGACGCCGAGGTGATCGCGTCGACCAGGAAGTGGCCGGTCGCCACGCCGTGCAGCCCGGCATCGAACATGCCGTCGAGCATCGGCTGCATCACGCGGGTCGCCTGCTCCTTGTAGTACACGCCGCGCACCGCGAGCTCGCCATCGGCCCGCGCCCGCGGTACCGCCAGCGCGAGCACGGCCAGCGCGAAGGCTAATTGCAGCCGCATCCGCCGCCCGGCTGTCCGGCGCCGCCCTCGGCGCCTTCTCGCGATCCGCGCTCGTGGCCGACGAACCGCGTCTCACCCGGATCGCGGTCATCGGTCATCGCGCGCTTCGCCAGGTGGCCGCGTTCGTGGGCCCGGACCACCACGCAGCCGGTGCTGGCAGTGGCGAAGCTACAACAGAGGATCGCGACCGCGAACCAGGACAAGTACCGCACGGCGGCGGCGACCATATCACGCGCCTCGTGCGTGGCGGGCCCGCGCGGATCCGTTGTACACCTCGCCCCATGAAGAGATTCGCGGTCGTGCTCGTGACGCTCCTCGCTTGTGCCGGTGGCACGCAGGAGGAGGTCAAGCCTGACGTTGGCGGCCCCGCACAGGTGGGCGTGCCGACCAAGAAGATGACCTCGGGTGACGTCTCGTTCGAGGTGCCGGTGAGCGAGATCAAGGGCACGCTGTACGAGCCCGACGCGCTGGGCCGGCCCGGCATGCCGCTGGTCGATCCGAAGCGGCCGATCCCGCTCGACAAGCAGCGCGCGGTCGTCCAGTCCGCCAAGGATCCGGTGCAGAAGCAGGCGCAGGCCGCCGTGCTCGCGACGATGCTGTACCGCGATTCGAAGTCGAACAAGGACAAGGAAAAGGCGCTGTGGACCGAGGCGCGCCAGCTGTTGCGCGACGTCGCCCAGCAGGTCGGCGACCAGGCGATCGACGAGATCACGCTGCGGCTGCTCGGCAGCTACGAGCTGTTGCTCGACGACTATTCGAGCGCCGAGAAGGCGTGGGCGGCGCTGATCGCCAAGGACCCCAAGAGCAAGGAGCTGACGTACAACCGCGCGTACCTCGCGTACGCCCAGCTCAAGCAGTTCAAGAACGCCGAGGCGCTCGCGACGGTCGGCACCGACCCGCTCGATGACAAGCAGCCCGAGCTCGCCTACGTCACCGCGTGGGCCAAGTGGCGCGCCGGCGATCCCGCGGCCGCGTGGCAGGCGCTCGGCGTCGCCGCCAAGGGCTGGGGCCAGAACACCGGGCGCAGCGAGCTCGAGCAGAACGTGATCGTGTTCGCCAGCCGCGGCAACGTCGCGCTCGACCAGGCGGTGCCGGTGCTCGTGATGCTGGCCAAGGACAAGGCGCAGTTCTTGACCCCGACCCGCGCCAAGGAAGAGGCCGTGCGGATGGGCTACGAGCTGATCGCCAAGCTCGGTGTCTCGGGCTACGGCCTGGTCGGCCGCTGGGCCGACGGCATCGCGGCGCTCGACAAGGCTGTCGAGTTCGGCAAGGACATCGTGCCGGCCAACGACCGGGTCGTGATCCGCTACTCGCAGGCCGACTACACGGTCAAGCTCGACACCCCGGACGTCGCGGTCCAGTACGCCAAGCAAGCGCTCGCCGCGGTCGCCGCGTGCGGCACTCAGTGCACCGACAAGGAGAAGTCGGACCCGGTGGAGGGGCTCTACCTGATGGGCCGGCTGTTCCACATCCTGTACGCGACCGCGAACGACAAGCGCTACTACCAGCCGGCGCACGACCTCTACGCGATGACGATCCCGCTGCTGCCGGCGGCGCAGCAGCCGCAGGCGCAGCAGGACGCGACCAAGCTCGAGACCACGCTGAAGAACACCAAGGCCGGCACCGGCACCCACGACAAGGGTGCGCTCGGGGCGCTGCTCGCGCGCCACACCCCCGAGGTCCAGACCTGCTACGAGAACGCGATCGAGGCGAACCCCAAGATCGGCGGCACGGTGGCGCTGATGCTCGAGTCGGATGCGTCGGGCGCGATCAAGGGCGCGACGACCGAGCCCAAGGCGGGCCTCGCGGATCTCGCGGCGGTCGCCGGTTGCATCCTCGAGCACGCCAAGGTCTGGAAGCTGCCCCGGCGCGGCATGGCCGGCACGACGCGGATCAAGACGAGCTACACGTTCTCGATCAAGAAGTAGCGATCAGCGACCCCCGTCGACCGGCGGAAACGGGAAGCCAAGACGCGACGCGCGGCGGGGTGAATTCGCGCGACACGACGCGCGGCGAGGGGAGATCACGCGACGCGACACGCGGCGGGGTGAGATCACGCGACGCGACGCGCGGCGGGGTGAGATCACGCGACGCGCCGCGCGGTGGGGGGGTGGAGATCGCGCGACGCGACGCGCGGCGGGGTGAATGCGACGGCTTCGCCGGCGCAGAGGGGGCGGGAAGGCCCCCTCTCGATCGACCTTTCAGCTGGTTAGTCCCTCACGCTGGGACAGTGATCACCGTCAGATCACACTGACGTGCATGCAGCGCTGTGTTTCGTAAGTCATGCTACTTGCGAAGGAAAGCAGCAGGCCCGGGTGGGTTTTCCTTGCGAAGTCGCCGTCGCTTCGCGATTCTGTCCCGTCAGACAACGTAGGAAGAGTTACACCATGCCGAACGACGAAAACACCGCCGTCAACGCGCTGATCGCTCGCGTCCACGGTGGTGGTCAGACCTCGTCGTCGACCGGGCAGGCCGGCCACCCGATGGCCACGTCGCTTCCGGCGAAGATGCCGGTCGCCGCGCCGTTCGAGGCGCCGACGTCGTATCCGGTCGTCCCGCGCCAGGTCTCGTCGGTGCCGCCGCCGCTCGATCCGAACATGCCGGGTGGGCCGGGCGCCGGGCCCGGGTTCCGCGGACCGAGCGCAACCCACCCGGGATATCCGCCGGGCTACGGACCGCCGGGGCCGCCGGGCATGGCGTCGGGGATGAACCCGGGCGGCATGAACCCGGGGATGTCTGGTGAGATGGGAGCGCCGTGGGCGAACGCCACGATCCCGTTGAACGCGCCGCATCCGCGCGGCCGCAACCGCAACCAGGAGCACCTGGTCGGCACGATCCGGGTCAGCCGTCGCTCCGAGCGCCAGGTCATGTTCGGCAAGCTCGTGCTGCCGATGGCGCTGCTGGTCGTCGTCGGTATGCTCGCCGGCGGCTACGTGGCGATCCGCGGCGAGCGCGGCGTATCGCGTGCGACCCGCGTTGCGCCGGCTGCTGCCTCCCCGGAGCCCGCCGCGCCACCCGCGCCCGCGGCCGTTGCCCCGGCAACGCCAGAGCCCGCCGCGCCGGCCGCCGCGGTTCAGCCCGCCGGCGCCGCGCCGGCCGCCGCGGATCCGTCTGCCGCGACGGTGACACTGCCGCCGGCACCGGCATCGTTACCGGCGGTGCCACCTGCGCCGGTCGCTCCGGTGCCGGTACCGCCGGCCGCCGGCCAGCCGTCCGCACCGGCGCTGGTCGATGTCCGGATCAACTCGCAGCCGAGCGGCGCCACGGTCATGCTCGTCGATCGCGGCAAGACCCAGCTCGTCGGCAACACCCCGATCAGCGCCGCGCTCGATCCGTCGCGCGAGTACGATCTCGTGTTCAGCTACCCCGGCAAGCCGACGCACCTCGAGCACATCAACGTCGGCACGACGCCCCGGGTCTCGGTGACCCTCGGCGAGAAGTAGCGCGGCGCGGCGGGTTTATCCGCGGCGGCGCGGCGGCGCGGCGGTCACTGGATCACACAATCATTGGCGGCCGGCGGCGTGCAGACGCTGGTATCGGTGGCGCACATCGCGGCCTGGCTGTCGCGCGTGGCGCCGCACGCGTCGTCCATACCCGGTGTGCAGCCCTTCGAGCACACCTGGAAGTTCTTGCCGGGGAAGTTCTGACAGACCCCGGACATGCAGTCGTGCTCCGACAGGCACGGGTCGTAGAGATCGCCGGCGCAGACGCGCCCCGAGTCGACGCGATTCTCCGATGGAGTGCTGCCCGAGCACGCGCCGACGACGAGCGCGAGCAATGTGATCAAAGTCCGCATGTCCCTGATCTTATCAGGATTATCGTGTCATCTCCTGTTACCGCGCTGCCAGTACTCGACACCGCATGCGTACTCACTCACAGTCGATGTCTCGATACGATGTACGGGATGGTGATCGTCCGACTCGCGTTTGTCCTGACCCTGGTGGCGTGCGGCGGCGGCGGCAGCAGCAGCACGCCCGATGCGGCGGCCGGCTCCGATGCCGGGCCGACGGTGGCGTGCACCGGCCTGGTCTACGACGCGTGCACCGACAACACGCAGTGCGCGTCGCAGAACTGCCACCTGTACAACGCCAACGCGCTCCAGATCTGCACCCAGGCATGCAGCGCCACGGTGCCGTGCCCGGCGGACTCGAAGGGCGCCGCCGTCGCGTGCAACATGATGGGCAACTGCAAGCCGACGTTCGGGAACAACTGCTTCGCCCCAAAGTAGATCGATTCGCTCGCGGTAGATCGATTCGCTCGCGCGGCTCGCTGCGCTCACCGGGCGGGTTGAACCGCTGGCGGCTTGGCAGTACCGTCGGGCGTGGCTGTTCATATCGACGTGTTCAAGGGCTGGGCCGAGACCATCTGGCAGGACACCGACGCGCTCAAGGCGCTGCTCGAGTCGTCCGCGGCCGACGCCAGCTCGCGGCAGCTCGCCGGCGCGGCTCTATCGTACCTGGTCAGCCGCATGGACCTGATCCCCGACTGGAACGAGGGGATCGGCGTGCTCGACGACGTCATGGTGCTCCGCGTGTGCGCGCAGCTATCGACCAGCCACGACCGCGGCGCGCTGCCGGCGGCGGCCGAGATCGGCCTCGAGCGGATGGCCAACGAGGCCGAGCGGATCGGCGAGTTCCTCGGCGGCGCGATCTACGACAAGCTGCGCTCGTACTGCGCCAAGCTGGTCGATCAGCCGGTGCGCGGTCGCACGCCGGCCCTGCTCGCCGACGACGAGGTCGCGCGCAAGGCGCTGTACGCCGAGCTCGACGACGAGATCAAGCGCAGCGTGCCGATCGTGATCAACGATCCGGCCGACGCCGAGCTCCGGCTCAAGGCGTACCTGACCCACAAGCTCAAGTGAGCCTGCACTCTGGCTCAGCGATCTTCGTAACCCGGGCAACCGGAAAACCGCGGGCCCCTCGTCGCGCGCGGCTGGTTCCTGGAAATCCACGGGCGATCCCCGAACCAGTGCCGAAACGCTTTACCCGATGGACCCAGATGGGTAGTTTCGCGACGTTTTGAAGGTTCACCTGATCGGTATCGGCGGCACCGGCATGGGCGCCGTGGCGGGTCTGCTCGCCGAGTCAGGTCACGAGGTCCGGGGCTCCGACGCCGCGGTGTACCCGCCGATGAGCGAGCAGCTGGCCGAGCTCGGCGTCCCGGTGATGATGCCGTACAGCGCGGCCAACCTCGCGTGGCAGCCCGAGGTGGTCGTGGTCGGTAACATCCACAGCAAGGACCACGTCGAGGTCAAGGCCGCCGAGGCGCACGGCATCCCGCTGACGTCGTTCCCGGCGGTGATCGGCGAGCGCTTGCTCGACGGCAGGCACGCGATCGTCGTCACCGGCACCCACGGCAAGACCACGACCACGTCGCTGGTCGCCCACCTCCTGACCGAGGCCGGCCAGGATCCGTCGCTGTTCGTCGGCGGCGTGCCGGTGACCCTGGGCCGCGGCTACCGGCTCGGCAAGGGCAAGCAGTTCGTGATCGAGGGCGACGAGTACGACACCGCGTTCTTCGACAAGGGCCCCAAGTTCCTGCACTACCAGCCCCAGACGGTGATCCTGACCTCGGTCGAGCTCGATCACGTCGACATCTTCCCGTCGTTCGACGCCGTGCGCGACGTGTTCAAGAAGCTGGTCACCATGATCCCCGAGACCGGGCTGCTCGTCGTGTGCGCCGACGCGCCCGACGCGATGCAGGCCGCCCGCCACGCGGTCTGCCGGGTCGAGCCGTACGCGGTGATCGACGATGGCAACGAGCCGCCGCCCGAGGTCCTGTGGTGGGCGCAGAACTGCGAGGTCGGCAAGAGCGGCCGGGTCGGGTTCGACGTCTACCACCGGGTCGCCGGCCGCGCCGAGCACGTCGAGCACTTCGAATCGCTGCTGGTCGGCCGCCACAACGTCGAGAACTGCGTCGCCGCGATCGCGGTCGCGCGCGCGTGCGGCGTGGCGCTCCCGGATCTCCAGCGCGGGGTCGGCAGCTTCGCCGGCGTCAAGCGGCGCCAGGAGCTGCGCGGGATCGCCGGCGGGGTCACCGTGCTCGACGACTACGCGCACCACCCCACGGCGGTGCGCGAGACGCTCAAGGCGCTGCGCAAGCGCTACCCGCGGCGGCGGCTGATCGCGGTCTACGAGCCGCGCTCGGCGACCAGCCGGCGCAAGACGTTCCAGTCCGAGTTCGCAGAGGCGTTCGCCCACGCCGACGAGGTGATCGTCAGCCGGATGTTCGATCCGTCGAAGATCCCGGTCGCTGATCGGTTCGATCCCGAGCGGCTCGCGCTCGATCTTCACCGCGGCGGCACCAAGGCGTCGTACATCCCCGAGATCGACACGATCGTCAAGCAGCTCGCCCAGAGCGCGGCGCCGGGCGACGTGGTGTGCGTGCTGTCGTCGGGCAGCTTCGATGGCCTGCACGACAAGCTGCTCGACGCGATCGGCGACTCGATGCGGCCGGCGCGCCGCGAGGAGATGGCGGTGGTGCGCGACGTGCTGGCGTCGGTCCAGCTCGAGGAGCCGGCGCGCGATGCCCAGTCGCCTGACTTCTTCGTGTTGCGCAACGAGGACGGCACGGTTGGCTGCGTGGCGCTGGAAGTCCTCGGCGACGACGCGGTGCTGCGCGCGCTCGCGGTCAACCCGAAGTTCCGCGGCGCCGGGTACGGCTGGATGCTCGCCGACATGGCGGTCAGCCAGGCGCGCTGGCGCGGCGTGCGGCGGATCTACCTGCTCACCGAGAACGCGAGCGACTTCTTCGCGGCGAAGTTCGGGTTCCGCGTGGTCGATCGCTCGACCCTGTCCAAGCAGGTCGCGGCGACCGAGATCTTCCGGCGGCCGGCCGGCGCGCAACAAGTCGCGATGCGCGTCGATCTATAGACAGGGGACGTTCCCGTCGACTGGCGACTTCCGCGGCAGAGCCGCGGAAGTCACCCCACCGCGCGTCGCGTCGCGCGGATTTTCGATCCCAGAGGAGGCGTCCCCATCGACTGGCGACTCTCGCGGCAAAGCCGCTCGGTTCACCCCACCGCGCGTCGCGTCGCGCGGAGTTCGATCGTCTGTATAGTCGGCCGGTGAGCCAGGTACGTGAGTTACTCGAGGCGGCTCGGGCGGCGGCGACCGCGGCCAGCGAGCTGTTGCGCGATGCGCGGCCCGAGGCCATCCAGGCCAAGACCAACCCGCGCGATCTGGTCACCGAGTGGGACCTGCGGTCCGAGGAGCTGATCCGCCGGGTGCTCGCCGAGCGCACGCCCGGGGTGCCGGTGCTCGGGGAGGAGGCCGGGGAGGCCGGCGGCGCGGTCAGCGGGCAGGGCTCGGGCCAGCGCTGGATCGTCGACCCGATCGACGGCACCGTGAACTTCGCGCACGGGTTGCCGATCTGGGCGATCTCGATCGCGATCGAGGACGCCGGGCAGGTCGTGGCCGGCGTGGTTGCGGCGCCGCGGCTGGGCTGGTGGTTCGAGGCGACGCGCGGCGGCGGGGCGCATGACGGCACCGGCAAGCTGCTGCAGGTCAGCGCGATCACCGGGCTCGGTCATGCGCTGTTGACCACCGGGTTCCCGTACGATCGCGCGACCCGGCCCGACAACAACCTCGCCGAGTGGGCGCACCTGCAGCGCCGCGCCGGGGCGTGCCGGCGGCTCGGCGCTGCGTCGATCGATCTTTGCCTGGTCGGCTGCGGCTGGATGGACGGCTACTGGGAGAAACACCTGAAGCCGTGGGATTGCGCGGCGGGAGCGCTGGTCGTGGAGGAGGCGGGCGGGGTGGTCACGAGCTGGACCGGCGGTCGGTTCGATCTCCACGAAGGAGCGGTGGTCGCGACGAACGGTGCTATTCATGAGGAGCTCGTCGCCGAGCTCGCACGCGTCCCGCCGGCGACCTGACCCTCCCATGAACCGCCCCGTCGTTGTGATCGGCCTCGTGATCGGCTCCCTCGTCATCGCCGGAGCTGCAACCCCGGCGGCGGTCGCGCAACCTCGGGCGCCCGCCGCGCGGCCCAAGCCGCCGGCCCGTCCGGCAAAGCCCGCGCCCAGCGACGTGCCGATCGATCCGTACGCGACGCCGGCGGGGCCGGCGACGCCCTCCGCGCCGGGGCCGTCCGCGCCGGGACCTTCCAATCCTGGCCCTGGCCCCGTGGCCGGCGCCGACGCCGGATCGCCGATCCCGCGCCGGGTCGGGATCGCCGACATCACCGCGGTCCAGGGCCTGCTCGCGGTCCAGCGGCTCGACGGCTGGCTGCTGTTCGACCGCGACGGCGAGAACCCGATCGCGGTCCGGCTGGTCGCGCCCGACGGCCACCCGACGCGGCCGTGGTTCTACATGATCCCGGCGCGCGGCAACCCGGTCGCGCTGGTCCACTCCGCCGAGGTTCGCAGCTTCGATCACCTCGCCGGCGAGAAGCTCACCTACCAGGGCTACCGCGATTTCGACAAGCAGCTGCGCGCGATGCTCAAGGGCGTCAAGTCGGTCGCCGTCGAGTACTCGCCCAAGGCCGCGGTCCCGAGCGTGTCGCGGGTCGACGCCGGCACGCTCGAGGTCATTCGCGCCGCCGGCGTCCAGGTCAAGTCGTCGGACACCCTGGTCCAGTTCACCAAGGCGATCTGGGGCGACCCTGGGCGCACCGCGCACTACGTCGCGGTCCACCACGTGATCGAGCTGCGCAAGGAGGCGCTCGCGTTCGTGGCCAAGCAGCTGCAGAGCGGCGCGCCGGTGACCGAATACGATGTCCAGCAGCGGATCGTCCACGGCATGGCGATGCGCGGCCTGGTCGGCGCCCCGCCGGTGGTCGCCGCCGGCGTCAACACCGCGGACCCGTACTACGTGCCATCGGCCGACAAGGCGGCGCCGATCAAGCGCGGCGATCTGATCGTGATCTCGCTCGCCGCCAAGCTCGACAAGCCCGAGGGCATCTACGCGGTACAGACCTGGTGCGCGATCGCCGACGCCACGGTGCCCGAGCCGATCGCCAAGGCGTTCGAGACCGTGAGCCTGGCGCGCGATCAGGCGATGGCGCTGATCGGCGATCGGGCGCGCAAGCACCGCCCGGTCACCGGCGCCGAGGTCGACGACGTGACCCGCTCGTTCATCAAGAAGTCGGGGCTCGCCGGCCGCGTCCTGCACCGCACCGGCCACTCGATCGACAACGACCTGCAGGGCGGCGGCGCCGACCTCGACGACTTCGAGGTCAAGGACTCGCGGATCCTGACCCCCGGCACCGGGTTCACCGTGGGCCCCGGGCTGTACTTCCCCGGCCAGTTCGGCGTGCGTGCCGAGGTCTCGGTGTACCTGGCGCCGTCGGGCCCCGAGGTCACGACCCCGCCTCAGGACGAAGTCGAAGCGCTGCTCAAGTGAGCGCCGGTCGGTTGACGCGATGCTCCAACCCGCGCTGTGACGTTTGCCGGCCGCAACGACGTGTCTCGCGACCGCGCGAGGTTCGGGGTTTTCATGCCACGTGTTTCACTGTATAGGTGCCGGTGATGCGGATCGGAGATCTCGTCGTCGACGTGCCGGTACTGCTCGCGCCGATGGCCGCCGTCACCGATCTGCCGTTCCGCACGGTGTGCGAGGAGTTCGGCGTCGGGTTCACGATCACCGAGTTCCTCTCGGCGCACGCGCTCGCGGTCGGCGATCCCAGGACCTGCGGCAAGCTCACCGCGTCGCTCGGCGGCCGCAAGTTCGGCGTCCAGATCTTCGGCCGCGAGCCGGCCGCGATGGACGCCGCCGCGCGCATGGCGGTGGCGATCGGCGCGTCGCTGGTCGACATCAACATGGGCTGCCCGGCCAAGCGCGTGGTCGCGGGCGAGTGCGGCTCGGCGCTGATGCGCGAACCGGCGATCGCCCAGGATCTGGTGCGCACGGTGGTCGCCGCGGTGCCGGCGAGCGTGCCGGTCACGGTCAAGCACCGCGCGGGCTGGAACCAGGACAACCTCAACGCTCCGGAGTTCGCGTGCGCGATGGTCGAGGCCGGCGCGCAGATGATCACGGTGCACGGCCGGACCCGGACCCAGGGGTTCTCCGGCAAGAGCGATCCGCAGATCATCCGGCGCGTGCGCGACGCGCTGCCGGCGCACATCCCGCTGGTCGGCAACGGCGACGTGATCGACATCGAGGGCTACCTGCGGCTGCGCGACCAGACCGGGTGTGACGCCGTGATGATCGGCCGCGGCGCGCTCGGCAACCCGTGGCTGTTCGCGCGGCTCGCCGAGGTCACCGCCGGCCGCCCGGATCCGGGGCCGCCGGGGATCGCCGAGCGGCTGACCGTGTTCCGCCGCCACGTCGATCTGATCGAGACCCTCAAGTCCGGGCCGCGCATGCTGCACGAGGTCCGCAAGTCGTGCGCGTGGTACGCGCGCGGGCTGTACGGCTGTAACGCGCTGCGGCTGCGGGTCTGGGAGGCGCCGGACATCGCGGCGGCGCGCGCGCTGGTCGAGGACTACTTCGCGCAGCTGATCGAGCGCCAGCACCGGCTGGGCCTGGGGCCCGAGAGCGAGCGCGGCGACATGGACGCGGGCTTCGTCGGGGACGAGGCCGCGTAGATGCTGCGCCCCACGCTGAAGGCGGACGACTTCCTGGTCGCCGAAAGTCCCGCCATGCGCGCGGTGATGACCGCGGTCGAGCGCTACGCCGACGGCGACGCGCCGGTGCTGATCTGCGGCGAGCACGGCACCGGCCGCGAGCTGGTCGCGCGCGTGCTGCACCGCCGCGGCCCGCGGTGCGCGAGCCGGTTCGTCGCGGTGCGCCCGACGTTCGAGGACGCGCCGAGCCCGCCGGGGGCGCGCGACGCCGACGACGCCCCGGACGCCCCGGACGCCTGTGAGCGGGCCCGGCGCGCGCTGCGCTCGGCGAGCGGTGGGACCTTGCTGGTCAAGGACGTCAGCGACCTGTCGGCGAGCTCGCAGCGGACCTTGCGCCGCGCGATCCGCGACCGCCGCGGCGGGCGTGAAGGCGTGGAAGTGTTCGACGTCCAGGTCGTGGCGACCGCCGACTTCGATCTCGAGCGCGCGGTCGATGCGTCGATCGTCTCGCCCGAGCTGTACCAGCTGTTCGCGGCGCGCCGGATCGAGGTCCCGCCACTGCGCGATCGCCGCGAGGATCTGCCGGAGCTGTTCGAGCGCTGGATCCGGCACTACGCCGCCGAGATCGGGCGGTCCAAGCCCACGGTGTCGAGCCGCGCGACCGCCCGGCTCGCCGCGTACCCGTGGCCGGGCAACGTCGCCGAGCTCAAGTCGATCGCGCGCCGGCTGGTCGTGCGGGTGACGCGCTCCAAGCTCGAGGCCGGCGACGTCGATGAGGTCCTGCCGGTGGTCGCCGAGCGGGTCCCGCTCGAGGATCTCGCGTTCGAGGAGATGGTCAAGGGCAAGCTGTCCGGGCTGCTCGCGCGGATCGACGGCTACCCGGTGCACGACCTCTACGACAAGGTGCTCGCCCGGGTCGAGCGGCCGCTGTTCGACCTCGTGCTCGCCCACACCGGCGGCAACCAGCTCAAGGCCGCCGAGATCCTCGGCCTCAACCGCAACACGCTGCGCAAGAAGCTCGCCGGCCTGGGGATCGATCAGGCCAAGAAGGACTCGCCGGCCAAGCAGCCGCCGGCCCGGCGCGATCCGGCCCACAAGCGGGCTGGCCGCGAGGACCGCGCGCTCGACGGCAAGTAGCGCGGGCCCGGCCGGAGCTACCACGAGCTACCACGAGCTACCACGAGCTACCACGAGCTACCACGAGCTACCACGAGCTACCACGAGTACTGGGCGCCGAGCCCGGCCGAGATCGACTGGGTCGGCGCGGCGCCGGCATCGAGGTGCAGGCCGGCCCCGAGCTTGGTGTACAGCTTGAGCCGCTGCGAGTCGGTGAACGCGATCTTGTACTGCATGCGCAGCCCGGCGCTGACGTCGAAGCCCTGGCCATCGACATAGTCGATGTACGACAGGTTCGCGCTCGCCCCGAGGTTGCCCCAGCGGTGGCTGACGCTCGGGGTCACGGCATCGCGCAGCGGCGCCACCCCGGTCGCGCTGCCGAGCGTGCCGAGCCCGGTCGACGCGAGCGCGAAGTAGCCGAGCTGCATCGGGTCCTTGTCGTACAGGTAGTACGACACGTCGAGCGACAGGTCGGTGTCGGTGTCGACGGTGTCGTTCACGCTCGCGCCGAGCGTGAACTGGCCGAGCTGGACCCACTGTGGCGACAGCGCGCCGGTGACGTCACCGCTGCAGGTGACCTGCTGGCAGCGGACGCGCACACCCTGGGCGTCGAGCATCTCGCCGCTCGGATCTGCGATGCCGGTGATCTGCTGCTGCGAGCTGACGTAGGTCGCGGCGACCGACAGCGACGCGCTGACCGTGTGGACGCCCTCGCCGGCGCTGTCGTAGTCGAGCCCGGCGCCGGCGGTCAGCGACTGCGACGCCGCGCGCAGCTGGGCGTCGGCCTGCATCGCGCCGGCGAACAGCCCCGCGGCGTCGACCGCGACGGTCGCGTGGGTCGACGACTCGGGCGACCAGGCGCCGGACAGCCGCACCGTCCAGTGGTCGTCGGGCGCGTAGGTCGCCGCCAGCGCCGCGAGGTAGACGTCGCCGCGCGCGGTGGTCGTGTCGTCATCGTACATCCGGGTCGACGACAGATCGAGCCGGAGCTGCCAGTGCTCGTTGGCGTCCCACATCCCGGCCAGCTTGTCGTTGAGCCATCGCGAGCCCGGCGTGGTCGCGGTCGCCGGCACGCTGCCCGCACCGACCTCCTCGACCACGCCGCCGGCGCGCGCCGCGCCGGGCGCGACGACCCCGGGCCCGAGGACCACGAGGCCCCCGACGACCCAGCTGACCCAGCCGACCCAGCCGACCCAGCCGACCCAGCCGACCTTGATGACCCGCCAGCCGTGCATCGCGATGCTCAGTGCTTCCGATCCGCGCGGGCCGCCCGGCGGTCCGTGGCGGCTTCCTTGCGATCGGCGGTCGATTCCTTGCGATCGGCGGTCGCGGCCTTGCGGTCGGCGCTCGCCTCGCTGCGCTGCTGCGCGACGTCCTTGCGATCGGTGGACGCCGCGTGCTTGTCGTTCGCTGCGGCCTTGCGGTCGGCGGTCGCGGTCTTGCGATCGGCGGCGATGTCCTTGTTCTCGGCGCCGGCTGCCTTGCGGTTCTGCGCGATGTCCTTGCGGTTCGCGGTGATGTCCTTCTTGTCCTTGGCGGCGTCCTGCTGGTGGCCCGCGGCATCCTTGCGCTCGCCGGCGATCTTGGTGCGGTCCTTGGTGATGTCCTTCTGGTCGTTGGCGGCGTTGCCGGCGTGGAGCTTGGTGCCCACGGCATCGCCGGCCTTGTGATCGCGACCGGCGGCGCGGTTCTGCTGCGTGGCGTCCTTGCGGTCGAGCCCGATCTCGCCCTTCTGGCCCGCGACCGCCTTCTTGTCGGCCCCGACCGCCTTCTTGTCGGCCGCGATGCCCTGCTTGTCCTGGCCGATCTTCTTCTTGTCGGCCCCGATGGTCTCGTGGTTCTTCGCGACCGCCTTCTTGTCGGTCGCGATGTCGCCCTGCTGCCTGGCCACGTCGTTCTGGCGCTTGGTGGCCGCCTTGTCATTCTTCGCGGCGTCCTTCTGATCGGCGGCGATCTTCTTCTCGCTGCCGACCGCACGCTTGTCCTCGCCGACCGCGCGCTTGTCGGCGCCGGTCGCGCGCTTGTCGGCGCCGGTCGCGGCCTTGTCGGCGGCGACGTTCTGCTTGTCGCCGGCGACCGCCTTCTTGTCGTGCGCGAGGTCTTGCTTGGCAGACGCGACCTCGGGCTTGACCTTGGCGGACGCGAGCATGGGGGTGGCGAGGGTTCCGAACACGAGGGCGAGCTTGAGCAGGGATTTCATGGCGGGCTCCGATTTCGATTGAAAGATGTCGATGGCAACTGCAGTGGCCATGCCATGGGTGGATGTCGGATAACTAGTAATGATGACTCGAGACAGCTAATCTGATATGGAGACTCGAGGCCCGCGGCTGGCGCCCACTTCTGTTTGCATGTGCGCGCGCACGGACGCGTTACAAACATGACCGGAATCCTCGTCGGAGATCCGGCGTAGATGGCGCCGGCGGATCGCCCGCCGGAGCTGTGCGGTGTCGCGCGAGCAAAAGTTGCTCAACCTCGAGATTGTCATTGTTACAACCGAGCACTCTTGATGATCGCTTTTGCGCGCTTTGCGCATTTTTGTAACGCCGCAAGAAATACGGGAAGCTACCGGCGCGTTGTGCCGGCTCCACGGCCGGAGCCCGTTGAGCCCGTTGTGCCGGAGTCGCCGGAGCCACGGCCGGAGCACCGGCTGAAGCCGCCGGGCGCGGCGGACGGCGGCTACGCGCACCGATGGCCGGAGCTTCCCGCGATCGCGTCCGCTTGGAGCGCCGACGCCGACCGAGGTACGAGGCTCAGGGCTCAGGTGATCGAGAAATGATCGGGATCAGCCGGGCTACAGCGCTTCGTCGGTCGTATCGTCGAGCGGCGGGATCGTTGCGACCGGCCGGGCGAGCGCGGGCTCGCGCGACTCGTCCATCAGGCGCGCGCCCTCCATCAGGAGGTGCGTCGTCGAGACGTTGACGCGATCCGAGCCCTCGACCAGGCACACCACGAACTCGAACTCGCCGGCGCCCCAGGTCAGGAGGTAATAGACGCACTCGGCGTCGACCGGCTCCTCGGCGTCATCGAGCCGGGCGTGGACGACCCGGCCATCGCGGACCAGGATCTGGGCCGACGGGCCGTTCGGCACGCGGAGCTGTAACAGGCCGGTCTTGCGCTCCATCTCGATCAGGATCAGGAGCGACGACAGGCCGACCTGCGACAGATCGCCGCGCAGCCCCGAGCCGCCGAGCTGCTCGCGGGTCTCCTGCACCGTGTTCTGGGACCGGCGCAGGGTCTTGGCGACCCGCAGATCGAGCTCCTCGAACCGGAACGGCTTGGTGACGTAGTCGTCGGCGCCGAGCCGGAACCCGCGGATCCGATCGTCCTCCGACGACAGCGCCGTGAGGAAGATCACCGGCAACATCGCCAGATCGGAGTGCGAGCGCAGCTGGCGGACCAGCGACCAGCCGTCCATCTTGGGCATCATCACGTCGGTGATCAGCAGGTCGGGCGTCCGCGCCAGCGCGCGCTGCAGCGCCTCGTCGCCATCGGCGGCAGTCTCGACGCTGTACCCGCGTTTCTCGAGCACGGTGGCAACCATGCGCAAGATCCAGGCATCGTCGTCAGCGACCAAGACGTGCGGAGCCATCGCTAGACAGCACGGTAGCCGTCCGGCCTCGTCGAGGCAACCAATCCGCCTGTCCGACAATGGCCGCGCACGTAGGCCCACCTGGCAAGCCGTGCGTCATAGCTCGATCCATGTGAGACTTTGCAGATGCGGTCCGGCGCGGAGGCGCGACGACTCGCCGCGCTGCCGGCCCTGTTCGGGGTCTTCGCGGCGGTCGCGAGCCTTTGTGGGGTCGCGGCGGCCCAGGAGCGCGGCGATGACCGGCCGCTGGTCGTGCCGGCCAGCTCGTCCGGGGCGCCGGTGACGACCACGCTGGTGACCACGACCCCGTTGTCGCCGGTCGCGCCGGTCGTGGGGACCCGCTCGCTGGGCCCGACCGCCGAGGCGCCGCGCACGCCGTTCGCGCCGCTGGCCCCGCTCGCGCCGTTCGGACCCTTTCATCCAAACCCGGCCAACCCAGCGAACCCGGCCAACCCGGCGAACCCGGCGAACCCGGCCAACCCGGCCGGGCCGCCGGCGCGACCGGCCCCGCTCGCCCCGCGGGCGCCGATCTCGCCTGACCTGCCGGGCCCGCCGCGGTCCCCGGGACCGGCGATCCCGCCCGGGCCGAGCACCCCGTCGGAGACCACGGCCGGCAAGCGCGAGGCCCCGCCGGTCCGCGTGCCGGTGAAGCCGCCCGAGGCCGCCCCGGTGCGGATGGTCACGCTGCCCAGCTCGGTCGTGGTCCAGGCGATGAACGCCGGCGAGCCGGGGTTCCTGGGCTGCTGGGCGCGCTCGCACAAGATCGACCCGGCGCCGAGCTCGGGCAAGGTCCAGCTCCACGTCGAGCTCGATGCCGCCGGCAAGGTGACCGCGAGCCGCAGCGACACCGACTCGCGATTCCTCGATCGCTGCCTCGGCATCGTCGCGCACACCCTGCCGTTCCCGGCGCCCGGCCACCCCGCGGCGGTCGACCTGTCGCTGATGTTCCCGGTGACGTCGCCCTGACGGCGCCGGGGCCAGTGCCCGGATCGGGATCGGAGCCGAGATCGGGACCGGTGCCGGGACTGGTCTTGACACCCCCGCGCGCCGCGCTGTGCTACGGCGAGCTCGCCGGGCCAGCACCCGGGTGCTCGGCGGCCGCCGCGTCGCTGACCTCGGTCGTGGTCCAGCCCGCCTTGTCGCGCAGCGCGAGCCGGCCGTCCGACAGCGCGACCACGGCGCGCCCGCCGCGATCGGCGACTAACCCGACCGCGGTGACCCCCGGGGCGAGCGTGACCCCGAGCGGATCGCGCGCCAGCGTGCCGGCGCGCAAGGTCACCAGCTCGAGGCCCGCGTGGGTCGAGCCGATCGCGACCAGCGCCTCGTCGGCGGTCGTCGCGGCGACGCCGATCGCCAGGCCGGTCGGCCACCGGGTCAGCTTGCCTGCCGGCAGCTCGAGCGCACCGCGATCGGTGATCGCCCAGCGGTCGCTGACCAGGCGCAGATGGCGCGGCGCGCCGGGCAGCGCGACCAGCTTGCCCGGCTTGGTGCCGCCGGTCTCGAGCCGGAACGCGGCGGCGTCGGTCGCGATGATCGCCGCCTTGGCGCCGGCGCTGATCGCGACGACGTTGGCCGGCGCGGTCACCAGCCGGGTCGGCTCGCCCTTGGTCAGCTGATCGAGCACGAACACCTGGCGCCCGACCGCCGCCAGCGCGCGCCCGGCGCCGAGGATCGCCTTGCCGTGCTGGACCAGCCGGATCGCCGACCAGCCGTTGCCGGCGAGCCGGTACACCACGCCGTCGCCGATCGCCACGACGACCTCGCCCGCGCGGCCGGCGGCGACCACCGGCTCGGCCGTGGTGCTCGGCAACCGGTGGACCCAGGCGCCCTTGCCGTCGGGCTCGTAGACCTCGCCGCCGGTCCCGACGACGATCGCCCGGCGCGCGTCATCCGTGGCCGCCGGCGCGATCGCCGCCAGCGGGCCGGCGTGGGCAGTGCCCGCGGCTCCGGCGACGATTCCGACCCCGGCGCCGGCCGCACCGATCCTGGCCGCGACGATCCAGCCGAGCCGGCCGCCGGCGCACCGCACTACTTGGAGTCGCTCTTGGGGGCGCTCTTCGAGTCGCTCTTCGAGTCGCTCTTGGGATCGCTCTTCGAGTCGCTCTTGGAGTCACTCCGGGGCGCCATGAACTTGCAGGCCTTGAGCTCCTCGAGCGTGTTGGCCTTGGTCGCGCACTGGACCGACTCCTTGCTCGATCCGCCCCGACAGCTCCGGATCTCGGTGGCGAGCGAGTCGGCGCTGTGATCGGGCGACGCGGTGCCCATCAGCTTCTGGATGTTCTCGAGCGCCAGCCGGCAATCGTCCGGGGTGGGCTTGTCACACGCCCCCACGCTGGCGAGGCCCGAGATCGCTGCGACGACGAATAGGAATCGCTTCATGACCATTCCCCCGGGGAGGATTCTACCAGCTCGCGCGCGCGGTCGAGATCCTGTGCGGTATCGATCTCGCGCCATTGGCCCTGGATTAGCACCGGATCGAGCTGGATGCCGGTGTCGATCAGCTCTTGCCACAGATCGGTCAGGTAGGCGTTGCGATAGCTCGCCGCGCGCTGGAACGGCGCGCCGTCCCGGCCGTCGTAGCGGCGGGCGAGGGCGTCGAGCGTCCGCGCCACGATCGTCACGCCGCGGGCGCCGAGCTTGGTCAGGCCGATGAACTCACCGATCGCCTCGGCGGGCGGCAGCGCGCGCTTGCCGACCCGCGCGACCGATCCGTCGGGCAACAGGTCGGCGACCTCGCCCTCGTCGAGCGGGTGCTCGGTGCGGCCGTCGTAGATCGAGCGGAACTCGCGGTCGATCACCAGCGCGAGCTCGGCCGGCGACGCCACCGCCGCCTGCGCGACCGCGGGCGTGAAGATGATGTCGCTGTACGAGATCAGGCACGGCCGATCGAGGTGGGCGCGGGCGCACGCCAGCGACAGCAGCACGTTGTTGGTCTGCCACGCGGGGTTGTCGACGAGCTCGACCCGCGGCGCGAGCCCGCGCACGAAGCCCTCGAGCACGTCGCCGCGGTAGCCGCGGATCACGACCAGCTCCTCGATCCCCGCCGAGCGGAACGCGTCCCAGATCCAGCCGAGGATCGGCTTTTTGCCGACCGGCACCATGCACTTGGGGACCTCGTCGGTGTGCGCCCCGAGCCGCCTGCCGCGCCCGGCGGCGATCAGGATCGCGCGGGTGATCGTCACGGGGCCTCGGGGGGCTGCGGGGCCGCCGGCGCCGCAACCGGTGCCACCGGCGCGGTCGCGAGGGCTGCTACCGGGGCGCGGTCGAACCGGCCGAGCCGGAGCATGATCGCCGCGAAGCTCTTCGCCAGGTACAGCGCGTTGACCGCGGCGTACGCCCAGAAGTAGATGTCCATCCGGTTGGCCAGCGCGCACAGCCACAGGTACTGCGGGTAGTGGACGACGATCCGCGCGCCCCACTCGATCGCGTTCAGCACCATGCCGACCGGCCCGCGCCGCTTGCCGACCTCGGCGGGCTGGCCGTCGGCGGTCGGCGGCTTGGCGCCGTACTCGGGCCGCCGCATGAACGACGTCAGCGAGATCCCCGACGCCAGGCAGAACAGCCCCGCGATCCCGACGATCAGGATCTGCTCGTTGCCGGTCTCGCGCCACAGCCGCACCGCGACCGCGCCGAACAGCAGCATCGCCTTGAGCTCGTCCATCAGGAAGTCGAGCAGGTGGCCCAGCGGCGACGCCTTCTTGCGCAGCCGCGCCAGCTGGCCGTCGGCGCAATCGAGCACGAACGACAGCTCGAACACCAGCGCTGCCGCGACCAGGGCGTAATACCCCGGCAGCAGTGCGAACAGGGCGCACGCCCCGGCGGCGATCGCGGCCGACAGGAACGTCACCTGGTTCGGCGTGATCGGCGTGGCGCGCAGCGCGTAGACGACGATCGCCGCCGGTGGACGCGCGATCCACTCGGTGAACCAGTTGATGTCGCGCTGCTTCTTCGACGATCGATAGATCGCGACGATTTCTGACCACATCGCGCGCGGCACCTTATCAGCTTGCGTGGCAAGCTGATCGATATGGCGCGCCTGCTTGGGCCGATCGTGATCCTGCTCGTCGCGCGCGGCGCGGCCGGGCAGCCGGTCGCGGAGCCATCGGCCACCGAGCCGGTCGCCGCCCACACGCCGTTCGATCCGCTCGAGAAGGCCCTGCCGCCCGGCTGGACCATGCTCGCCACCGGCTCGGAGCTGGTGTTCCGCCACGACAAGCCCTGCTACGTCACCGGCGTGCGCCACGACAACCCGGCGCCGGAGCCGATCTCGCCCGGGCTCGGGCTCGGGTCCGGGCCCAACTCGACCACCGCGGCGCCGGCCAAGCCGGCCACGCCGCCGGGCGGTGGCCCGCTGATCACCCTCGAGCTGCGCTATCACCTCGAGCCGCGGTGGACGGCCAAGCAGCTGGCGGCAGCCCGGGCCGCCAACGCCAGGACCGCGGGCGATCTGCGCGCGCTCGGCGCCAAGTACCGGATCGACGCGATCCACCACAGCAAGGGCCGCCCGCTGCCGGCCAACCCCGACGAGCGCGCCCGGCTCGACGCCTACGACTCCGAGCACGCCAAGGTCGCCAAGCGGCTGGTCCCGCTGCCGCGGTGCAGCCTCGGCGACATCAGCGTGTTCGACGGCGAGGACACCTATACCCAGCTGTCACTCGAGATCGATCCGCCCGACGTGATCCCGCAGGCCCACAAGATCATCGCGCTGATGAAGCACCACTGCGGCTGATCGCTCAGCGACTGCGGCTAATGGCGCAGCCTGCGACTGTGTCTCCGAGGCGGTGGAGCGGTCAATACCTCGGCGCGGAAGCTCGGACGACGAGCACGCGCACGACGCATCTCGTCAAGTCTGCGTCCGCGGCATCTTGCTGCACGCGGCGAGGATGCAGCAAGATGCCGCGCGTCCTAGGCTGGCGCCCGCCATGAACCTTTCGGGGCGCAAGCTGGGCGAGTATGTTCTGCTCGAGAAGGTCGGCGCGGGTGGGTTTGCCACCGTGTACCGCGGCGAGCAGCTGGTCCTCAAGCGCGAGGTAGCGGTCAAGGTACTGCACATGAACCGCAGTGCCAGTGATGTCGAGCAGAAGCGATTCCTGCTGGAAGCGCAGCTCACCTCCCAGGTCAAGCACTCGGATACGACGCACATCTACTCGTATGGTGTCGAGCCTGACGGCGTGGCGTGGATCGCCATGCGATGGATCCCGGGTGTGACGCTTCGATCGCACCTGAAGACGCACGGGCCGATGCTGCTTGAGAAACTCGTCCCGCTCCTCGAGCGTATCGCCCAAGTCTTAGCCGATGCACACGAGCAAGGGATCGTGCATCGCGATCTGAAGCCTGAAAACGTCATGGTGACCGTGCGAGATGACGAGATACTGGCGACGCTGCTCGATTTCGGGATCGCCAAAGGTCCGCCGGGCGCACCATGGTTGCCCTGGCCAGGGGGCTCGCTTGGAGAAGGCACCGCGCCCATCGAAACGCGCGCGATCCGAGCCGCTGCGGACACCAACACCGATAGCGATCCGGCGGCATCCGTTCCCGCTGGACGCCGCCGCTTGACGTGGCCCGGCATGGTCATGGGCTCGTGGCCGTATATGTCCCCCGAGCAATGGAGCAATCCCAGCGCGGTTGGCCCGGCCTCCGATATCTACTCGCTTGCAGTCGTCGCGTATGAAGTGTTGGCTGGACGCCGCCCGTTCACCGGCAGGACGAGGAACGAATATCGACGTCAGCATCTCAAGGCCGAGGTCCCAGCGCTGGGCGGCGACCTCGCTGATATCGACCGCATCCTGCGCCGTGGACTCGCCAAGTTGCCCAGCGATCGTCCTGGAAGCGTACTCGAATTTGTCGCTGAGCTGCGCGCTGGACTGGCAGCGTGCCCTCGGCAACAGCTTCGTGCATCGGCGCAGCAATGGGCAGCTGGCGGTCGTGCCCGTGGCCTTCTGTGGGGCCGGGATGTCCTCGCAAGGTTCGAGCGCTGGGCGCTTCGCGCGCGCACGCTCGTGCTCGGCGAGCTGGAATCGAACTTCATCGCGGCCAGCCGAAATCGCGCCCAGCGCATGATCTGGCTTTGGCGAGCTCTCGGAGCGCTCACGGTGGCTGCAGTGCTCTGCTTGGTTTTGTACCGCTCTGAAAAGAACGCTCGGATCGCGGAAGCCCAAGCGCAGATCCTTCAGAACGAAGTACGTATTGCGCAGGACCAGGCACGGATGTCTCAGCAACAAGCGCGGTCCGCCGAGCAGCTGGTGACGCAGGCCGAGACCGAACAAGGCCGCCAGGCGATCCACGACGACATGCCCGAGGCGCGAGCGCACCTCGCGATTGCGTACAGCCGCGACCAAAGCTCGCCCGAGGTTGAATTTATGTTCGCGCGCAGCCTGGAGCCGCAGCTCGCCGAGTTGGCGGTCTTCCCCGCCATCGGCGGCCGCATGTGGTCCGCGAGCTTCGATCCTACCGGACATCGCATCGTGACCACCGATGACCAGGGCGCCGTCGTGTGGGACGCGGCAAACCATCAGCGCCTGTTCACGCTCACCCATAGCGGAGATACCGTCTACGACGCGACGTACACTCCCAATGGCAACCTGATTGTTACCGCGGGCGGCGATGGCACCGTGGGCATCTGGGACGCGGTCACTGGCGCGCCTGTTCGCTCCCTGCACGGCCGCGCCAAGAAGCCGAGGTACTACCTGGTCGCGGTCACACCGGACGGCAAGCGGATCGCCGCTCTCGATGCGGGCGGAGAGGCAATCCATGTCTGGGACGCGAGCACCGGTGCGATGCTGGCTGACCTCCCGAACGGCGGCTCGCTGTATCCCGGGCTCGTGTTCAGTCCCGACGGCAGGTGGCTTGCTTCGATCGGGCCTGACGTTGCACACATCTTTGACACCAGGACGTGGGCTCCGGTGCGCACCATGCCCAACGTGCATCACTTCGCCTTTGACGCGACGGGTACTCGCCTGATCACCGGCAACTTGCGAGGCGATGCTTCGATCTGGGACATCGCCACGGGCAAGCGGACCCGGCATCTTCGGGAGGTCGGCGACTCGGTCGAGCGGGTGGCGTTCTCGCCGGATGGGAAGCTGGCGGCAACGGCGAGCTTCGACGGCGCAGAGCAAATCTGGCTCGTCTCATCAGGCGCGTTGCAGAGCCAGCTCAACGCGCGACATACCAAGCCGCTCTCCCTGGAGTTCGACAAGACGTCCAAGCGCTTGCTGGCGGCTGGTGCTGATGGCTCCGTCGTCGTCGCTGATGTGACGCTGGGCATGCCAGTTGCGGCGCTCGAGGGGCCGGACAGTCTCGTGCGAGTGGCGCACTTCGACCAGGACGCAAGCCATGTCGTTGGCGCGTCGTGGGATGGTACGGCTCGGCTCTGGGATGCACATCCTTCCTATCTGCGATGGAGCGTCCCGGGGGCCAACTCCGATTGCAGAAGCAGCCCCGAGCTTGACCGCCGGTTCGTCGCTATTGCGTGCGAGGGCTTGCCGACCCGGATCTGGGACACCGCAACGCAGAGCATGGTCGCCCAGCTGCCGGCGGTTACCCCCATCGAGGGTGACGAAAGGTTCGCGTTCCCTGCCGTTTCCGAAGCAGGAGATCTCGCCGCGATCGCGCACGGCAACACCGTGGAGATCTATGAGCTACCGGGTGCTCGGCGCGTAGGACTCGTCTCGCACGATGCCGCGGTCAGCGCCGTAGCCTTTGCCGGTCGTGGACACGACCTGGTGAGCGGCGACGTATACGGACGCGTGCTGCTCACGCACGACGGAGCGCGCTCCCTCGCGATGCCCGATGCGCCCAGCGGGGTCGATGCCGTGGGTTTCGATCCGGATGGTCGGATCGTGGTTGCCTACGACGACAGACAACTCCGCGTCTTCGCCAGTGAGCATGCTACGATCTTGACGACACTCGTCGCGCCGAATCGCGTCATGTCGCTGCGGTTCTCGTCCGACGGCCGCAGATTGATCACGCTACCGAAGCGCCGCGGCAGCGCGAACGGCAAGCCCACGCAGCCCGCGTTGTGGGACCTCGAGCATTACCAGCTGGTTCGCGAACTCGAGGGCCATCGCGGACAGGTGTTTGGCGCACGTTTCTTGGATGATGACGAGATCCTCTCCGCAGGTAGCGACGGAACGGCGCGGCTATGGGGAGCTGACGGCCGGCTGAACAGGACGTATCGTGGCAGTCATTCCGTTGCCGTTTCCGATGCTGTGCTGAGCCCAGATAGGAACTTCGTGGTCGGTGGATGTGGCGATAGCGCGCTGCACGTTTGGAGCAAGGAAAGCGGACGGCAGGTCTGGACGTTGCCTGTGCATCGCTCGTCCGTCATGGGGCTTCATTGGGAGGGGAACGACATCGTAACTCGCAGTTTTTCTGGAGAAATTTCGCGTTGGGCCATCGCTGATCCGAGATCAGTGATCGCGACGGCCACCAAACCCGCTAACGTGTCGAAATGAAGAAGCTCATCCAACGCAAGCTCGTCCTCCGCCGTGAAACGCTAAGAACGCTGGAGCGCGTCGAGCTCATCCAGGTGGCTGGCGGCGACACGACGGACACAGGAGATGTGAACTGTCCAACTGGTAGGCCGAACGCGGTCAGGTCGCCTGGCAACGCTTGATCTTAACGACCGCCCTGACGGTCCTGGCCGAGTTATTTCGCGTTGGACATCGCTGATCGATCCGAGATCGGTGATCGCGGCGGCCACCAAGTCCGGTATCGTGTCGAAATGAAGAAGCTCATCCAACGCAAGCTCGTCGTGCGCCGTGAGACGCTAAGAACGCTGGAGCGCGTCGTGCTTGCCCAAGTAGCTGGCGGCGGCGACACGACCTTCACAGGCGCCGTAGAATGTCCAACTGCTACGCCGCATGTGAACAGGTCGCCTGGCAACGCTTGATCTAGCGACCGTTCTGACGGTCCTGGCCGAGAAAATTCGCGTTGGGTGATCGCTGATCGGAGATCGGTGATCGCGGCGGCCACCAAGCCCGGTATCGTGTCGAAATGAAGAAGCTCATCCAACGCAAGCTCGTCGTACGCCGTGAGACGCTAAGAACGCTGGAGCGCATTGAACTCGTCCAGGTGGCTGGCGGCGATACGACCGACACAGGAGATGTGAACTGCCCAGGGAGGCCGAACGCGGTCAGGTCGCCTGGCAACGCTTGATCTTAACGACCGCCCTGACGGTCCTGGCCGAGTTATTTCGCGTTGGACATCGCTGATCGATCCGAGATCGGTGATCGCGGCGGCCACCAAG
>DATBBB010000532.1:0-8117 GCA_036271215.1 Kofleriaceae bacterium | reverse complement strand
CACGATGTGCCCCGTCGCCGGGTTCCTGCTCGGCCAGCACGGCCTGGGCCGCGGCAAGCTCGTCGCGCACTGCCTGCTGCTCGAGACCGAGCGCGACGGCCTGGTCCTGATCGACACCGGGTTCGGCACCCGCGACGTCGCCGGCCAGACCCGGATCGCGCGGTCGTTTCGCGCGATCTGCGCCCCGGTGATGTCGCCCGACGAGACCGCGATCGCGCAGATCACCGCGCTCGGCTTCGATCCGGCCGACGTCCGCCACATCGTCGTCACCCACCTCGACCTCGACCACGCCGGCGGGCTCGGCGACTTCCCGGCCGCGCGCATCCACCTCCACGCCCGCGAGCATGCCGCGGCGATGGCGCGCACCAAGCGGCTCGAGCGCCAGCGCTACATCCCGTCGCACTGGGCGCATGGCCCGCGCTGGGAGGTCTACAGCGAGGACGGCGACACCTGGCGCGGCCTGCCGGCGATCCAGCGGCTGCGCGGGCTCGACGCCGACGTCGGCCTGCTGCCGATGCACGGCCACACCCGCGGCCACTCGGCGATCCTGGTCCGCGCCGCCGAGCGCTGGCTGGTCCACGCCGGCGACGCATACTTCCACCACGGCTCGGTCGACGGCGGCCACGTCCCGATCGGGCTGGCCGCGTTCGAGCGCATGATGCAGATCGACGGCCCGGCGCGGCGGGCCTCGGCCGCGGCGCTGCGCCAGCTGCGCGAGAGCTACGACGACCTCGACGTGTTCTGCGCCCACGATCCCGGCGAGCTCGACGCGATGCGCGCCGGCCGGCCCGCATGATCGGCCCAGCGTTTGGCGCCCCGATCGGCGAACCGATCGGCGAAATGCTCGGCTCAGCGATCGCGCCCCCGGTACGGCTGCTGGTCGCCGTCGGCGTCGCCGGCTGGCTCGCCGGTTGCGGCGGGCGATGCCCCGAGGTCGCCGCGGCCAAGCAGCAGCTGCTCGCGAACCGGACCACGGCGCCGGGCCCGCACCTCGAGATCCAGATCCCGCTCGCGCGCGCCAACGCGCTGCTCACCGAGCTGGTCCGCGATCCACCGCTCACCGTGCCGATCCGGATGCCGGACTCGAGCCCGCTGGGCGCGCTGGATCCCGTGGGGCCGCTGATCGGGGCCCACGCGCTGACCGCGGTCGCCCGCGAGGTCCAGCTCCGGCCGGCCGCCGACGACCGGCTGCGGTTCGCGCTGCGGATCGAGCTCGACGACGATCGCCAGCCGGTGACCACGCTCGCGATCGAGACCGAGGTGACGCCGGTCCTGGTGCGCGATCACGGGACGACGACGCTGATCGTCGGGTTCGGCCCCGACAACCTGCTCGCGGTGCGCCCGGTGCTCGACGGTGACGCGGAGCGGATGCTCGGCGACGCGGTCGCGCGCTGGCTGCCGCCGGCGGTCCGCGATCACGTGCCGCGCGCCGTGATCGACCGCGCCGCCCGCATGCTCGGCGAGCACCTGACCGGCGCGGCCTACGAGGCGCTGCAGAAGACCCTGCTGCGCCGGCTCGGCGAGCTGACCCAGCTGAGGCTCCAGCTGCCCGAGCTGCCGATCGCCAAGCTCGCGCTGCACTCGACCGCCGAGCCCACCGAGCGGTTGACGATCGATCTGACGACCGACTTGCCGGTGCGCCGCGGGCTGGTCGCGGCTCCCGCGGCTCCCGCGGCTCCCGCGGCTGCGGCCGGCCCTGCGTCGGCTGCACCCGCCGCGCCCGCCGCGCCCGCCGCGCCCGCCGCACCCGCCACGCCCGCCACGCCCGCTGGCGACGACATCACGGTCCGGATCTCGGGCAGCACCGCCGCCGAGCTCGCCAACTGGGCGATCGACCACGGCCGGCTGCCGCAGCACTACACACGCGGCCTCAAGCCCAAGCCCGATGGCGAGTTCCGGCCGTGGCTCGACTATGTCGCCGAGGACGCGCGGCGGCCGCTCAAGATCCACGTGTTCCAGGACCACGGCGGCTGCTCGTACTTCCGGATCGGGCTGCGCCCTGCCCTGTCGATCACCGCTGGCCCCGCCGGCGCTCAGGATCAGATCGCGGTCGCGACGCACGATCAGTGGGTCGAGACCGCCCGGGCGTCGCCGGTCGTCGAGGTCGCGCTGTGGCTCAAGCAGCTGATCCGCGGTGCGGTCGACCAGTCGCGCAAGGCCGCCGCGCGCACCCAGCTGACGATCGGCGGCCGGACATTCACCACCCGCGTGGTCGGCGCCGTGGTGACCGCCGACGGCGAGCTATCGCTCGCGCTGCAGCTCGCCAGCGTGCCGCCGGTCCACCCGACGCAGCCGACCGTGCGTTAGCGCCCTGGCGCAACGCCCGCGCCCGGCGCTGCGGGCGGTGGTCGTCCGCTGGCGGCGTGCAGCCCGGCCTGCCAGCGCTACGAGCCGGCGACCGTGATGTAGGTGAACTTGTCGGGCGCCAGGGTCGCCGTCGCTGCGGGCGTGGTCGTCAGCATGACCGTGGCCGGCGTGGCGCCGGTGACCGTGACGGTGACCGCGCCGCCCGAGACATCGGCGCCCGGGAGCAGGACGTCATTGCCCGTGGTCGGGGTTTGCCCGGCGACCGCCGACCACGCCGTGCCGTTGAATTGCTGAAAGGTGCTGACGTTACCCGACGAATACGTCACCGGATGAGACGTGCCGACGATGTGCACGACGATCTGCGCTTGCCCGGCGCTGTACGTCAGCCCACCGGAGAACATCGTCGCCCGGCGGGTCTCGGTGATCAGCCGCGCGCTGGCGAGCGCCCCGGCGTCCACCACCGACTGTTCGAGAATGATGATCCCGCTCTTCATGTACGTGCCCGGCATCGACGCGCACTGGCTCGCGTCGGCCGGTGGCGTCACTTCGAGCACGGTCTCGGCCTGGTGCGCGAGGCACAGCTGGAACCGGCCGTTGGGGTTGGTCATGCTGGTGCGCGTTGTATCGCCGCGCACCGTCACCGTTGCCTTGAACACGCCGCAGAAGTTGGCGGCGGTCGAATCCCAGTCGACGATCTCGCCAGTATACGCCGTGTCGTTGCCGCACAGCGTGTCGGGCGGCGGCGGGCCGGTGTCGATGCCTGCGTCCTTCTTGGGGGCGATGCCGTCGTCACCACTACCGCACGCCACCAGGGCGGCGCACGCGGCGAGTGTGCACGCGGCGAGCAGCGCCGAGCCATTCCATCGGGGAAGCATGAGACGCAAGCTACCAGACCGATCGCGCCCGCGGCACATGCCGGCATCACAGACGATGTCGTCGGCGAGCGCGCTGTGATCGAAGTCGACTCGCCGGCTTACATGGCGACCGCGTGCGAAACCAGCGGGAACGACAGCCCGACGCGGTCGAAGTGCTGATGGCCGTGCGCAGCGCGATCTAGAAGTCAGAGCATCGCGGCGCCGAAGGGTTGAGCACCTCGCCTCCCTCCACCCGGGCGAGCTGTGGCGGCTTGAGCTCCGTGATGACCTCGCGCTGAAGGCGCAGCTTGCGCAGTGAGTTAACTTGCTTCTGTGATTTCTTCATGGTTCGAGAGTCCTGTCTGGTCTAGGGGTTGCTGGCCACGGCCGACATAGGCCGCTTCAAGACACGATATTCCGCGCCGAGGCTAATTAATGAAAATGGGCCGTCTCCATGAGGTGAACGAGAGGTATGCCGAGTAAGCTGCGCGCGGCATCGAGATCAATACTGATCAGTCGACCGCCGCGATCGACGGCAACCGCGGAGCGGCCATCGGCGGACAGCGCGGTCTTGCCGAGATTGACAGTCCCGAGCGGAAGACACAGCCAGTGCCGCTCCGCGATCGAGTAGATCCAGATCGTGCCGTCGATGCCGGTCATCACGAGCAAGTCATCCGCGGTGAATGCGAAAAAGTTCACGCGCTCGGTCAGCTCGGTCCATGCGACCTCGCCAGCGAGCCGCGCCGGTGCGAGGTGAATGAGCCCCTCATTACTCGCCACGGCGAGGGTCTGCGCATCCGGCGTGACATCGATGGCCTGGATCGCGCCGCCCGCGCGCAGGATCGTCCGGGACTGCCAGGACGCGGTGTCGACGGCGATGACTTCACCATCAGCGAAGCCCACGTACATGGTGTGCAGGGTGGGGACCGCGAGCAGCCGGCTGCTCCGGATGCCGGCTGGTCGGATGCCGGCCACGCCGTGATCGCCCATCGTGCGCCATAGCGCGCCGTCGGTCGTGCTGAACACCGCGGCGTCACCACCGAGCAGCGAAACAAAGCGATCGATCGGCTGCCCGACCTGCGCGAGCACGGTCTTGTCTCCCGCCGGGGTCCAGCGGATCAGTCGGCCGTCGTTGCCCGAGGTCACGAAGTCATGGCTGCCGGCGATGAACGCCAGCTGCGTGATGGAGCCGTGCCCGGTGGCGATCACCCGCGTGCGCTGCATCGGCTCGCTCGACCACACCTCGACGAGATCGGTGAGCCCGTAGGCCGTGAACACACCGCCCGTGTCGGCGTGCTCGAGCACCGAATTGAAGATCTCGTGCGGCGCGAGGTCCTGGTGCCCGGCGGACGAGATGGCCGTGATGGTGTTCATCCAGGTCGTCGCCAGCGTGGTACCCGCGATCTTGATCGCCGACTGAAACTGCGAGCTCGAGGTCGCGATGACCCGCGCGACGCGCGGTGGCAAGGGCCACATGCGCAGCCCGCCGTGCACATCGCCGGTGATCAGAAACGGATGCTCCGCGCTCGGCGGCCTGAGCGTGATCACCCGAAATTCATGCCCCTTGTAGGAGGTGACGAGATCGGACTGCAGATCGATCACCATGATGGTGCCATTGCCGCCGGCGGCGAACAGATAGTCACCGGCGGGGCTGGTGACAAGCCCGTCGGTGTGACCATCGAGCTGCGCCCGCACCGTGATCACCCCGCGCTTCGGATCCCACAGCCCGACCGCCCCCGTCCGGCAGGCATACGCCAGTTCGTGTCGGCCGGCGATGAACCGCACGGTCTCCAGCGGGCCCCGACACAGCTCGGCTTGCGCGGAGAGCCGGAGTGGGCTGTCCTCGAACAGTAAGGCTTGGCCAGACTCGGCGGCAAACACGAGCTGATGCTCGCTCGGATTCGTCGCCCAATCCGCGAACCCGGGCGCGGCGAAGCGCCGCGGCTCGCCGGTGATCGGCGAGAACTCCAGCTCGTGACTGGTGAGCACGACCGGCGTCGTGTCATCGATGAACGTCACGTCGCTGCCGCCGGGGATGAGCCGCGCCAAGCGCAGCACGGGATGCGCAGGTTCGGTGATGTCGAACAGCTGCAGACCGTGCTCGGGTGACATCACCGCGAGCTCGTGGTCATCGGGCGAGAACGCCACACTGCTCGGGTGGAGATCGTGCAGCGCGGCGGGCGCGATGCGCTGCGAGCGCGCGAGGTCGAACATGCAGATATCCGCGGGATCGCAGGTATAGGCCAGGAGCTGGCGAGCTGCCGAGTAGGCCGGAATCGCGATCTTCGACACGCCGTGCACCAATACCGTGGTGGTGCCATCGAGCGCGGTGCGCGTGATCGTGCCGTCGCGGCTCAGCGACAGGATCGCGTCATCGGGCGCGACCTCGATCCAGAAGATCGCCTCGGTGTGGGGCAACGCGCGCAGGGTCGCGACGCCGCGAGCACGCGCCTCGGCGCGGATCTGCTCGGCGCGCGCGCGATCGGTGCCGTAGTAGTCCGCGAGCGCGTCGACCGAGGCCGACGGATCGGTCGCCAACAACAGTTGTGCGTTTTTGAGCGTCAGCTTGTCGAGCGCTTGCGCGGCCGCGGCGCCCGAGGCGTCGGCGCGATCACGCGCGGCGGAGACATTGTGCACGTACAGCAGGTTGCCGACGAGGCCGAGCAAGATCGCCGCGACGATGAACAGGGCAAGCGATCGGTGGTGGCGCGTCCAGTGCACGAGCAGCGCGAGCAGCGAGTAGTTGCGCGCGGCGATCCGCGCACCCGACTTGAACGCCTTGAGATCCGAGGCCAGCGCACCTGCGTCGGGATAGCGTCGGTCGGGGTCGAACTGCAGCGCCTTGTCGATGATCGTCGCGAGGTCGCCGTCGATGTCTGCCGCGCGCAGCATGCGGCGACGGACCCTGGATTCCGCCGGTGGCACGCGCTGGAGCGAACACAACTCCCACAGCATCATGCCGATCGCGTACACATCGGCACGCTGGTCGACGGGCTGCCCGTACTTCTGCTCCGGCGCCATGTACGCGGGCGTGCCGAGCACCGCGCCGTCGACGGTGAGCTCGTCGTTCGCATCGACGCGCCGCGATCCGCTGCCGGCGGCCGGCTCGTCGCTGCGCGTGAGATCCTTGGCGAGCCCCCAGTCGATCACCACGGTCTCGCCGAAGTCACCGACGATGATGTTGGCCGGCTTGAGATCGCGGTGGATGATCTGGCGCTGGTGGGCATAGGCGATCGCATCGGCGACCGCGATCACGTGATGCAGCAGATCGAGCCGAGCCTCGCGCGTCACGTGCTGGTCGAGCAGGTCGCGCAGCGGCCGCCCCGAGACCAGCTTCATGGCATAGAACGGCGTGCCATCGGGCCACCGCCCGGCCTCGTGCACCGGGACGATCCCCGGATGCTCGAGACGCGCGGTGATCTCGACTTCGCGCAGAAAGCGCGCTTCGTGCGCCGTGCCAGGCGACAAAAGCTCTTTGATCGCGACGTCGCGCCCGAGATCGCGATCGTGCGCACGCTGGACGCGGCCGATGCCGCCGCGGCCATGCTCGCCGAGGAACTTGTAGCGCCGGCGGTTGCGCTGCTGACCTGCAAACTGCGGTTGTGCACGATCGTCGACACGGCCGGCGGCCACGGCAGGCTCGGCGAATGTGGACGGGCTCAGCGAGCTGTTCGGGTCGTAGTCGCCGTTCGCCCCCAAGTCCGATACCGGAAGCGCGGACAGATGCTCAGACAGTGCATCGTCATCCGCCCTCATCGCGCGTACAGTAGCCCAGGAGGCTGGTGTCGAATGGCACTTCACGAAAAATCTCGGCAATGTGCTCAGATACCCTCCAATCTACATCGAATCATCATGTAATTCCCCTTACGGATCGCGGTAGCCTCCGTAAGGGATCTCTCTCTCGTATCGAGAGGCTGCCGAGCGCGGGGCCGGTGGCGCCGCCCACCGAAGTACTGGACGCGGCGCTCGGCAAGCTGGCGGCCCAGCTCGGTTGCCCGCCCCAGCGCGGCCAGTCAGGAGCCCCCTTCCCCAAGATTCGATCGGCGCGGGTCGTCGGTCATCCCCCGTTGCTCAGGCCAGCGCTGCAGCAGGTCGACTCCTGGGCTCCGATTCGCGAGGTCGGCTACGCCCACACCACCGGACGCAACCACGGCTCCCTCGCATCGAGATGACGGATGAGATCCGAGACGTCATTCGAGCTCGACGGTGACCTGATCATCGACGCTCGTTCCACAGTTGTTCAATGACCGCCGAATTACCGCTGAATCAGAAAGACCACGTTCGACGGTTTGCCAACCGGCGAAATTTGCCATCTTGTGCAGTGCCGGCTCGGCGGTCTGGCAGCCAGAATCCAGACCTCGCGGGTGTGCCTACACTGTGCCCGCGACGCTGCCTGCCGCGACACTGACGCGACTGATGCAACCTGTCCCACTCGGACATTCGAGCACGACTTTAGACTTCATTCTCTTGTCAGGAAAACCGGGGTTGCAGCGCCTAGACAGTATTACGCTCGAGCGCCATGTCCGCGTGGCGCGAAAACACTGTCGAACCCGCGCATGGTGCACACAGAGGCATGATCGCCCCCCCGCACGATACAGGGGTGTCGTGGACGCTGTTCTTCTATGATCCCGACGGCCATCGTCTGGAGTTGACCTACTACCATTCACCGACAACGTGATCGCAGCTACGGCGATCGGTCGCGACACAGGGGAGCGAAGGGACTGTCATGGATATCTCGAAGGTTGCGTCATGCAAGATCTATCCTGGAATCGGCATCGGGCGGCTCGGGAACAGCCCGGACGACTACTTCGTCGGTCCGGAAGCACCGGGCATCGTCCCGAGCCCGGCAGGCGGCTTCAAGGATGCCAGGGGCAGGGTGAAGCGCCAGGCGGCGCGGTTCCGGATCTATGCCTATGACAAGGACGGGCGGCTCCTCGATGAGCTGACCGCCGTGGA
>DATBBB010000531.1:0-17687 GCA_036271215.1 Kofleriaceae bacterium | reverse complement strand
TGGACGCCGAGCGCGACTGGGTTCGATGAAGCTGGTCGCGTTCTGCGAGGCGCCGGCGGACTTCCGGCTGGCGTCGGGGCTGGTCGATCGCGTGCTCCGCGCGTCGGGGCTTCCGTGGGTGATCGACAACCTCGAGACGCCCGAGGTGATCCGGAGCTGGCAGCCCGATGGTTTCGGGCAGCCGTACTTCGACGTCCACGATCTCAACCGCTACGCCGACCAGCTCGGCGTCCGGACGCGCCGCGGGCACTTCAACGGCCAGCCCGGGCGCCCGGGCAGCGCCATGGCGCGCAAGGCGTTCCTGATCGCGCGCGCCTTGCACAAGCAGCACCCCGGCGAGCCGCTCGATGCGGTCATCCTGCTGTGGGACACCGACCAGGATCCCGCGCGCTGCGACGGCGTGGCCACCGCGCGCAACGAGGCTCGCTCGTGGGCGCCGTTCCAGATCCTGTGCGGATTCCCTGACCCCGAGCGCGAAGCCTGGGTGCTCGCGGGCTTCGAGCCGGGCGATGCGATCGAGCAGCAGCGCCTCGACGAGTTGCGTCAAGCCTTGCAGTTCTCCCCGGTGCACGACGCCGCGCGCTTGCGCGACAAGACCCGCGGCGCGCCGCGCAACATCAAGCGGGTGCTCGGGATCCTCACCAACGAGAACCTCGATCGCGAGGCCCGGTGCTGGCTCGAGCCGCCGCTCGAGACGCTGCGTGCCCGCGGCGGCGACACCGGGCTCACCGCGTTCCTCGATGAGCTCTTCGCCGCCGTCGGCCACCTGCTGCCCTCTGCGGCAATGACGCCAAGGTCAAGCTAGGACAGCCCCGGAGGATCGCGCCGTGAACCTACGTGCCATCGAGATCAAGGCGTTCGTCCCCGCCAAGGACTTCGCGCGGTCGAAGCAGTTCTACCAGGACCTCGGCTTCACGCTCGCGTCGGACGGCGGCGGCGTGGCCTACTTCCACCACGGCGAGGTCAGCTTCCTGTTGCAGGACTTCTACGTCGCGGAGCTGGCGGACAACCTGATGATGCACCTGCTCGTCGAGGACGTCGACGCATGGCGCGCCCGGATCGTCGCGGCCGGCATCGCCCAGACCTACGGTGTGAAGCTGACCGAGATCGTGCAGCAGCCGTGGCGGATGCGCGACTTCGCGCTGACCGACCCGTCGGGGGTGCTATGGCGGATCGCCCAGAACACGGCCTGAGCCGGCGAGCCCTCGAGCCGGCGAGCCCCGCCGTAGGCGCAGCCGGCTGCATGCCGGCAAGCCGATCAACAAGAGCGTTCCACGCGCACCGCGCGGCAATGGCGGGATCGACGGGCCCATCTTCGCCGGCCGGCGTAAGATGCGCCGTGATGCGACCACACTGGGTTCTCGGCGCCGTCGTCCTCGCTTCCCTCGGCGCGGCCTGCAAGGGCGACAGCAAGCAGGACGCGAACGCGTTCCACATCGGGGTCATCACCTCGCTGACCGGCTCGACCGCCGCGTTCGGCCAGGCCCACAAGAACGGCTATGCGGTGGCGGTCGCCGAGATCAACGCCAAGGGCGGCATCCTCGGCAAGCCGGTCGAGCTCCTGTACTACGACGACCAGAGCAAGCCCGACCAGGCGGTGCAGGGCGTCGCCAAGCTCGTCGATCAGGACCACGTGCCGCTGATCCTCGGCGCGTACTCGAGCGAGAACACGCGCGCGATCGTGCCGGCGGTGACCCAGAAGCACGTGCCGCTGCTGATGCCGACCGCGACCGCGGATAACGTCATGGAGAGCGGCTCGCCGTGGGTGTTCCGGATCTGCGCCGGCGCCGACGCCTACGCCGCCGCGACGCTCGACTTCCTCAAGCACAACGGCGATCCCAAGACGATCGCGATCGTCTACGAGAACACCAACTTCGGCCAGGCCAACGACAAGTCGATGAAGACCGCCGCGACCGCCGCCGGGCTGACCGTCGTCGACGAGGAGGCCTACCAGGCCAGCTCGCCGGACTACAAGGCGCTGCTCCAGCGGGTCGCGGCCAAGGCGCCCGACGCGGTGTACTTCGCGTCGTACCTGCTCGACGCCACGACCCTGCTCCGCCAGTCCGAGCAGGTCGGGCTCAGCCCGAAGTTCATCACCTCGGCCGGCACCGGGTTCGCGGCCGCCGAGTTCCCGACCGAAAAGGGCGCCGGCAAGTTCGCCGAGTACACGTTCTCGGTGTCGCAGTGGCTACCGACCGCGAAGTGGGCCGGCTCGGCGGAGTTCGACGCCGCGTTCACCAAGCTGACCGGCAGCCACCCGGCGTACCACGCGATGGAGGCCTACGCGTCGCTGCTGGTCGCCGCCGACGCGATCAACGGCGCCAAGTCCGATCAGCCGCAGGCGATCGCCGACGCGATCCGCAAGGAGAAGCTGGCGACCCCGTTCGGGCCGATCGCGTTCGACGACAAGGGCCAGAACCACCACCCGGTGCTGATCACCCAGGTCCAGGGCGGCCAGTACAAGGTCGTGTGGCCCGCCGACGCGGCCGAGGCCAAGCCGCTCGCGACGCCGGCGTGGTCCGAGCGCAAGTAGCGCCGGGTGCCATCGCCGCGAGCCGTGACGCCCGGCCTCGGGCCGCGCCGCGGATCGGTTCGTTCCACGCCGCCGGCCGCACTTTGCGCGCCGCCGGCGGAGCTTCCCTCGGCGCCGTGGTGAATACTGCGAGCACGCCATGGAAGCCCCGCTGTGGTCCGCCGTGCAGGCCGTGCTCAACGGCCTCCTGACCGGATCGCTGTACGCGCTGATCGGCATGGGCATGGCGCTGATCTTCGGCGTCATGCGGATCGTCAACTTCGCGCACGGCGCGTTCCTGATGCTCGCGATGTACGCGACGTACGAGCTGTTCGATCGCCTGCACATCAACCCGTACCTCGGGTTCCTCGCCGCCGCCGCGCTGCTGTTCGTGATCGGGTTCGCCAGCTACGAGCTGCTGCTGCGCCGGATCGCCGAGCGCTCCGACTTCATGCAGATCCTGCTGACGCTCGGGCTATCGCTGATCATCACCGACGGCGTCCAGCTGATCTTCGGCGCCGATTACCGCCAGGTCAACATCCCGCTGCTCGACAAGAACTACCACTTCGGCAGCCACATCACGCTCAACGCGCCGTGGCTGCTGTCGTTCGCGATCACGCTGGTGCTCGCGGTCGGCATGTTCCTGTTCGTCATGAAGACCCGGTTCGGCCGCGCGCTGCGAGCGATCGCCCAGAACCGCTACGCCGCGGCGCTGATCGGTATCGACGTCCAGCGCACCCAGGCGATCGCGTTCGGCCTCGGGCTCGCCGCGGTCGGCGTCGCCGGCGGCCTGCTGTTGCCGGTGTTCTACCTCTACCCCGGGGTCGGCGATCAGTTCACGCTCAAGGCGTTCGTGATCGTCGTGCTCGGTGGCATGGGCTCGATCGAGGGCGCCGCGATCGCCGGCATCGTGCTCGGCGTCGTCGAGAGCCTGACCTCGCTGTACTGGGGCAACGAGTGGGCGCTCGTGGTCGACTTCGCGATCTTCCTGCTGGTCTTGTCGCTGCGGCCGAGCGGCCTGTTCGGGAGCCAGCGGGTATGACGCGCCACCGCGCGCTGATCGCCGCCGGCGTGGTCGCCGCGTGCCTGATGGTGCCGCTCGTCATCCACAAGGACTACCAGCTCAGCATCCTGTTCCGGATCTTCCTGTTCGCCGGCCTGGGCCTCGCGTGGAACCTGGTCGGCGGCTACGCCGGCCAGCTGTCGCTCGGCCACGCCGCGTTCTTCGGGATCGGCGCCTACGGGTTGTCCGCGTTCCACGACCGGCTGCACCTGCCGGTCGGCCTCGCGCTGGTGCTGGGCGTCTTGACCGCGGTCGGCGCCGCGGTGCTGATCGGCCGGGTCGCGTTCCGGCTGCGCGGCCCGTACTTCGCGCTCGCCACGATCGCGTTCGCCGAAGTGCTGCGGCTGTCGGCCAAGAATCTGCAATCGATCACCGGCGGCGATGTCGGCATCGAGGTCCCGGGGCTGTTCGGCGGCGATCCGGGCCGGTGGTTCTACTGGGCGTCGGTCGGGTTCGCCGCGCTGGCGTTCGCGATCACCGCGCTGATCACGCGCGCGCGGTTCGGCTACTCGCTGCTCGCGATCCGCGAGGACGAGGACACCGCGCTGGCCTGCGGCATCGACACCACGCGCACCAAGCTGTACGCGCTGGTGATCAGCGCCGCGCTGACCGCGCTCGGCGGCGCGCTGTGGGCGAGCCTGTACCTCTACATCGTCCCCGATCAGGTGCTCGCGATCGACATCTCCAACGAGATCGCGATCGTCGCGATGCTCGGCGGCGCCGGCACGCTGCTCGGGCCGATCGTCGGCGCGGTCCTGCTCGAGACCGCCTCCGAGCTGTTCAAGAACGTGTTCAAGGAAGCCCACCTCGTGATCTACGGCGTGCTGATCGTGATCGTCGTGCTGTTCATGCCCGAGGGCATCGTCGGCACGGTCACCGAGCGGTGGCGGCACAGGCCGAAGCACGGGACGAAACCCGGGACCAAGCACGAGACCAAGCCATGACGGCGCTGCTCCGGCTCGACCACGTCAGCAAGCGGTTCGGTGGCCTGCGCGCGACCAACGACGTATCGCTCGAGGTCCGCTCCGGCGAGACCCTGTTCATCGTCGGCCCCAACGGCGCCGGCAAGACCACGCTGTTCAACCTGATCTCGGGGTTCCTGGCGCCCGACGCCGGCGTGATCGAGTTCTCCGGCCGCGCGCTCGCCGCCCGGCCGCACATCGCCGCCCGGCTCGGCATCGGCCGCACGTTCCAGATCGTCAAGCCGCTGCGCAACCTCACCGTGCTCGAGAACGTCATGCTCGGCGCGTTCCTGCATACCCGGCGCAGCTCCGAGGCGGCCGCGCGCGCCCGTGAAGTCCTCGCGTTCCTCCAGATGGAGGCGGTCGCCGACTTGCCCGCCAGCGGCCTGCCGCTCGCGACGCTCAAGCGGCTCGAGATCGCCCGCGCGCTCGCCACCCGGCCCAAGCTGATCCTGCTCGACGAGGTCGTCGCCGGCCTGCCGACCAGCGAGGCGCTCGCGCTCGCCGCGCTGCTCCAGCGGCTCCCCGAGTGGGGCGTCGCGGCGGTCGCCGGCGTCGAGCACGTCATGCAGGTCGTGATGAAGATCGCCCACCGCGTGATCGTGCTCGACCGCGGCGCGCTGATCGCCGAGGGCAAGCCGGCCGACGTCGTGCGCCGCCCCGAGGTGATCGAGGCCTACCTCGGCGCCAAGTACAAGGACGTGATCGGGTGACCGCCGATCGCGGTGCGCCTGCCGAGCCACTGGCACCGGCGGCTCCACGAGTTCCGGTGGCTCCGGTGGCTCCGGTGGCTCCGGTGGCTCCGGTGGCTCCGGCGGCGCCGGTGCTGCTCGCGCTGTCCGGCATCGCCGCCGGCTACGGCACGCTCCAGGCGCTGTTCGACATCAGCCTCGAGGTCCGCGCCGGTGAGATCGTGACGCTGATCGGCGCCAACGGCGCCGGTAAGACCACGACGCTGCGCGTCACGTCCGGCTCGGTCCGACCGCTCGCCGGCACCGTGCGGTTCGACGGCCACGACATCACCGGCCAGCCGGTCCACACCATGGCCGAGCGCGGGATCAGCCACGTGCCCGAGAATCGCCAGCTGTTTCCGCACATGACCGTCGAGGAGAACCTCGATCTCGGCGCGTTCAACCGGCGCAGCCGGCCGCGCGCCAAGGACGCGCTCGCCGAGCAGCTCGAGCTGTTCCCCAAGCTCAAGGAGCGCCGCCGCCAGCTCGCCGGCACGCTGTCCGGCGGCGAGCAGCAGATGGTGGCGATCGCGCGCGGCCTGATGGCGGCGCCGCGCCTGCTCCTGCTCGACGAGCCGTCGCTCGGCCTGTCGCCCAAGGTCACCGAGGAAGTGTTCGCCCGCGTCAAGGACATCCGCACCCGCGGCGTCACCGTCCTGATCGTCGAGCAGAACGTCGTCGACGGCCTCAGCATCTCCGATCGCGGCTACGTCATCGAGCACGGCCGCGTCACCATGCAGGGCGCCGCGCCGGAGCTGCTGCGCGACGACAAGATCCGCGCGGCGTATCTCGGCCTGTAATCCGCGCCGGTCATCTGCGCCGGCGATTCGCGCCGGTCATCCGCGCCGGCGATTCGCGGCGCGCGTGAGACCCCACGATCGGGTTCGTTGTGGCGGATCACGGCACGCGAACCCGGCATCGCACCGTCCGAGTCTGCCGACCTTTCATGATTTATCATGGTTGGCCGGACGCATGATGACGACTCAGATATGTAAAAGCAGTCCTTACGATCGAAATCTACCGTGTAAATACGCGGTATACGGCCGACCCAGAACAGCATTCGCTCGACTACAGAGGTTATTTACCTACCTTTGATATGATTTGTCAGGGATGTTGTGATGGCGTACACAACCTCGAGGCATTTAGGGCGATTGTGTAACCAGCCTGACAAGCACACAGGACGGGAGCCATGCATCACTCAGCAGGTAGGAGATGTATGACTAGCAATCGCTCAAATGATCAGTCAAGATTGCTAGTATGGTGGTTCGTCGCATCGGCGTTGTTGGGTCTGGACTCTCGGGGTTGCTCGCCGCGCACGCGTTGCTGCAGGCCGGCCACGAGGTCACGGTGTATTCGGATCGGTCCGCCACGCAGTGGCTCGAGGACACGCGGCCGACGGGCGCCGCGGCGCGCTTCGAGCTCGCGCTGGCCTATGAGCGCGAGCTCGGGCTCGCGCACTGGGAGGCCGCCGCGCCCAGAGCGGGAGGCGTGCATCTCACGCTATGTCCGCAGATCAATAATCGATTGATCACGATGGCCGGGCGATTTGCGCAGCCCGGCCAGGCCGTCGATCTGCGGCTGCAGAGCCACCGCTGGATGATCGACTTCGAGGCCGCCGGTGGCCGGATCGTGGTCGGCAAGCTCGACGTCGCGGGGCTCGACGCGATCGCGGCGAATCACGACCTGGTGCTGGTCGGCTCCGGCCGCGGCCCGCTCGCCGAGCTGTTCCCGCGCAACGCCCGGCGCAGCGTGTACCTCACGCCGCAGCGCAAGGTGGTGATGGCGATCGTCAAGGGCCCGTCCCAGTCGATCGGCAACTTGCCGTTCCAGCCGTTCAAGATCAACCTGCTGGTGCCGCACGGCGAGACGTTCTGGGTCCCGTACTACCATCGCGATCACGGCGCGACGTGGTGCCTCGGCTTCGAGGCCAAGCCCGGCTCGGCGATGGATCGGTTCGACGGCTGCAAGACCGGCGAGGACATCGTCGCGGTCGGCAAGTCGATCATCCGCGATCTGATGCCGTGGGAGGCCGCGTGGGCCGCCGACGCCGAGCTGGCGGATCCCAATGCCTGGCAGGCCGGCGCGATCACCCCGACGGTCCGCGAGCCGGTCGGCCGGCTGCCGTCGGGCCGCGTCGTGATGGCGCTCGGCGACGCCGCGATGACGCTCGATCCGGTCGGCGCGCAGGGCGCCAACCTCGGCAACAAGCAGGTCCGCCACATCGTCGCCGCGATCGCGGCCGACCCCGAGTCGAGCTTCGACGCCGGCTGGATGACCGACACGTTCGAGACGTTCTGGGCCGATCACGGCGCGCCCACGGTGACGTTCAACAACATCTTCCTCGAGCCGATGACCCCGGCCGGCAAGCTCCTGATGATCTCGCAGTACGGCAGCGACGGCACCTCGAACACGCCGAAGCAGCGGATCGCCGACGCGATCCTCGAGAACTTCGTCGATCCGCGCCGGCTCACCGACGCCTTCGTCGACATGCAGGCGTCGCGCAAGCTGATCGCCGAGCTGACCGGCCACTCGTGGCGCCGCGAGTTCGTCAGCGGCGCGCTGCGCGTCGGCTCGGGCCAGCTGCGCCGGATGTTCGGCATGGCCCCGGCCTAGCCTCAGCGGCGGTAGCGCGTTAGAGTGGCACACCAGGGCTGCGAATGATGCCGCCCCGGCACACGGCAATTCGCCCCGCCCCGGGCATCCGGCGACACCCGGCAACGGCTCCGCGCCGTGTGCGACGCGAGGTAGACTGCCGGCGTGAAATATCTTCCCCTGCTCCTGAGCGCGCTGGTCGCCTGCGCGCGGCACCCGGTCATCGTGTGGGGCGGCGCGAGCACCGGCGAGAACATCGAGATCGTGATCGATAGCGGCGGCCACGGCAGCTACAAGACGTCGTCGGCCGGCGTCGAGGACCTCGACGAGGCGCTGGCGTTCACCAAGGGCCAGATCCGGGAGCTCGAGGAGGAGTTTCGCAGCCACCACGTCTGCGAGCTGGTCCACGATCCGTCGTACACGCCGGCCGAGAATGAAGGCCAGACCACGCTCGAGCTGCTATTCGACGACCTGACGTGCACGGTCACGCTCTACGATCTCGAGTGGCAGCGCGGCAACGCGCGCGACATCGCCCAGACGATGCGCTCGATGCGGCCGCTGCGCACCCAGAAGCGCAGGAACCGCACGCTCGATCCGCGCGGCGCGGCGTCCTGACCGTTCGCGGCAAGCGCCTTGCAGTCTTGTGAGGATATGCCGACGAAACGCGCCCAGCGCCCCCAGAAAGCAGATCAGGTTTCTCTCGAGGACACCCGGCAGGTCAACGTCCGGCCGCTCGAGCACCTCGACGACCGCATCCACAACCCCAAGGATCTCGAGGTCGACGCCGCCGCGATGCGCGAGAAACCCGAGCACGGCGGTGCACTCGAATCCTCGGCCGCGGCGCGCGCGGTGCGCGGCAGCGGTGGGCGCAAGCGCTCGGGGGCCTTCGGCCGCCACCAGGTCGGCCGCGACATCTCGAAGCGTCGCTAGCGAGCGCGCAAGCGCCCGGTTACCTCAGCTCGCCAGCTGGTCCAGCCGCCGCTCGTACGATCGGCGCTCGGCGCGGCTCCCGGCGAGCCCGGCCGCGCGGTGATAGAGCTCGCGAGCCTCGGCGATCCGGCCCGCGCGGCGCGCGAGATCGGCGAGCGCCGCTCACGAGATCGGTTCGGACGAGGCGTAGCCACCGCCGCGAAGACGTACATGAACTTGGGCATTTCGGTCGACTCCTGTGCGTGGGTCGAACAAGGACGAACGACGGCGCGATCACCGGACACGGCCGCGACCGATCGGACTAACTCGGATCCGTGCCGCCGCCAGCTGCGCCGCCGCCAGCTGCGCCGCCGCCAGCTGCGCCGACAACGACCTCGCCCGCGCCGGGGCCGCCGGTCCGCTTGTGGATCCGCGCGCGATCCTCGCCGGGGTGGATCTCGACGCTCCAGACCTCCGGCGCGGCGCGCTCGAGCACGAGCCCCAGGCTCAGCCGCTCGTCGGGCGTGAGATCCGGCCCGTTCAGCATCCACTCGCACAGCTGGAGCAGTGGCGGGTGCTCCTTCATCAGGGTCGCGAGCGACCACGCCGCCGCCTGATACAGCTGATCGCGCTGCGCCCGGAGCCGGTCGTCCTGGGTCGGCTGCAGCGGCTCCGGATCGCCCGGGGCCGCCGCGGCCATCGCCGCCGTCGCCGCCGCCAGCCGGGCCGCCGCGCCGGTATCCGGCAGGTGCTCGAACACGCTGACCACCCGCCGCACCGCGCGCGCATCGCCGGTGGCGAAGTAGTACGCCCACAGCGAGTCGATCATCACCGGCTCGGTGATCGCCCCGGCCAGCAGATCCGGCGACGGCTGCATCTTCGCCGGATCACCGCCGCTGCTGTGGACCAGCCACACGAACGCCGCCGGCGTGTTCGAGAAGTACGCCGCCACCTGCAGCGTGTTGCGCGCACCCTCGCTGACCAGCCGCTCGCTCAGGGTATCGAGCCAGCCGGTGATCCGATCCTCGTTGGCGGCGAACACGCGGCCGAGGAACGTCGCGATCACGACGCGACGCGCCGGCGGGTCGAGCGTGCCGGCGGCATCGAGCGCACACACCTCGTCGACCAGCCGATCCGGCGTGGGGTTGGCGTAGTAGAACTTCATCCACTGCATGGCACGCATGGCAGCCTCGCGACCTACGGCTCGTGGCGCGCGAGCTCGGCCAGCGCGGCCTTGATGCCGTCCTTCTGCGGGACGCTCGCCATCTCGAGGTTGTCGGCGAGGCCGATCCCCGGCAGGTGGGCACCGGCGAGCAGCTTGGGCGGCGCGTGGAGCTCGTAGAACAGCTCCTCGATGATCCGCCGGATCAGGTGCTCGCCGAAGTTGGTGATCTCGGTATCCTCGTTGACGCACAGCACGCGGTTGGTCTTGCGCACGCTCTGGGTGATCGCGTCCCAGTCGTAGGGGTGCAGCGAGCGCAGGTCGACGACCTCGACGCTGACCCCGTCGCCGACCAGCTCGTCGGCCGCGGCGAGGCACATCGGCACGTTGCGGCCGTAGCTCAGCACGGTGACGTCGGTGCCGTGGCGGGCGATCCGCGCCTTGCCGATCGGGATGTACAGCTCCTCGAGCTCGGGCCACTTCGGCCGCCATGCCGAGCGATCGCCGAGCGGCGCGTCGATCATGCTCGACAGCTGCTTGTCGTCGCCGGGCTCGCCGGGGATGCCCTCGCCGGGCGCGCTCTTCATGCGCAGCAGCGCCTTGGGCATCAGGAACATCACCGGGTTGGGATCGGCGATCGCGCTGAGTAACAGGCCGTACGCGTCGAGCGGGGTCGACGGCATGACGATCTTCCAGCCCGGGATCCGGGTCGCCGTGGCGTCGAACGAGTGCGAGTGATAGATGCTGCCGCGGATCCCGGCGCCGACCGGCGTCATCAGCACCATCGGCAAGTTCCAGTCGCCGGCGCTCGACCAGTAGGTGTTGCCGGCGAGCTTGAGCAGGTCGATCGTGTTGAACGCGTAGTCGCAGAACTGGATCTCGGCGACCGGCCGCTGGCCGGCGAGCGCGAGGCCGATCGCGGTGCCGACGATGCCGCGCTCGTCGAGCGGGGTGTTCCACGCGGTCTTGAGGCCCTGGGTGCCGGTGAACACGCCGCCGAGCGGCGGCCCGACGTCCTCGCCGAAGATATCGGTGACGCCGAGCTTGTCCTCGCCGACGTGGAGCGCCATGCGGATCGCCTGGATCATCGTCGCCATGTCAGGCCTCCTCGCCGGCGCGGTCGCGGTCCGCGAACACGTAGTCCCAGGCCGAGCTGGCCGGCGGGTGCGGCTCGCCGCGCACGTGCTTGTGGGCCTCGGCGAGCTCGTGGGTGTAGCGCTCGCGCAGCTCGTCCAGGTGCGCGCGGGTCGCGAGCCCGCGATCCTCGAGCGTCTGCTCGAACCGGATCAGGCAGTCGATCTCGTCCTTGGCGACGTTCGCGCCGCTCGCCGACGAGTGGCCGCGCAGCCGCGACACCATCGCCTCGAGCAGGTACGGCTTGCGCTCGCGGCGCACGTAGTCGAGCGCGCGCGTCAGCGCGGCGTAGCTCGCCTCGGGATCGTTGCCGTCGACGACCTCGGTCGGCATGCCGAACGCCTTGCCGCGATCGGAGATCTGCTCGTAGCCGTGCTGGCCGGCGTACGGGGTCGAGATCCCGTACCGGTTGTTGGTGACCAGCAGCAACAGCGGCAGCTCGGCGCCCTTGCGCGAGCTCCAGATCAGCGCGGTGGCGAAGTCGCCCTCGGCCGTGCCGGCGTCGCCGCCCTGCACGATCGTGACGCCCCTGGCGCCGGTGCCGGCGCGCTGCGCCCGCGCGGTGCCGATCGCGATCGAGAACTGGACCTCGATCGGCGAGGTCACCGGCACGACGTTCCACTTGCGCACCGAGTAGTGGCCGGCGAAGTTGCGGCCCCTCGAGTACGGATCGGTCGCGGCGTTGCGCATCTGGCGCAGCGAGTCGACCGGATCGGCGCCCATCGCGAGCAGGGTGCCGCCCGCGCGGTAGTGCAGGTGCAGGTAGTCGTGGTGGATGCCCGCGCCCTTGTCGACGAGCAGGCCGAGCGGGACGCTGAACGCCTCCTCACCCGGGCCGCCGATCCAGAAGTAGCCGTCACCCTGCTTGTACATGGTGATCAGGCGCTCCTCGAGCAGCCGGGCGCGGAGCATGAGGTCGTGGATCTTGAGGCACTGCTCGGCGGGCAGGCGATCAGGACCGACGGCGGCAACAGACGTTGGGCGGGGAGCGGATGCGCTGGAGGTCATTGCGGCGAGCCCCGTCTTACCGCAATCGTCGTGCGCAGGCACCGGCTGATCCGGTGTTTGCGTCGATGCCGCACCACGTCACCGCGGCGTCGCGCACAGTGCGAGATCGGCCCTTGCCACGTCACGCCTCACGTCACGCCGGGCGGCAAACCCTCGCCGCCTTCACACCGTCTCGGCCAGCGATTCCTCGGCCGACTCGCCCTCGACGATCTGCTGCGCCAGCCTGGTCGGGATCGCGAGGTCGCCCGAGGCGAGCTTGATCGCGAACGGCACCGGCAGCTCGTGGGTCTCGACCCACCGCCCGCCGCGGGGCCGCGACAGCTCGCCGGCGAGCGCCGCGAGCTCGAACACCGCCGGCCAGTACAGCGCCGGGTGGGTATCGCGGCCGAGCGGCGCCTTGCGGCGGTTGGCCTCGACGGTCTTGAGCGCGGTCGCCATGTCGGGCACCCCGACGTTGCCGCGCGTGTAGTGCGCGAGCTCGAGGAACGCGACGTCGACGATCGGCTCGACGTTGGCCGGTTGCGGCGGACCGATCAGGGTCTCGCCGGTGCGATCGCTGGTGCCGGCGCCGGCGCGCACCACCGCGTCGAACAGGAAGCTCGGCAGCGACGCGTTGGCCGCGTAGCGCACCTCGCCCTTGCCGGCGTACCTGGTCTCGATCACGCGCCGCGCGTTGAGCACGCGGGCGACCGCGATCACGGTCGACAGCGACGGCAGCCGCGACATCTGCGCGGCCGATCGCTCATCCTCGACCAGGACGATCGCGCCGCCGCCCGGCTGCGGCCGGATCCGATCGATCTTGTGGACGCGGGCCCACATCCGGATAGCCTAGCATCCCGCGCATCGGTCGCGCATCCGGCGTGCTATAGACCCGCCGTCGTGATCGCGTTCAGCTCGGTGAGCAAGCAGTACGGTGGGCAGATCCTGTTCATCGAGGCCTCGTTCCAGATCAACCCCGGCGAGAAGGTCGGCCTGGTCGGCCCCAACGGCGCCGGCAAGACCACCGTGTTCCGGCTGATCTCGGGCGAGGACCAGCCCGACGACGGCGCGATCGAGCGCCCGCGCAAGCTGTCGCTCGGCTACTTCCGGCAGGACGTCGGCGAGCTGCGCGGCCGGTCGATCCTCGCCGAGACCTGCGCCGGCGCCGGCGAGGTCGCCCGGCTCGGCGAGGAGCTCGCCCAGCTCACCGCGCGGCTCGAGGCCGCCGGCGACGACCTCGACGACGTGGTCGCCCGGTTCGGCGACGTCCAGGCGCGCTACCAGGACCTCGGCGGCTACGAGCTCGAGGCCCGCGCGCAGACCATCCTCCACGGCCTGGGGTTCGACGACCAGATCATGGCGCACGACGTCGGCACCTTGTCCGGCGGCTGGAAGATGCGGGTCGCGCTCGCCCAGATCCTGCTCGCCCGGCCCGACCTGCTGCTGCTCGACGAGCCCACCAACTACCTCGACCTCGAGTCGATCCTGTGGCTCGAGGGGTTCTTGCGCGACTACACCGGCACGGTCGTGATGACCTGCCACGACCGCGAGATCATGAACCGCGTGGTCGGCAAGATCGTCGAGATCGACGGCGGCGAGCTGCGGTCGTACACCGGCAACTACGACTTCTACGAGCAGATGCGGGCCCAGGAGGCCCAGCGCCGCGAGGCCGAGTACGCGCGCCAGCAGGCCCGGCTCGCCAAGGAGGGCCGGTTCATCGAGCGGTTCAAGACCCACGTCGCCAAGGCGGCGCAGGTCCAGAGCCGGCTCAAGAAGCTCGACAAGATCGAGAAGATCGCCGAGCCGCGCCGGATCATCGAGAAGACCTTCGACTTCCGGGCCCCGCAGCGCTCGGGCGACGACGTGATCAAGCTCGCCGGGATCAAGAAGGCGTACGGCGCGCGGGTCGTGCACGGCGGGCTGACGCTCACGGTGCAGCGCAAGGAGCGCTGGGCGGTGATGGGCGAGAACGGCGCCGGCAAGTCGACCCTGCTCAAGATGATCGCCGGCGCGCTGGCCCCCGACGCCGGCGAGGCCGCGGTCGGCGCCTCGGTGACGCTGGGCTACTACGCCCAGCACGTGATGGATCTGTTGTCGGCCGATCACAGCATCCTCGAGGAGCTGCAGGACCACGCCCCGAGCGCCAACCAGGGCACCCTGCGCAGCCTCGCGGGTGCGTTCGGGTTCCACGACGACGACGTGTTCAAGCCGGTCCGCGTGCTGTCCGGCGGCGAGAAGGCGCGGCTCGCGCTCGCCAAGCTGCTCTACGATGCGCCGAACCTGCTCGTGCTCGACGAGCCGACCAACCACCTCGACATCGCCACCAAGCGCGCGCTGGTCACCGCGCTCGTCGACTACGAGGGCACGCTGGTGTTCGTGTCGCACGATCGCCAGTTCCTGCGCGCGCTCGCCAACCGCGTGCTCGAGCTGTCGGCCGCCGGCCCGCGGATCTACGGCGGCAGCTACGACGAGTACGTGACCTCGACCGGCCGCGAGGCCCCCGGCATGCGCGTCCAGGCCTGAGTCACGCCGGGCCGGGTTGGGCGCGCGCTACCGGCGCGGCGCGTTGGGCAGCGCGTGCAGCACGGTCGGCTTCAGCAGGTAGCCAAAGCCCGCGTTGGTCAGCCGGACGATCAGCTCCGCGACCTTGCAGCCCAGGGTCTGGGCCAGGCCGTCGAGGCTCCACTGCGCCGCCGCGAGTTGTTGCAGCAGGTAGGCGCGCTTGACCTGGATCGCCGACAGCCGGTAGGTCTTCAAGTACTCGAGCGAGCCGTCGTCGCGGACGATGCGCTCGCCGATGTGGCACTCGACGCTGGGATCGAAGGTCGGGACGAACCGCTCGAGCCGGAACGGGCCCATGTCGCGGACCTGCTCGACCATCACCGCGCGGCCGAACAGGCCCGCCGACAACAGCTCGCCATAGGTCCGCCAGTCGGCGCGGACCCGGGCGACCCGCAGCTGGAGATCGCGCAGGGTCTTGACCCCGGCGCCGTCGAGCGGCGCGTGGACCGGCGCGGCGTCGGGGTACAGGATCGCGTAGTGGAGCAGCAACTCGCCGAAGATGTCGTCGAGCAGCGTGCGGTGCAGCCGGCGGTAGTCGTCGGGGTGCGGGACCACGAACGCGGCGGCGAGCGCGTCGGCGACGAACACCATCACGCCGACCTGCGCGTGCAGGATCTCGAACGTCCGCACGGCTTCTTCCAGGCCGGGCAGCCAGGCGCCGCGGATCGAGCGCTCGACCCGCGGGTCGAGGCCGCTGCGCAGCGCGGTCTCGGAGTACTGGCTCCACAACAGGTTCGGCCCGTTGAAGTGGAGCGCGAGGAAGCCCTCCATCGCGAGGTGGAGCGGCAGCATGCGGAACCGCGCGGTCGCGCCCTCGCCGTCCTCGCGGTGGACCATGCGGTGCATCAGCCGGACGAACGGGCGCTTGCGGGTCTCCTCGGCGGGCCCGAACGACGCGCCCTGCGCCGCGACCGGGCTGCCGTCCTCGGTGTACGACACGATGAACCCGTGCGGCACGAAGCTCATGTACTTGAGCCCCGGGCCGTCGGGCGTGCCGCCGCCGACCTCGACCACGGCGTACGCACCGCGGTAGTCGCGCGCGGCGATCCGCAGATCCTGCGGCGCGTTGTCCGCGCCACCGGCACCGGCACCAGCGCCGGTACCGGGCACGGCGAGAAACCGGTCGCGGACCAGCGGCACCATGCGCACCGTGCCCATGGTCTGCGGCGCGCCGATCTGCAGGCCCGCGAGCTCGAGCCGGGACTGCGTCGTGTGGCGAAACGACTCGCGGGTCACGGCGCGGCCGCCTGCCGGTCGGCGCGCCGGTCGGCCAGGAACCGCGCGACCCGCGCGTCGAGCACGTCGGTGAGCCGGGTGAACGAGCCGTCGCCGTAGGCCAGCTCGCCGAACGCGATCGCGGTCGGCAGGTCCTCGGCGTCGCGGATCCCCATCGTCGGCAGCGCGGCGCCGAGCGGCTTGGGCCCCAGGCTGATGTCGTCGAACACCGGGTTGACGTGCAGGGTGAACGGGCACAGCCGGTGGGCCCGCGCGACCGCGACCAGCTCGCCCGCGGTGCCCGGCGGGTCGTTGTCGAACCCGTCGGACACGATGATCACGAGGTCGGGCTGCCACGCCATCGCCTCGAGCAGCGGGGTCACCAGGTCGGTCTGGCCGACCGCGTCGACCACGAGCTCGTCGGGCGTCGGCGAGGTCCAGAACATCCGGGCCTCCACCGCCGCGGCGCGGACGAACCAGCTGGTGGCGAGCGCGACCGCGAGCGGCCGCCGGCGCTTCTCGCTCGAGCCCGACGCCGACCAGCTGCGATCGAGCACGCACGCGACCCGGCCGAACCGCGCGTGGGTCCGGCGCACCGCGCGCGCCGCCGACGCCTCGACCGCCGCGGTCAGCGCGGTCCGCCGATCGCAGCGCTCGCGCGGCGCCAGCGACAGCACGTAGCTCGCGAGCCGGGTCGGCGACAACCGCGCCGGATCGAAGTCGACCGCGGTGCCGAGCACTTCGCGCGTGGTCTCCTGCAGCCGCAGCTTCTCGAGGTTGGTCATCCTCGGCTCGATCCGGCGCAGGAACACGTCGCGCGGGACCTTGTGCTTGCGGGCGAGCCCCTCGGCGATCGAGTACGGCAGCTCGTAGATCGCGTCCTGGGCGAAGTGCGCGCGGCGAAAGCTCTCGAACAGCGGCGTCTGGTAGACCTTCTCGCGCCAGCCCTTGACGAACAGGCTGGCGAGCTCGCCGTCGAACGGCACGTGGGCGTGCGCCGCGGCGACCCGGAAGTTGTGGCGGTACTTGATCGCGCGGAGCTCGCGCTCGCCGGAGCTCGCGAGATACCGCCGCACGATCGCGCGGGTCCGGCGGTTGTTGACCCGGCCCTCGGCGAGCCGGGCGAGCAGCCGCATCGCGCGCTGGGTCGGCAGCCGCTCGAGCCCGCGGTGGATCAGCGCGCCCTCCTCGGCGCGATCCGCGGGCGCCACGTCCTTGCCCGACGCGAGCAGCCGGTACAGGATCTCGGCCTGGTTATAGTCGTTGATCCCGCACGCGAGCATGCGCGCGTAGAGCGGGCGGTAGTTGCCGAGCACGTAGTCGTGCAAGAACCGGATCGACACGCCCTGGCCGCGGCTGTCGGAGTAGAACTCGCGCTGCCCGGTGCACGCGAAGCACGCGCTGACGAACGTGAGCAGATCTTCGCGTGCGACGCGCTCGTGGGCGGTGGTCATGCAGAGGTCAGCCGGCCGGTGGGCGTGATGCCACCCGGGGAAGAGAAGCTCGACTAGCTATTCCAGCGCCAAATGCTATTTTCGGAAGTCGAGCGGGAGTCCCACGGGTGGCGCCTCGAGCGTAACAGCTCGCCGTCGAGCTTGCCGCCTGACCCTCAGACTGAGCCGTCATTGCGTGACGTTTGCACCGCGCATCCTGTCATGACGGGTAGTTGGCATTGCTTGCGCGCCGCGGTCGCCGGACGCATGTTGGACGCAAACGATGGACATGAAAAACGTCGGTGGAACGCCGGGTGGCCTGCGGACCTTCCTGCTGGGCTTGATCATGGCCGTCATGGGCGGCTACCTGCTGTTCCAGCAGGTGCAGGTCACCGGCGGATACTGGATGTGGGGCGGGTTCGGCG
>DATBBB010000530.1:0-59749 GCA_036271215.1 Kofleriaceae bacterium | reverse complement strand
CAGCCTGCACCGGATCGCGAGCTACGCGATGGCGCGCACGGGCGAGCCCGGCGCGGTGATCTCGCCCGGCGAGGGCCTGACCGGGCAGGCGGTCAAGCACGACCGCACGACCCACCTGCGCGCGCTGCCCGAGGGCTACCTCGCGGTGAGCTCGACGATCGGCCGGACCACGCCACGCGAGGTCGTGATCGTGCCGGCGTGGCTCGACGGTGCGGTCCAGGCGGTCACCGAGCTCGGGTTCCTGCACGCGCTCGACCCGACCGAGCTGGCGCTGCTCGATCGGGTGTCGGAGTCGATCGCGCAGGCGATCCGCGCGGCGCGCGATCGCAACCAGCTCGAGCAGCTGCTCGAGGAGGTCCAGCGCCAGGCCGAGGAGCTGCAGACCCAGCAGGAGGAGCTGCGGGTCTCGAACGAGGAGCTCGAGCAGCAGACCCGCGCGCTGCAGGTGTCGCAGGCCCAGCTCGAGAACCAGCAGTCCGAGCTCGAGCAGATCAACGCGCAGCTCGAGGGCTCGACCCAGTCGCTCGAGCGCCAGCGCGACGAGCTCGCGCGGGCCAGCGCGGAGCTGATGCGCTCCAACGAGGTCAAGTCGCAGTTCCTCGCCAACATGTCGCACGAGCTGCGCACGCCGCTCAACAGCTCGCTGATCCTCGCCAAGCTGTTGTCCGACAACCGCGAGGGCAACCTCAACGCCGAGCAGATCCGGTTCGCGCAGACGATCTACTCCGCCGGCAACGACCTGTTGACCCTGATCAATGACATCCTCGATCTGTCGAAGATCGACGCCGGCATGCTCGACGTCCGGCCCGAGCAGCTGCCGATCAGCCGGATCGCCGACGAGCTGAACCGCACGTTCCAGCCGCTCGCGGCGCAGAAGGGCCTCGACTTCCAGATCCGGACCGCGGCGGCGCCCGAGCTGATCGAGAGCGATCCGACGCGCGTGCTGCAGATCCTGAAGAACCTGATCTCCAACGCGCTGAAGTTCACCGAGCAGGGCGGGGTGGCGCTCGAGATCTCCGCGGCCAGCGGCGACGTGGTGTTCGAGGTCCGCGACACCGGGATCGGGATCGCCCCGGACCAGCACGAGCTGATCTTCGAGCCGTTCCGCCAGGCCGACGGCGCGAGCAACCGCAAGTTCGGGGGCACCGGCCTCGGGCTGTCGATCTCGCGCGACCTGGCGCGCCTGCTCGGCGGCAGGCTGCGGGTCGACAGCGCGTCCGGCCGCGGCAGCACGTTCACCCTGACCTTGCCGGGCCGGCTCGCCGCGCCGGTCACCCGGCCGCTGCCGGCCGCGACGCCGGCGCCGACCCGCGAGCTGCCGGCGCAGACCGCGGTGCGCGGTGACCGGCTCGAGAGCCATGACCGGCCGGACCGGCCGGACCGCCATGACCGGACCGACCGGCCGCTGGCCATCCGGCCCGCGCCGGTCGTCGCGCCCGCGCCGTTCGCCGACGATCGCGATCGCACCGAGCCGCCGGGGCGCATCCTGCTGGTGATCGAGGACGACACCGCGTTTGCCCGCGTGCTCTACGATCTCGCCCACGAGCTCGAGTTCGCGGGCATCGTCGCGACCACCGCCGCCGACGGCCTCGCGCTGGCGCGCCAGCACCTGCCGAGCGCGATCGTGCTCGACATCGGCCTGCCGGACCGCTCCGGCCTCGCGGTGCTCGACTCGCTCAAGCGCGACCCCACGACCCGCCACATCCCGGTCCACGTGGTCTCGGCGTCCGACTACACCCGCGCGGCGCTCGAGCTCGGCGCCGCCGGCTACGCGCTCAAGCCCGTCGAGCGAGAGCGCCTGGTCGAGGCGATCAAGCACCTCGAGAGCAAGTTCACCCAGAAGCTGCGCCGCGTGCTGATCGTCGAGGACGATCCGGTGCTGCGCGACAGCACGGCGCGGCTGCTCGGCGGCGACGACGTCGAGACGGTCACCGCGGGCACGACCGCCGAGGCGCTCGGCCGGCTCAGGACCACCACGTTCGACTGCATGGTGCTCGACCTCGCGCTGCCCGACCGCAGCGGGCTCGAGCTGCTCGAGGAGATGGCGCGCGGCGAGCAGTACGGGTTCCCACCGGTGATCGTCTACACCGGGCGCTCGCTGTCCAGCGATCAGGTCCACGAGCTCGAGCGGTTCAGCCAGTCGATCATCATCAAGGGCGCGCGGTCGCCCGAGCGGCTGCTCGACGAGGTCACGCTGTTCCTCCACCAGGTCGAGTCGAAGCTGCCGCCCGAGCGCCAGCGCATGCTGCGCGAGGCCCGCAGCCGCGAGGCCGTGTTCGAGGGCCGCCGGATCCTGATCGTCGAGGACGACGTCCGCAACATCTTCGCGCTGACCAGCGTGCTCGAGCCGCGCGGCGCCGTGGTCGAGATCGCGCGCAACGGCCGCGAGGCGCTCGACCACCTGCGCGCCAAGCCGGGGATCGACCTCGTGCTGATGGACATCATGATGCCGGAGATGGACGGGCTCGAGGCAACTCGTCAGCTGCGCGCCGATCCCCGGTTCGCCAAGCTGCCGATCATCGCGCTGACCGCCAAGGCGATGATCGACGACCGCGACAAGTGCCTCGCGGCCGGCGCGAACGACTACATCGCCAAGCCGCTCGACGTCGACAAGCTGCTGTCGCTGGCGAGGGTCTGGATCCGCAAATGACCGCGAGCTCGGCGCCACCGACCGCGAGCGACCTCGAGCTGAGCTCGTTGCTCGACGCGATCTACCGGGTCTACCACCACGACTTCCGCGGCTACGCCGAGGCCTCGGTCCGCCGCCGCCTGCAGTCGGCGCTGGTGTTCTTCAAGTGCGAGTCGATCGCGCGGCTCGAGCAGCGCGTGCTCGCCGCGCCGGCGCTGTTCACCGAGCTGTTGCGGTTCCTGACCGTGCAGGTCACCGATATGTTCCGCGACCCGATCTACTTCCGGGCGCTGCGCGAGCGCGTGGTGCCGTACCTGCAGACCTACGCGTCGCTCAAGGTCTGGGTCGCGGGCTGCGCCACCGGCGAGGAAGCGTACTCGCTGGCGATCCTGCTCGCCGAGGAGGGCCTGCTCGACCGCACGCTGATCTACGCGACCGACATCCACCCCGACAGCCTGCGGATCGCGCAGGACGGCGTGTACGACGCCGAGCGGGTCGCGCGGTTCAGCGACAGCTACCGGCTGGCCGGCGGCCGCGGCTCGCTCGCCGACTACTACGTGGCGGCGTACGGCGGCGCGGTGCTCGACCGCCGGCTGCGCAAGGCGATCGTATTCTCCGACCACAGCCTGGCGACCGACAGCGCGTTCGCCGAGGTCCAGCTGGTGTCGTGCCGCAACGTGCTGATCTACTTCGACCGCGCGCTGCAGGACCGCGCGATCGGCGTGCTGCGCGAATCGCTGTGCCGCCGCGGCTACCTCGGCCTGGGGCTCAAGGAGACCCTGCGGTTCATGTCGCAGGCGGTCGCGTTCACCGAGCTGGTCCCCGAGGCGCGGATCTACCAGAGGTTGATATGACCGCGCAGCTGATCGTGATCGGCGGCTCGGCCGGTGCGCTCGACGTGCTGCTCGAGCTCGCCGGCGGGCTGCCCGACGCGGCCGAGGTGCCGATCGTGATCGCGCTCCACGTGCAGGCGAGCCATCCGAGCCTGGTGCCCGAGCTGATCGCGCGGACCAGCCGGCGCCCGGTCCGCGAGGTCGAGGACAAGCTCGCGCTCGAGCCGCGCACGATCTACGTCGCGCCGCCCAACTACCACGTGCTGGTCGAGCGCGACCGCACGCTCGCGCTGTCGGTCGACCCGCCGGTCCACTACTCGCGGCCGTCGATCGACGTGCTGTTCGAGTCGGCGGCCGACAGCCTGGGCGCCGCGGTGCTCGGCGTCGTGCTGTCGGGCGCCAACGAGGACGGCGCGCACGGCCTGTTGCGGATCTACCAGGCCGGCGGCACCGCGGCCGTGCAAGACCCGGCGACCGCGTTGTATCCTGCGATGCCGGCGGCCGCGGCGCGCGCCGTCGGTCCGGGGGTGCGATCGCTCGCGATCGCCCAGCTGGCCCGCTTGTTCGCTGATCTCGGTGGTGGCCTCGATGGTGGCCTCGGTGGGATGACCCCTCAACAGGACGCGTTGCGATGAAGCCCGAGCCGATCAAGATCTTGCTGGTCGACGACACCCCCGAGAACCTCGTGGCGCTCGAGGCCCTGGTCCGGCGCGACGGCGTGCAGGTCCTGGCCGCGCGCTCGGGCGGTGAGGCGCTCGAGCTGCTGCTGGTCCACGAGGTCGCGCTCGCGCTGCTCGACGTCCAGATGCCGGAGATGGACGGCTTCGAGCTCGCCGAGCTGATGCGCGGCGCCGAGCGCACCAAGCACGTGCCGATCATCTTCGTGACCGCCGGCACGCGCGATCCGTCGCGGGTGTTCAAGGGCTACGAGACCGGCGCGGTCGACTTCCTGTTCAAGCCGCTCGATCCGCACATCCTCAAGAGCAAGGTCGACGTGTTCCTCGAGCTCGCCGATCAGCGCCGCCAGCTGACCCAGGCGCTCCGGCTGTACGAGATGTTCGTGGCGATCCTCGGCCACGACCTGCGCAACCCGCTCGGCGCGCTGACCGCCGGCACCGAGCTGCTCGCGACCCAGCTGGCCGACCCGCGCCAGCTCCGCACGCTCGGGCGGATGACCGCGGCGGGGCGCCGGATGACCGCGATGATCGAGCAGCTGCTCGACCTGACGCGGGCGCGGCTCGGCGGCGGGATCGGGTTCCTGCGGGTCCGCGAGGCGCTCGACATCCGCGAGCTGGTCCAGCGCACCGTCGACGAGCTCCACGCGAGCCACCCCGAGCGCGACATCGCGCTGACCGCGGCGAGCGACTGCACGACCTCGGGCGACCCCGGGCGGCTGCTCCAGCTGTTCGGCAACCTGGTCGCCAACGCGATCGCGCACGGCCTGCCCGGCACGCCGGTCGCGGTCAACGTGATCGGCGGGCGGCGCGACATCGTCGTCGAGGTCCGCAACGCGGGCGTCATCCCGCCGGACCGCCTGGCGACGTTGTTCGAGCCGTTTCAGGGCCGGCCCCAGCACGCGGTTCGCTCGGCGGGCCTGGGCCTGGGGCTGTTCATCGCGCGCGAGATCGCGGCCGCGCACGGCGGCGACATCACCGTCGAGTCGAGCGAGCCCCGCGGGACCGCGGTGACGGTCCGGCTGCCGCGCAACCTTGATGACCTCGGCCGGGTGACCCGCGAGTCCGGCGAGTCGCCGGTCATATTGGATCCGACAGCCGGGCGGCGGGGACCCGCCGGCGACGCCTCAGAGCCCCCTGGTAGCGGTCGATCAATGCAGCAACGAGCACATATGGCGCCCGATGCTGCATCGTCGTGAACGCGAGCAGGCGCTGGAACACCGTTCCCTGCGTGCCACCGCTTGAGACAATTTTGTAGCTCCGAGATACTGCCTTCGCGTCCTCCACCCACCTGCGCATGATTCGGAGGCGACGGACGGGCGCCGATCTCCACATCCGATCGACCGGGATTTGCCGCACACGGGCACGGATGTCACAAGAAGGCTGGCTTGCGCGCATGGTTGCTCGAAGCGGAATCACTCAAAATTGTAGGTGGGTTGCTGTAGAAACTGTTTCCCAGACGCTGCATCTGCGGAGGGCAGTCTTCCGATTGCTTCGATTGGTTCCACGTACGTGGAGCCGCTCACACCGCCAACCGGGTGATCTACCTGTGCATCTTTTCAGCATCGGGCTGAGAAACTACAGATGATACGGTCAACAGGGGTGGGTGACCGCGAGGACCTTTGTGGCCGAACCGTCGGAGAGTTCGTTCTACGCGAACGAATCGATGAGGGTGGGTTTGGTGCGGTCTATCGCTGCGAGCAACCGCTGCTCGGCCGCGAGGCGGTCGTCAAAGTTCTGCACCAGCGGCTGCGCCGCAACGACGTCGTGCTGCAGCGCTTCATGCGTGAGGCCCAGCTCGCGTCGCGGCTCGACCATCCCTACGCCGCGCACGTCTACGCGTTCGGCATCGAGCACGCCGACGGGCTGTTCTGGATCGCGATGGAGATGGTGCAGGGCACCACGCTCAACCGCTGGCTGCGCGACCGCGGGCCGCTGACGCTCGAGCAGTTCGTGCCGTTCTTCGAGCGGGTCGCCGAGGTCGTGCAGACCGCGCACGAGCGCGGGATCGTCCACCGCGATCTGAAGCCGTCGAACGTGATGGTGATCGAGCGCGCCGGGCGGCTGCTGCCCAAGCTGCTCGATTTCGGCGTCGCCAAGCTGCTCGACAGCGCCGTGCTGCCCGACTCGACGCCGAGCACGCTGAAGCTGCGCCAGGCCGAGGTCGAGGCTGCGTCGGAGAACAGCAGCGCCGGCGATCCGAACCCCTCGGAGGCGGCGACGCTGACCGGGACCTCGGGGCCGGCGCAGAGCGTGGCGCAGCTGCTGCGGCTGACCCAGGCCGACGCCACGGTCGGCTCGCCGCCGTACATGTCGCCCGAGCAGTGGAACAACGCCGGTGCGGTCGGCCCGGCGTCGGATCTCTACGCGCTCGGCGTGGTCGCGTACGAGGCGCTGACCGGGCGCCGGCCGTTCCAGGGCGCGACGCTCGCCGACTACGTCGAGCTGCATTGCCACGGCACGGTGCCGCCGCTCGGCGGCAACTTTCCGCCGGCGCTCGACCGGATGTTCCAGCGCGCGCTCGCCAAGCGGCCCGAGGATCGCTGGAGCACGGCGCTCGAGCTGGCGGCCGCGCTGCGCTCGGCGTCGGGGGTCGGCTCGAGCTGGGTCGATCTGCCGCGGCTCGACGAGACCGTGCGCGACGCCTGGCTCGCCGACGCGCCGCAGCCGCTCGCCGAGTCGATCGCCGCGCTCGACGGCGCGCGCAACGCCCACCAGGCGCGCGACGCGGCGGACGATCTGGTCCGCAACCTGCTGCGCTACCTGCTCGCGATCGCGCTGGCGACCCACGCCCAGGTCCGCGCCGACCGCGGCGACCCGGCGCTGCTCGAGCTGGTGCGCACGATGCGGCGCCGCGATCTCGGCGAGCGCGAGCGGGTGCGGCTGCTCCGCCTGCTGGTCCGGCCGCTGACCAGCCGGCGCGGCGCCCACCCGATCCCCGAGCTGGTCGATCTGGTCACCACGCGCGCCGACGGCACCGACGGCCTCGATCCGATCCTCGCGCTGCACTCGACCACCGATCACGCGGGCACCGAGGACGTCGTGCGGTCGCGGCTCGGCCGGCTGATCCCCGAGCTGACCCAGCTGCTGCGCCGGGCGACGTTCGTGCTCGACTACGTGCTGGTCGTAGCGCGCAACCAGGCCGCCGAGCGCTGGGCCGGGCTGCGCCGCCAGCACCGCGCGCTCGCCACCGTGTTCGACGGCGAGCTGGTCAAGGACCACCCGATGCTGCTCGACCGCGAGGGTCGGATCTGCGTCGATCTGTGGCCGCTGATGCAGACGGTGTCGCCGACCGAGGGCGCCGAGCCCGAGCTGTTCCTGTTCGACGGCCGCGGCCGGCACGGCGCGCTGCTGATCGCGGCGCCGGCCGGGTTCGAGCACCACGATCCCACGGTGTGGGAGTGGATCGCGGCGCGCGTGATCGCCGAGACCGACACCAACCCCGAGACCAGCGGCGACGACATGCCGCCGTACCTCGGGCTGACCTCGTACGCCACGATCGACGCCGGGCGGTTCGTCGGTCGCGAGAGCGAGGTCGACGCGTTCTTGAACCGGCTGCGCCAGCGCCCGCTGCAGGTCGTGGTCGGCCCGTCGGGCGCCGGCAAGAGCTCGTTCGTCCACGCCGGCGTGGTCCCCGGGCTGCCGTCGAGCTGGCGCACGGTCACGATGCGGCCCGGCGGTGCGCCGCTGACCGCGCTCGCGTCGCGGCTCGCCGCGGCCAACATCACCACGGCCGACCTGCGGCCGCTGCTCGAGACCTCGCCGGCGGCGGCGGCGGTGCTGGTCGCGCATGCCGCGCTGAGCGGCACGATCGTCCTGGTCATCGACCAGTTCGAGGAGCTGTTCACGCTGTGCATGAACCCGGAGGAGCGGACCCAGTTCGCCGCGGTGATCGCCCAGCTCGCGGCGTCGGTCGACGCGCCGATCCGCGTGATCTGCGCGATCCGCGATGACTTCTTGATGCAGCTCGACTCGCTCGCGCCGCTGCGCCCGCTGCTGTCGCCGTCGCTGGTGCTGCTCGGCAACCCGTCGCGCGACACGCTGATCCGGATCGTCATCGAGCCGGCCCGGCGCGCCGGCTATGCGCTGTCCGATCCCGAGCTCGCGCAGGACATGGTCAGCGCGGTCGCCGATCGGCCGGGCGCGCTCGCGCTGTTGTCGTTCACCGCGTCGCGGCTGTGGGAGCTGCGCGATCGCCGGTTCCGCCAGCTGACCCGCAAGGCGTACGACGCGATGGGCGGCATCGGCGGCGCGCTCGGCCGCCACGCCGAGGCGATCCTCGAGAAGCTGTCGGCCGAGGAGCAGCGGCTCGCGCGCGAGATCTTCCGCCACCTGGTCACCGCCGAAGGCACGCGCTCGCTGATCTCGATCGAGGAGCTGCGCCAGCGGCTCGCGACCTCGCGCGCCGACGCGGCGATCGACAAGCTGGTCTCGGCGCGCCTGATCACGGTGTCGGACGCCGACGGCGAGTCCAGCGTCGAGGTGATCCACGACGCGCTGATCTCGGCGTGGCCGCGGCTGCAGGACTGGGTCCGCGAGGACGTCGATGGCGCCCGGATGCGCGACCAGATCCGCGCGGCGGCGCGCCAGTGGGATGATCGCGGCCGGTCGCGGGGCCTGTTGTGGCGCGACGAGGTGCTGCTCGATCTCGAGCGCTGGCTGCGGCGCGCCACCGGGATCACGCTCAGCGATCGCGAGACCGCGTTCGTCGAGGCGAGCCGGCGCTATGCCCAGGGCGCCAAGCGGGTTCGCCGGCTGATCATCATGGCGGCGTTCGTGATGCTCGCGGTGTTCGGCGCGTTCCAGTACCGCGCGGCCGGCGAGATCCGCGAGGCGATCATGATCGCCGACCAGCGGCTGACCCACAGCTACGTCGAGCAGGGCCGCCGCGAGCTACTCGACGGCAACTATACCGAGGCGCTGATCTACTTCGCCAAGGCGGTCCAGCGCGGCGATGTCTCGCCGAACCTCGCGTTCATGCTGGCGCGCGCGACCCAGCCGTTGATGTCCGAGCTCCTGCACCTCAAGAGTACGCCGGATCGGATGTGGTCGGCCAAGTACTCCCATGACGGGCACTGGATCCTGACCACCGACGAGAAGGCGGCGCGGATCTGGGATGCGCAGACCGGCGAGCTGCACCTGCTGCTGCAGCACGGCGACATCGTCTACGACGGGGTGTTCGGCCCCAAGGATACCAAGCTCATCACCGCCAGCGGCGATGGCTCGGTCCGGATCTGGGACCTGGCGACCGGGCAACAGCTCGCCTCGCTGTCGCAGAGCCGGCCGGATGGCCGTCGCCCGAGCTATCGCCGGCTCGATATCTCGCCCGACGGCCGGTCGGTCGCCGCGATCCACGCCACGGGCGACTTCGTGGACGTCTGGGACATCTCCTCCGGGGCCGCGGGCGGCATCGGCGGCACTCCGGTGGCGCAGCTGCCGGTCGCCGGCGGGCTCGCGTATGCCGCGCTGGTCGAGTTCAGCTCCGATGGCCAGTGGCTCGCGGCGAGCGCCGGCCAGGATGTCCAGGTGTTCGATGGTCGGACCTGGGCGCGCGTGGCGCAGCTGCCGGTCGCCAAGCTCACCAGCTTCAGCTTCGATCCGACGACCGCGCAGCTGGCGACGGCGAGCGCGCTGGGCGACGCCGCGATCTGGTCGCTACCGGCCGGCACGCGGACGCAATTGCTGTCTCACATCGGCGAGAGGATCTCGCATATCGCGTTCTCGCCGGATGGCACGCTTGTCGTGACGGCAACTCAGGAAGGCGTCGAGCGAGTCTGGCGCGCCGCGACCGGCGAGCTTCAGGTCAAGCTCAAGAACCGCGGCGTGATCGCGTCGTGGGTCGACTTCGATCCAAGCTCCAAGCTCGTGGTCAGCGCCGACGATCGGCTGGTGACCGTGTCCGAGGCGGCGACCGGGCTGCCGATCGCGGTGTTCGCCGGCGGCCAGAGCGGCATCATGGTCGTCCGGTTCGACCCCAGCTCGCGCCGTGTGATCGGCCTATCGCAGGACGGCTCCGCGCTGGTCTGGGATGTGACGGCCCCGTACCGGCGCTGGAGCTCGCCGCCGATCGCTCCGAGCTGCGGCAACGACGTCAGCCTCGACGAGGACCGCCGGTTCCTCGCGGTCGGCTGCGGCGGCCACGGCACCCGGATCTGGGACTCCGAAAAGGACCTGCTCCTCGCCGAGTTGCCGAGCACGACGGGCGCGGTGCCCGTGGTGTCCGCCGATGGCGACCGCGCGGCGATCGCGAGCGGCAACATCGTCGAGGTCTACGCGTTTCCCGGAGTCCGGCGGACGCGCACCATCAGCCATCCCGCCGGCGTGAGCGCGGTGGCGTTCTCGCGATCCGAGCACGACCTCGTCAGCGCGAGCCGCGATGGCGCACTGCGCTTCACCCGCGACGGCCAGGCGCCCGTTGCGCTGCAGTCATTTCCGAGCGAGGTGGACGTGGTTGCGTTCACCCCGGACGGCCGCGTGGTCGCCGCGGGTGCGGCCGGCGAGATTCGAACGTATGACCCTTCGCATGAAACGGCCCTCACTCACGCGGAGCTCCCGGTGCGCGCGCGATCGTTCCGGATCTCGCCGACCGGCCACCGATTGGTCATCATCCCGGCGACCAACAAGCCGACCGCGCCGGTGCTGTGGGATCTCGATAACAACCGCCTGGTCGCACGGCTCGATAATCACAAAAGCCCAGTGCTTTCCGCCCACTTCGTCCGTGGCGACCGAGAGATTCTGACCGCGGGCACCGATGGTGTTGCGCGTCGCTGGGACGCCGAGACCGGGAACTTGCTGCAGGCGTACGTCGGCAGCTCGACCACGCTATTCGACGTCGCACTCGATCCCGATGGCGTAAGGCTCGTCACCGCCGGAGTCGATGGTGTGCTTCGGTTCTGGGATGCCGCTGCGGGGACGATGATCTGGACGATGCAGGCCCACAAGGTACTTAACGCGCTGCACTTCGAGGGAGATCAGCTCGTGACGCGCGGCTACAGCGGAGAGATCGCGCGCTGGGAATTCCCTAAGACCAGCTCGCGCTCGCGCGTCGAGACGCTCGCCCACTGCTTGCCGCTGCGGCTCGACGACAGCACCGGCGGTCTCACGGAGCAGCCGCTATGCGACTCACCTTGATCGCGGTCTGACGCATTCAGCTGATCTTCAGACCAGCAGGAGTTGCGTGCAGCCCCTGCATCATTGCAGAATCCGCACAGGGGGATTCGTCTTCAAACTACTTCAAATCGCCGAAATCTGCCGCACCCCCGAGGGGCACGAGGCTTGCTGAAGTGATGGTCCCATGAAGAAATCACGCCGCAAGCTAGTTCTCGGCCGAGAGACGATTCGTACCTTGGCGCCGGAAACACTGGGGTTGGTGGCGGGGGGACAAGCTGATGACTCCGAACAGGACGTCTGCACGAGTATCGTCACGCGCAAGGCGAACGTGCTGAAAGGCTGACGGAGTTTCTCTCATCCTGCGTAGACTCATTGTTAAGCAATGTCGTGCATTCGCAGACACAGTGTTCTTGCGATGCTCCGTCGGTGATCAGCATCGGCGCGCTTGCAATGTAGCCCGTGGGCATTGGACCATCCGCGAGGATGGATAACACCGCCGAGGGGGGACCGGGTCCTGGAAACACCCCCTCCGACTCGATCATGAAGGGGGCGGAAGACGAGCCTGCCGCGCGAGTCGACAGGCGCCACCTCCTCGTTTTTCGGGGAGCATCGTCTTCGCTGTTTCCCTTACCCGCCTCCGGTGACGTGATCATCGGACGGTCGGAAGCCGCGGATGTCCAGATCGACGACGCGCTGGTGTCGCGCCAGCATGCGCGGGTCGGGCTCGAGGGCGACGTCGTCACGATCAGCGATCTGGGCTCGCAGAAGGGGACGTACCTCAACGAGGTGCGGCTCACCGGGACGCGGGTGCTGCAGCCCAACGACGTCATCACGATCAGCAAGACCACGCTGATCTTCCACACCACGTCGCAGAGCTCGCCGTCGGCGGTCGCGCTCGACATGCCGACGTTCCGGCGCCGGCTCGAAGATGAAGTCGATCGGACGGTGACCGCAGACCGCAAGTTCTCGGTGCTGTGCGTCGCCGGGGCGGGGTCCAGCGAGCGGTCGGCGATCCAGCGCGCGGTCGCCACCCAGCTCCGGCGGGTCGACGCCGCGGCGTGGTCGAACGATGGCCTGCTCTACGTACTGCTCGCCGAGGCCGGCGCCGAGGAGGCGCGCGCGATCGCGAGCCGGATCGGCCACAAGCTCGATCACGGCATGCTGCGGATCGGCCACATGACGTGCCCGACCGATGCCTACGCGGCGGACGCGTTGCTCGCCGGCGCGTACAAGGCCGCGATGTCGGCGCGGCTCGGCGAGATCTCCGGGACCGCGACCGCGCAGACCCTGACGATCGGCAACCAGCGCGTGATCATCGCCGATCCGACGGTGGTCCGGCTGTACGCGCTGATCGAGCGGCTCGCGCCGGTCAGCATCCCGGTGCTGATAACCGGCGAGACCGGGTGCGGCAAGGAGCTGGTCGCGACCGCGATCCACACCCGATCGCATCGCGCGAGCAAGCCGCTGATCTCGCTCAACTGCGCCGCGTTGCACGAGATGCTGGTCGAGAGCGAGCTGTTCGGCCACGAGAAGGGCTCGTTCTCGGGAGCGATCGCCACCAAGGCGGGGTTGATCGAGGCGGCCGACGGCTCGACCTTGTTCCTCGACGAGATCGGCGAGCTGGCGCCGGGGATCCAGGCCAAGCTGCTGCGCGTGCTGGAGTCGCGCCGGGTCACCCGGGTCGGCGACGTTCGCGAGCGCGCGGTCGACGTCCGGATCGTCGCGGCGACCAACCGCGATCTCGAGGCCGACGTCGTCGCCGGGCGGTTCCGCCGCGATCTGTTCTTCCGGCTGTCGGCGGCGACGCTCGATCTGCCGCCGCTGCGCCAGCGCTCGGCGGAGCTGCCGCTGCTCGCCGTGGCGTTCCTCGACGAGGCGTGCCGGCTCAACAGCCGCGGCGCGATGCGGATCTCCGACGGCGCGATGGCGGTGCTGCTCGCCCACTCGTGGCCGGGCAACATCCGCGAGCTGAAGAACCTGATGCAATACATCTCCGCCGCGCACCCGGTCGACATCGTGCTCGCCGAGCACGTCAGCGAGCGGCTCGGACGGTTGCGCCCGTCCACGGCGCCGGCGCCGCAGGCCGAGGTCGTGACCGCGGCGGGCTCGCACCGGTTCCGGCCGATCGCCGACGAGCTGCGCGAGCTCGAGATCACCCGGATCCGCGAGGCGCTCGAGGCGACCGCGGGCAACCAGACCCGCGCCGCGGCGCTGATCGCGATGCCGGTCCGGACGTTCTTCGAGAAGGCCAAGCAGTACGGCCTGACGCCCAAGAAGAAGCGCTACGACCATTGAAGGGGGCACGGGTGTGCGGCAGGGCGCCGTGTGCGGATCTGCGCATGGTGCCGTTCGTGCAAGTGGTGGAGGCCGATGCGCTATCACGTGCTCGCCGCCGACTACGATGGGACGCTCGCGCACCGTGGGCGGATCGACGACGCAACCTGGGCCGCGCTGCGCCGGCTGCGCGACTCGGGCCGCAAGGTCGTGATGGTGACCGGGCGCCAGCTCGATGAGCTGCTGGCGCTGCTCGCGGACGGCGGCGAGCCCGGGCTGTTCGCGCGGATCGTCGCGGAGAACGGCGCGGTGCTCTACGATCCGGCGACCCGCGAGGTCCGCACGCTCGCAGCGCCACCGCCGCCGGAGCTGGTCGCCGAGCTGCGCGCGCGCGGCGTCGATCGGGTCGCGACCGGCCACGTGATCGTCGCGAGCTGGGAGCCGCACCAGGATACGATCCTCCACACGATCCGCGATCTCGGCCTCGAGCTACAGGTGATCTTCAACAAGGGCGCGGTCATGGTGCTGCCGACCGGCGTCAACAAGGCGACCGGGCTGGCCGCCGCGCTCGCCGCGCTCGAGCTGTCGCCGCACAACACGATCGGGATCGGCGACGCCGAGAACGATCACGCGCTGGTCATGGCGTGCGAGCTCGGCGCCGCGGTGGCCAACGCGCTGCCGGCGCTCAAGGACAAGGCCGACCTGGTGACGGCGCACGGCCACGGCGCCGGGGTCAGCGAGCTGATCGATCGCGTGCTCGACGACGATCTCGCGTCGGCCGAGCCGCCGATCGATTCAGCGCTTGGTTCAGCCCTCGGTTCAGGGCTCGGTTCCCCGCTCGGGCGCCACCGGATCGAGCTCGGCACCGCGCTCGACGACGGCGCGGCGGTCGCGATCCACCCGTACCGCACCAACGTCATGGTGTGCGGCACGTCGGGCAGCGGCAAGTCGACGCTGACCACAGGGCTGCTCGAGCGACTGTGCCAGGCCGGCTACCAGTTCGCGATCATCGATCCCGAGGGCGACTACGCGTCGCTCAGCGAGGCGGTGGTGCTCGGTGGCCAGCAGCGCGCGCCGCTGGTCGAGGAGGTGATCGACGTGCTGCGCGATCCGACGCGCAACGTGGTCGCCAACCTGCTCGGGGTCGCGGTCGAGCACCGGCCCGAGCAGTTCGCGCAGCTCGCGCCGGCGTTCGCCGAGCTGCGGGCGCGGACCGGCCGGCCGCACTGGCTGGTGATCGACGAGGCGCACCACATGTTGCCGGCGGCGTGGCAGCCGGCGGGCGATACCAGCCTGTTGCGCGCGCACGGCACGATCTACGTCACCGTGCACCCCGGCAGCGTCGCGCCGGTGATCCTCGGCACGATCGACACCCTGCTGGTGGTCGGCGAGCATCCGGCGGAGACCGTCGGCGAGCTGTGCGACGCCGCGCACCTCGCGCGGCCGGCGATGACGGTGCCGGATCGCCTGCCGCCCGGCCACGCGCTGTACTGGCAGGTCGGCAGCGCCGCGGCGCGGGTGATCCGCGTCGAGCGGCCCCGGCGCGAGCGCACCCGGCACTCGCGCAAGTACGTCGAGGGCAACCTGGGCGCCGGGCGCAGCTTCTACTTCCGCGGCCCGGCCGGCAAGCTCAACCTCAAGGCGCACAACCTGATGCTGTTCGTGCAGCTCGGCGACGGGGTCGACGAGGAGACCTGGCAGTTCCATCGCGGCCTCGCCGACTACTCGACCTGGCTGCGCGACGAGATCAAGGACGACCAGCTCGCGAGCGACGTCGAGGCGATCGAGCGCAGCGACCTGCCGCCGGCCGAGGCTCGCGCGGCGATCCGCGCCGCGGTCGAGAAGCGCTACACCCTGCCGGCCGACGTGCCGAGCGGCATCGTCGACGAGGCGTGACCGGGCGCGGTAGGTTGGTCCGGTGACCGCACCGGTGTTTCGCCGCGAGCCCTTGCTCGAGATCCTCGACCACCTCGAGCGCCGGCTCGCCGCCGGGGCGGCCGCGCTGGCGATCCGCGTGCTCGATCCCGATCTCGGCCGAGGTCGCTACGCCGGCGAGTCGATCGTTCACGCCGGTGAGGCGCATGTCCACCGGCCGTTTCGGGTATGGGTCGATCTCGCCGAGCGGCTCGGGCTGCGGCTGCTCACTCCGCGCGTGGCCCCGGAGCCCGGGCTGATCGAGCTGCGGTTCGAGCGGCTCGCCCCGGCGGACCGCGTACGGCCCGGCGGGCCAGGCGGCGGCGATGCCGGCGATGTCACCGAGCGCTATGGCCAGGACTCCGACTTCGCGCGGATCGCCAAGCTCGAGGATCCCGGGTTCGTGATCGATCTGACCGAGGCGGTGGTCCGGGCACGGCTCGGTCCGCGGCCGCGGGTGCTGGATCTCGGCGTCAACACCGGCGACGAGCTGGTGGTGATCCAGCGCGCGATGTCGGCGGTTGCGCTCAAGCTCGCGCCCGGGGTTGCGCCTGAGGTTGCGCCTGAGGTTGCGCCTGAGGTTGCGCCCGAGGTTGCGCCCGAGGTTCCGATCGACGGCGTCGGCATCGACCACAGCGCGTCGGCGCTCGTCACCGCGCGGGCGCGGTTCCCGGCGTTCCGGTTCCTCGAGGCCGACCTCGGCGCCCTGGGGAGCCTGGAGCTCGGCACGTTCGATCTGGTGATCTCGCTCAACACGCTGCAGAGCCCCGGCGTCGACGATCGCGCGGTGCTGCGCCAGGTCGTCCAGCATCACCTGGCGCCCGGCGGCGCGGTGATCCTCGGCCTGCCCAACTCGCGCTACGCCGGCGGTGAGATCGCCTACGGCGCGCGGATGAAGAACTTCCGGCAGCCCGAGCTGGGCCTCCTGATCAAGGACGTCGCGTTCTACCGCAAGTACCTGCAGCAGCATGGCCGCCAGGTGTTCGTGACCGGCAAGCACTACGTGCTGGTGACCGGCGTGATGACCGCGCCGGCCGAGCCCGCCGAGCTGGTGTGAGGCGTCGCACCCGTCGCATGCGAACGGCAGGGCCCGGGCCGCGCGGCGGTGCGGGCCCGGCGATACATTGCGGTATGCGCCAGCGGTTGTGCCTCGTCGCGTGCTGCCTCATCGCGTGTGCCCCGGGGGCGCCGCGCCCGCAGCCGCCCGTGGCCGCACCGCCGCCGCCCGCGGCCGATCGTATCCTCGAGCCAGCCGAGCCGGCGCTCCGCCTGCCGCGCAACTTCCTGCCGGTGCGCTACGCCGCCACGCTCGCGATCGATCCGGCGCGCGACGGGTTCGACGGCCGGATCGCGATCACCGGCACCGTCAGCGAGCGCTCGCTGGTGATCTGGCTGCACGGCCACCACCTGACGATCCGGCGCGCGACCGCGCACCGCGACGCCGCCGGCGGAACCGACGTCGAGCTCACCGCGACGCCGCACGGCGACGAGCTGCTCGAGCTCCGCGCGGCGACCCCGCTCGACGCCGGCAGCTGGACGCTCGCGCTCGACTACACCGGCGCGTACGACGCGCTCAGCACGACCGGCGCGTTCAAGCAGACCGTGCACGGCGAGCCGTACGTGTACTCGCAGCTCGAGGCGGTCTACGCGCGCCGGGTGTTCCCGTGCTTCGACGAGCCCGACAGCAAGGTGCCGTGGCAGCTCACGCTCGAGGTCCCGGCGGCGCTGGTCGCGGTCAGCAACACGCCGGTCGCGCGCGAGACCCCGCTCGATGCCGGCCGCAAGCGCGTCGAGTTCGCGCCGACCCGGCCGCTGCCGAGCTACCTGGTCGCGTTCGGCGTCGGGCCGTTCGACGTGGTCGATGCCGGCGCGACCGCGCACGGCACGCCGATCCGGGTGATCGCGCTGCACGGCCGCGCGCCCGACGCCGCGTGGGCCGCGAAGACCGCACCGCGGCTGCTCGAGCTGCTCGAGGAGCTGTTCGGCTCGCCGTACCCGTATGCCAAGCTCGATCTGCTCGCGATCCCGCTCGCGGTCGGGTTCGGCGCGATGGAGAACGCCGGCCTGGTCACGTTCAGCGAGCCGCTGATCCTGCTGCCGCCGCACGCCCCGAAGCTGCGCGAGTACGACTGGGTGCGCGCGGCCGCCCACGAGCTCGGCCACCAGTGGTTCGGCGATCTGGTCACGATGGCGTGGTGGAACGACATCTGGCTCAACGAGGGGTTCGCCAACTGGGTCGAACACAAGATCTCGGCGCGGTTCGAGCCGGCGTGGCACGAGGAGCTCGCCGAGATCGAGGCGCGCAACTCGGCGCTCGGCGATGACAGCCTGGTCGTCGCGCGCAAGATCCGGCAGCCGATCGCCACGCCCGACGACATCTTCAACGTGTTCGACGGCATCACCTACGACAAGGGCGCCAGCGTGCTCGGCATGTTCGAGCGCTACGTCGGCCCCGAGGTGTTCCTCGCCGGCGTGCGCGCGTACCTCGTGGACCACGCGTACGGCAACGCGACCTCGGACGAGCTGGTGCGCGCGATCGGCACCGCCGCGGGCAAGGACATCCGCACCGCGTTCGCGACGTTCCTCGATCAGCCGGGTGCGCCGCAGATCACCGCCACGCTGGTGTGCGATCCGGGCAAGCAGCCGCGGGTCGCGCTCGGCCAGGAGCGCTACGTGCCGCCCGGCGCCGAGGCGCCCGAGGCCGGCCAGCCGTGGATCGTGCCGGTCTGCGTGGCGTACGACCGCGGCGGTGCGCGCGGCGAGGCGTGCACCCTGCTCGATGCGCCGGTCGGATCGCTCGCGCTCGACGAGCCGGCGTGTCCGGCGTGGGTGATGCCGAATGCGTGGGGCCGCGGTTACTACCGCACCGCGTACACCGAGGACCAGGTGACCGCGCTGCGCGATCAGGCGTGGCCGGTGCTGGCGCCGGCCGAGCGCGAGGCGGTGATGTTCGACGTCGAGGACGAGGCGGCGCTCGGCGCGCTGCCGCTGCCGCTCGCGCTGTCGTTCGTGCCCCGGCTGCTCGCCGCCGGCGATCGATTCTCGATCCGCGCGGCGCTCGCGATCCCGCTGGCGATCGGCGAGTTCGTGCCCGACGACCTGCGGCCGGCCTACGAGGCGTGGCTGCGGCGGACGTTCGGCCCGGCGGCGCACCAGGCCGGCCTGACCCCGAGCGATCGCGAGAGCCTCGACCTCGAGGTCACGCGCGACGACCTGGTGCACGCGGTCGGCACCGTCGGGCGCGATCCGGTGCTCGCCGCCGCGGCGGTCGTGCTCGCCGGCAAGTGGCGCGACCTGCCGCCGGCGATCCGGCCGCGGGTCGCCGAGCTCGCGGCGCCCGCCCAGCCCGCCGTGTTCCAGCGCCTGCTCCGCGCGGTCTACACCGAGGACGATCGCCAGCGCCGGCTCGAGCTGATCGGCGCGCTCGCCGCCACGCGCGACGTCGCGCAGCAGCGCGCGGTGCTCGCCCTCGTGCTCGATCCCAAGCTCGACATCCGCGACACCTCGATGATCCTCGGGCTCGGTGCGCTCGAGCCCAACCGGGTTGCGGCGCAGCAGTTCTTCCGCGATCACCAGGCCGAGCTCCTCGCGCGGCTGCCGCAGGACGGCGCCGCGAGCGGCCCGGCCGATCTGTCGGCGATGTTCACCGCGAGCTGCGCGGCGGCGCGGCGCGACGAGATCGCCGGCTACATCACGGCGACGTTTGGCAAGCTGCGGGGCGGCGCCCGCGTGGTCGCGCAGCAGGTCGAGAGCCTGGACCAGTGCATCGCGCGCCGCGCGCTGCTCGAGCCGGCGATCCGGCACTGGCTCGCGGCCCCGGCGGCGCCGGCGCCGGCCGCGCGCGGCAAGTAGCTCGCCGAGCCGCGCCGGTGATAGGCGGCGCCGGCGCGATCGGTCATGCTGTGCGGGTGCGGCGCGAATTCGAAAGCAAGACCCGGAGTGCCGGGTGCGCGGGCAAGGATTAGCGTGTCCCCTGTGAGTCGCAGAGACCACCGAAGGGAGCCACGAACCATGCTGACGCAATCCTCCGTGTCCACGCCGGCGAGCCGCGATCCGCGGTGGGCCGCGCTGCGCGCCCGCGATCCGCGCGCCGACGGCAGCTTCTTCTACTCGGTCAAGACCACCGGCGTGTACTGCCGGCCGTCGTGCGCGGCGCGGCCGGCGCGCCCCGAGAACGTCGCGTTCCATGCGACCGCCGCCGACGCGGTGCGCGCCGGGTTCCGGCCGTGCAAGCGCTGCAAGCCCGACCAGCCGCCGCTCGCCGAGCGCCAGGCCGCGCAGGTCGCGGCGCTGTGCCGGGTGATCGAGCGCAGCGCGGCGCCGCCCACCCTGGCCGAGCTGGCCGCGCACGCCGGGCTGAGCGCGTTCCACACCCACCGGCTGTTCAAGATCGTCACCGGGGTGACGCCGAAGGCCTACGCCGCGGCGCACCGCGCGCGCAAGGTCCGCGGCGAGCTGCGCACCCGGGCGACGGTGACCGAGGCGATCTACGGCGCCGGCTACAGCTCGTCGGCGCGGTTCTACGAGCGGTCGAACGCGATGCTCGGCATGACGCCGAGCAAGTACAAGGCCGGCGGCCCCGACCTCGAGATCCGGTTCGCGATCGGCGACTGCTCGCTCGGCGCGATCCTCGTCGCGGCCACCGCGCGCGGCGTGTGCGCGATCCTGCTCGGCGATGCCCCCGAGGCGCTGTCCCACGAGCTCGAGCGGCGGTTCCCGCGCGCGCGGCTGATCGGCGCCGACGCCGGGTTCGAGCGGCTGGTGGCGCAGGTCGTCGGGCTGGTCGAGCAGCCGCGGATCGGCACCGCGCTGCCGCTCGACATCCGCGGCACGGCGTTCCAGCAGCGGGTGTGGAAGGCGCTGCTGCGGATCCCGGCCGGCAAGACCGCGAGCTACGCCGAGATCGCGACCAAGATCGGCGCGCCCAGGGCGGTGCGGGCCGTGGCCCAGGCGTGCGCGGCCAACGCGCTCGCGGTCGCGATCCCGTGCCACCGCGTGGTGCGCGCCGATGGCGACCTGTCGGGTTATCGCTGGGGCGTCGAGCGCAAGCGGACGTTGCTCGATCGCGAAGCGGGACGCGAAGCAGGGCCGGAGCCACGGACGGGCGCGGGGCGCGAGTCCCGGCGATGACCGCGCTCGCCCGCGAACCGGCGGTGCCCGATGACCTCGCGGAGCATGTCGCGGTGCGCGTGGCGGCGATCGACTGGGCGCGGGTCGCCGGCGAGCTCGACGCCCAAGGCGCCGCGATCCTCGACGCGCTGCTCAGCCCCGACGAGTGCCGCGCGCTGATCGCGACCTACCCGCGCGACGAGCGGTTCCGCAGCCGGGTGGTCATGGCGCGCCACGGTTTCGGGCGCGGCGAGTACAAGTACTTCGCGTACCCGCTGCCGCCGCTGATCGGCGAGCTGCGCGGCGCGCTGTATCCCGCGCTCGCGCCGATCGCCAACCGATGGGCGACCGACCTCAGGCTCGATGTCCGCTATCCGGACGACCACGCCGGGTTCCTCGCGCGCTGCCACGCTGCGGGCCAGCTGCGGCCGACGCCGCTCTTGCTCGCGTACGGCGAGGGTGACTACAACTGCCTGCACCAGGACCTCTACGGCGAGCACGTGTTCCCGCTGCAGGTCGCGATCCTCTTGTCCGAGCCCGGCGGCGAGTTCACCGGCGGCGAATTCGTGATGACCGAGCAGCGGCCGCGGATGCAGTCGCGCCCGATGGTGCTGCCGCTCGCGCGCGGCGACGCCGTGGTGTTCGCGGTCCACCACCGCCCAGTGCAAGGTACGCGCGGCACCTATCGGGTCCAGCTCCGTCACGGCGTCAGCCGGATCCGCTCCGGCCGGCGCTACACCACCGGCATCATCTTCCACGACGCGACGTGATCTTGCCGGACTGCGCGCCGAGCCCCTGCTGCGTCAGGTAAGGCAGCGCGACCGGTGGCGGTGGCGCTGCAACGGCCGGCGCCGGCGCCGGTTCGTGCACGGCCTCCGGCGCGTGGGTCGTCGCTGGCGCCGGTGTTGGCGCCGGTGTCGCGCCGTGCGTACAGCTACCTGCGACGAGGACGGCAATCAGGGGCCAGCGCATGGCGGAATAATGCCCGCGGCCCCGGCGCTATTCACGCAGCTGCGGCGTCGAGCACGGCCCCGCCACCAAGCCCGACCTCACGCAAACAGATCGTTGGTCGCAGCCACGGTGACCGCGCGCGCGAGCCAGCGGTCGAGGACATCGAGGTCGGTACAGGCCTGGATACGCTGACGCTGGGCATCGGAGATCGCGAGCGCGCGGGTGGTGAGCACCACCAGGATCGCCTGCACCGCTCCTTCGGCTTTTCCCTCGACCTTTCCCTTCGCTTCACCTTCGGCGAACACGCGGCGCTGGGACTCGCTGAAGAATTCGTAAGCTTGGGGCAGCATCTCGAAGGCCTTTCGTGCAGCTTCGCTCAAGGCGGAAGTGATCAGGGGAGAATATAGCAGCCACTGGTCCCCCGTGAGAGGCTTGATGGCGGCCGCAGCCGCGGTCGCGATCTCGACGGCGCGATCGACGTCGCCGCGGCCGTGGGCCATGACGGACAGCATCGCGAGCTGCGGCTCTCGAATGGCGTGCTCGACATCGGTGATGGCCGGGATGCCTTCGGGGCCGACGACGTGGGCCTGGAAGGTGCCGCAGCCGAGGTCGACGCGGGCGGCGGCCCACCTGGCGGTCGCGGCATCCGGCGTCACCACGAGGACCACGAACGGACACTCGTAGCGGCCGCGCGCGCCGACCGCGTAGATCGGCCACGTGTAGAACTTGCGGTCATCGCGCTGGAGCTGAGCCTCGAAGATCACGCCGAGCACGGGCGCGGGATCGACGAGCAGGACCATGGCATCAGCGTGATACTCGACCGGCGCGATCTGGTGTACCGAGGCATCGGCGAGCCGTGCTTCGGTGAACCGAGGGACCGGAACGTCGAGCAGCTGCTTCAGCAGATCGGCGACGAACGCCGGCCGATCGCGCACCAGCGCGATCAGGCCTTGGTGCAGCACGGAGGGCATGAAAAACATGTAGGCCGATGGAGCCGCGTTGGCCAGGTGTGTGGTGGCGATTGCGCTGGCAAATTTCTCGACGGAGATCTCATCGCGAAGCATCGATCTGCGCGAGCGATCGAGGCTGTGCAGCAATGCCTGAGATCGCGAAGCATGATGTGGAATGTTCGGCCGGTGCTACGCGGCCGGCGCGTGGCGTGACATACAGCGACGTGGCCCATGCTCCGGCGCTCCGCGTGACCGCGGTCAACGATGCGGTGATCGCGCGCCGCGGCGACTACGTGCTGTACTGGATGATCGCCGCGCGGCGCACCACGTGGAGCTTCGCGCTCGATCAGGCGATCGCGCGCGCGGTCGAGCTCGGACGGCCGCTGGTGGTGCTCGAGCCGCTGCGCGCCGGCTATCGCTGGGCGAGCGATCGCCACCACGCGTTCGTGGTGCAGGGCATGGCCGACAACGCGCGCGCGTTCGCCGCCGCCAAGGTCGCGTACCTGCCGTACGTCGAGCCGGCCGCGGGCGACGGTGCGGGGCTCCTGGCGGCGCTCGCCCGCCGCGCCTGCCTGATCGTGACCGACGAGCAGCCCGGGTTCTTCCTGCCGCGGATGGTCGCCGCGGCCGGCGCCGCGCTCGCGGTCCGCGTCGAGCAGGTCGATGGTAACGGCGTCCTGCCGCTGCGCGCGGCCGATCAGGCGTTCTCGACCGCCGCGGCGTTTCGCCGCCACCTGCAGAAGACGCTGCCGGCGCACCTGCTCGACGCACCGGCGGCCGCCCCGCTCGCCCGGCTCCCGCGCGGCGTCGCGCACGCCGAGATCCCCGGCGCGGTGCTGCGGCGCTGGAAGCCGGCGACCGCCGCGGTCCTGGCCGGCACCCCGGCGGCGCTCGCGGCGATCGCGATCGATCACGGCGTCGCGCCGGTCGACTACGCCGGCGGCGGCGCCGCGGCCGGCGACGCGCTCGACGACTTCGTGGCCCACAAGCTCGCGCGCTACGGCGCCGGCCACAACCACCCCGACGACGACGCGGCGAGCGGGCTGTCGCCGTACCTGCACTTCGGCCACGTCTCGGCCCACGAGATCGCGGCGCGGGTGTGGCGCGCGGCGCGCTGGAACCCGTCGCGGCTCGCCGAGCGGCCGACCGGCAGCCGCGACGGCTGGTGGGGCCTGCCGGCGGCGTCCGAGGCGTTCCTCGATGAGGTGATCACCTGGCGCGAGCTCGGCTACGGGTTCTGCTTCCACCGCCGCGACTACGATCGCTACGCATCGCTCCCCGCGTGGGCCAGGCGCTCGCTCGACGATCACGCCCGCGATCGCCGGCCGGTGATGTACTCCCGCGCCGCGCTCGAGGCCGCGCACACCGCCGACCCGGTGTGGAACGCCGCGCAGCGCCAGCTCGTCGCCGAGGGCCGGATCCACAACTACCTCCGCATGCTGTGGGGCAAGAAGATCCTCGAGTGGTCGCGCTCGCCGCGCACCGCGCTCGCCACGCTGATCGAGCTCAACAACAAGTACGCGATCGACGGCCGCGATCCCAACTCCTACAGCGGCATCTTCTGGACCCTCGGCCGGTTCGATCGGCCGTGGGCCCCGATCCGCCCGATCTTCGGCTGCATCCGCTACATGTCCTCGGCCTCGACCCTGAAGAAGCTGCACCTCGAGCGCTACCTGGCGCGCTGGAGCGGCGATCCAAGCCCCGGCGGGCCGGCGCAGGTGCCGGGGCCGGCGACGGCAACGCGCAGGCGCCGGGATCCCGAAGCGTGACAGGTGGCGCGGCCGATTGCCGAGCTGTCCGGGTTCGCGGTACGGAAGTCGCGCGTGACCGTGTCTGCTTCGAGCGCCCTGCGTCGGATCCCTCGCAGGGTCGCGGTGGCGGCGATGGTGGTCGCGGGGCTCGCCGGCTGTGGCCAGTCGCCGCTGATCCGGCGCGACGACGATACCTACCGGCGGTCGATCGAGCACTTCCAGCGCACGCGGCAGCTGATCGCAGCGTCGCTGGCGCCCGACGAGGATCAGGCGATCTTCGAGCAGGCCGAGGGGGTGTTTCGCTATCGGTTCGAGCCGCCGGGGCGCAGCGCCGGGGCGTACCTCGTGCAGGCCACGGCGTCGTTCATCGATCTGCCGGTGCTCGAGGCGGTCGCCGGGGCGCTCGACCTGTACTCGCTGCGGCTGCGCGCCAACGACGCCGCGGTCCAGCTGTGGGAGACCTTGCTCGACCGCGCACCGGCGACGCCGCTGCGGCCGCTGACCCTGTACCGGCTCGGCTGGGCGTACCGCAACGCGATCGCGCCGGGGCTGCCGCGGTCGTCGGCGCTGGCGTTCGACGAGCTGGCGGCGAAGTTCCCGGGCTCGGCGCTGGCGGCGCTGGCGGCCGAGGCGCGGCGGCTGCCGTACAAGTCGCAGGGCGCGGCGACCGCGTGGTCGATCGTCCCCGGCCTCGGCCAGATGTACACCGGCCACTACGCCAGCGGCGCGGTGCGGCTCGCGATCGCCGCGGCCGCGGCCACCGCGATCATCGTGCCCGGCGTGCGGGCCTACCAGCGCGGCAGCGATTTCAGCCTGCGCCACGACTGGCCGCTGATCGCGGTCGCGGTGGCCGGGGCCGCGGTGCTGGCGATCGACTACTCGAGCTCGTACCAGGACGCGCTGGCGACCGCGCTCGAGCACAACGAGCGCGCGGAGGCCGCGTTCGAGGCGAGCCACCCGACGGCGCCGTAGGCGCTACTTCGCGGCGAGGTAGCCGTCGTGGGCGAGCAGCTCGGCGGTCAGCACCGCGCCGCCGGCGGCGCCGCGCACGGTGTTGTGCGACAGCGCGACGAACCGCCAGTCGAACACGGTGTCGGGGCGCAGCCGGCCGATCGACACCGCCTGGCCATTGCCGAGGTCGCGATCGAGCCGGGTCTGCGGCCGGGTGTCGTCGTCGAAGTAGTGCAGGAACGGCCGCGGCGCGCTGGGCAGCCCGAGCTGCTGCGGCCGGCCGCTGAACTCGTTCCACGCCGACAGGATCTGATCCTTCGACGGCTTGCGCTCGAACGCGACGAACACCGCGGCCATGTGGCCATCGCTGACCGGGACGCGCAGGCACTGCGCGGTGATCGCGGGCGCGGTCGCGTTCTGGATCTTGCCGCCGGTGACGGTGCCCCAGATCTTGAGCGGCTCGGTCTCCGACTTCTCTTCTTCGCCCTTGATGAACGGGATGACGTTGTCGACCATCTCGGGCCAGGTCTCGAACGTCTTGCCCGCGCCGGAGATCGCCTGGTAGGTGCAGACCGCGATCTTCGTCGGTCCGAAGCTCCACAGCGGGTGGATCGCCGGGACGTAGCTCTGGATCGAGCAGTTGGGCTTGACCGCGATGAAGCCGCGCCTGGCGCCGAGCCGCTTGCGCTGGGCCTCGATCACCCGCGCGTGGTCCGCGTTGATCTCGGGGATCATCATCGGCACGTCGGGCGTCCAGCGGTGCGCGGAGTTATTGGACACCACCGGGGTCTCGGCGCGCGCGTAGTCCTCCTCGAGCTTGGCGGTCGCGTCCTTGGCCATGTCGACGGCGCAGAACACGAAGTCGACCCGGCCGGCGATCGCGGCGACGTCGGACGCGTTGCCGACGGTGAGCCGCGCGGCGGCGGCCGGGACGGCGGTCGGCAAGGTCCAGCGGCCGGCGATGGCGTCGGCGTACGACTTGCCGGCCGAGGTCGCGCTCGCGGCGACCGCCGTGACCTCGAACTGCGGGTGCGCGTCGAGCAGCGCGACGAACCGCTGGCCGACCATGCCGGTCGCGCCGAGGACTCCTACCTTGAGCTTTGGGGCCATGACGCGGCAAGTGTAACAAATCTCGCCGGGCCGTCGAATCCGGCTTTTGACGGCGGCGGCGCCGGGCTCACGGGCCGCCGGGCGGCAGGTGCAAGATCGCCGCGACGCGGAGCTGCTCCTCGGGCGTGAACGAGCGGGCGAGCAGATCGGCGACGCGCTGCCGGCGATCGCCGTCGGTCAGCGACGGATCGGCGAGCACGGCCGCGCGATCGGTGCGGAACTGGGCGAGCCGGGCGTCCCACGCGGCGTGCGCGCGATCGAGCTCGGCGAGCCGCGCCGCGCCATCGGCCCCGAACGCGGCGGTGCGGGCGGCGGTGATCTGCGCGTCGGATGCGCCGGACGCGCGGAGCTGGGCCTCGCGGGCCATCTCGTCGATCGGCGCGGTCGCGGCGGCGCGCGCGGCGCGATCGGCCGCCGGCAGGTGGCCGTCGATCTCGGCGAGCTTGGCCGCGCGATCGGCGTCGCTCAACGACGGATCGGTGGCCACGTCGCGCCGGGCCAGGCCGGCGTAGATCCCGGCTTCTTCGTCGGCGAAGAACGCCTGAGCGACCGCCGGCGAGAACCACTTCGCGCGCAGATCGTGGACGTCGCCGAGCCCGGCCGCCGGGTCGCTGCGCGGCGTCAGCGTGCGCGCGGCGTCGCGGTAGCCGAGGTAGCGATCGAGGATCTCGACCGCCTCGCCGGCGGCGATCGGCGGTAACTTCGCGCGCAGCGCCGCGATGATCCGCGCGCGCATCGTGGCGATCGGCTCTTCGCCCGACGCGGCGAGGAAGTGATCGAACAGCCGGCGCAGCTCGATCGTGACGATCAGGTGGCCGCCGGCATCGGCCGCGAGCTCGCCGTCGGCCTCGGTGCCGTCGAGCGAGCCGGGCAGGGTGGCAGGCGCCACGCCGTCGTGGGCCGCGGCCACCGGTGCCGCATCCGGCGCGACCGCGGCGCGTGGCCCGGGTCGCGGCGCCGCGATCGGCACCGCCGCCGCGGGATCCACCGCCGGCGCGTGGCCATCGCGCCAGACCAGCGCGCCCAGGACGGCCACGCCGGCGACGACCACGCCGCCGGCGATCGCGAGCCATCCGCGGCGCGTCACACCCACTATAGCCCCGCGTTCTTGAGCCGGTTGGCGTGCGTGCGGAACACCGAGACCGGGCTGGTCTCGAAGATCGAGGTCAGGCCGAACAGCTGGTTGACCTCATCGAGGTGGTTCATCTCGTAGTCGTCGCGCAGCACCTTGCCGAAGTGGCCGCTGCACCGGCCGACCAGGCCGTCCGAGTCCTCGGAGTAGACCAGCGACGTCAGGCCGAGCGGCGCGTCCGACGGATCGAAGCCGTTGGTCAGCGGGCTCGAGCCCTCCCACGAGTACAGCGGGATGCCATTGGCCGAGCTCGGCGTGGTGCCGCAGCGCTGGGCGGCGAGGCCCGCCGGGTACTTCTTGTTGAAGATCTTGGCGCCGGCCGACGACAGCGTGTTCAGCGCGCCGATCGCGTCCTGCGGCTCCGGGGTGCCGGCGAACAGATCGATCACGGTGCCCAGCATATCGGAAAACGCGGCGAGCACGGTCTCGTCGAACCCGCCGGGCGTGAGGTGGTCGACCAGGAAGTCGGCGAGGTCGGCGCCGAGGTGCGGCGTGGCGACCGTGGTCAGCGACGCGATCAGGTCGGGGCGCACCGCCATCACGTAGCGCGCGTCGAGCCCGCCCTGCGAGTGGCCGATCAGGTTGACCTTGCCGGCGCCGGTCGACGACGCGATGAACTCGATCTGCTGGAGCAGCTGCTCGCCGCGGTCCTCGGCGGACGCGAACGCGGTGACCTGGGTGACGAACACCTGGGCGCCGCTCGACTGCAGATCGCTCGGGATGCCGTAGAAGTAATCGACCACGCCGAACAGCTGGCGGAATCCCGACAGGCCGTGCGCGAGCACGATCGGATACTTGGTCTTGGCGTACGTCGACGCCGCCGCGGCGTGGCGCGACGGGATGGCGAACGCAAGGGTGAGCGCCAGCGCGACCGACAGGCGGACGAGCGCGACGCGAAGCTTCGACACAGGCACCTTCGACATGCGGTCTATATACGAGGTCTCGATGTGTGTTGTCTGGGCCAAGTCTGAATTGCTATCTTTAAACTCATCTTGAGATCGGCGACGCGATGAATGGCCCGTAGCGCTGCATACGAAGCTGACGTCCGCGTGCTCCGGCGACACAGCCGGGCTGCACGACGCCACCACGCCGTGTAGCAAGCGTAAGCCGCCACCGGTTGCGCGCGCCGGGTAGAGGCTGTGACGGATCCGGCATCGCGCCTAGAACGCCGGTGATTCCCACTGTAGGGATATGTATGATGCGGCATGTTCGATCACCGATCGGGTGCCGGGGTTGTCGTGCCGCTCGTCGCCGCGTGGAGCTCCCCGGCCACGAGGCGACGCACATCGCGATCTACGATCGCCAGACCGGCCTCTTGCTGACCGGCGACTCGCTGTATCCCGGCCTGCTGTTCATCTCGGACTGGACGGCGTATCGCGCGAGCATCCACCGGCTGGCCCAGTTCGCCGCCGGCCAGCCGATCGCGCACGTGATGGGCGCGCACATCGAGATGACCGCGACGCCGAAGGTCAACTACCCGTACGGCACGACCTACCAGCCCGACGAGCACGCGCTGCCGCTGACCGCGGCGCACCTGACCGAGCTCGACGCCGCGTTGACCCAGCTCGGGCCGACTCCGCCGGGCCAGCCGGTCGCGCACGACGACTTCGTCATCGATCCGCAGTGACCGGCCTGCAGTGACCGGCCTGGGCGCGCGTGTGCGCCGGCGCGCGCGCTGAAGCGTGTGTCGCGCGTGCGGCGCTCGCGTCGCAGCGTTGTCACCGCGCCGGCGGAGCTGGCATGGGGAACGCACTACCCAGCAGCATGATGAAGCTCCGGATGTTCCTCGTCGTGGCCGCGGCCACGTTCGCGTGCAAATCGAAGGAGCCATCGCCTTCGAACAACCCACCCTCGGATAGTCCGCCGAGCGCGCCAGTCGCGGGCGCGCCCGGTGAGCCGGCGGCGCCCGTGCCCGCCAACATGAGCGGGCCGCGCCCGCGCAAGTCGGCCAACTGCCCCTCGATGCTCGAGGGCGCCGATACCAAGCTGACGATGACGCCGCTGGGCGTCGACGTCACGGTGACCTCGAGCGACCATGCCGTGCAGCGCCAGATCCAGTCGCTGGCCGAGTTTCATGCGCGCGGCGCGACGACCCAGCTCAAGCTGCCGCACAGCGGCCACCACGGCGGCAACGGCGAGATGGGCTACTGCCCGATCATCGTCAGCGACCAGACCTCGGTGACCACCACGGCGGTCGCCGGCGGGGTCACGCTGCACGTCAACGCGCGGTCGCCGAGCGGTGTCAAAGATCTCCAGACTCGGGTCCGGCAGCGCGCGCGGCTGCTCCCTGGTTATCTGTCGTCGTAGAGCGGCGCGTTGTCTCGAACAGTGTGTCGAGCAGTGTTTGCTGAACAAATGATGAGCTAGTGCGCATGGCGGACGCGCTGCGACGGCACAACGCACCGCGGCGACGTCAGCGTGTGAGACTCAACTATGGAGTGTTGGGGCAAACGTGTACTGTGAGCGCCGAGCTGGCGATTCCGCAGCTCTGACTCTCACAGAGGACGACATGGCCCAGGACACTCCTACGCAGTCGCTCAGCTCGGCCGAACGCAAGGTGATCTTTGCGTCTTCGCTCGGCACCGTCTTCGAGTGGTACGACTTCTACCTCTATGCCACCCTGGCGACCTCGTTCGCGGCGGCGTTCTTCCCCAAGGGCAACGACACCGCGACCCTGCTGTCGGCGCTGGCGACCTACGCCGCCGGGTTCGTGGTCCGCCCGTTCGGCGCGCTGGTGTTCGGCCGGATCGGCGACCTGGTCGGCCGCAAGTATACGTTCCTCGTCACGATCAGCGTCATGGGCATCGCGACGTTCGGCGTCGGCGTGCTGCCGACCTACGAGTCCGTCGGCATCCTCGCGCCGATCTTGCTGACCCTGATGCGCCTGCTGCAGGGCCTCGCGCTCGGCGGCGAGTACGGCGGCGCGGTGATCTACGTCGCCGAGCACAGCTCGCCCAAGCGCCGCGGCTACTCGACGAGCTGGATCCAGACCACGGCGACGATCGGGTTCTTCCTGTCGCTGGTCGTGATCGGCGTGTGCCGCAAGCTGATCTTCTCCGAGGCCGAGTTCAAGCAGTTCGGCTGGCGCGTGCCGTTCTGGTTCTCGCTCGTGCTGCTCGGGTTCTCGCTCTACATCCGGCTCAAGCTCCGCGAGTCGCCGGTGTTCCTGAAGATGAAGTCCGAGGCCCGGACGAGCAAGCACCCGCTGCGCGACAGCTTCCTGCGCTACCCCAACAACAAGTACGTGGTCCTCGCGCTGTTCGGCGCGGTCGCCGGCCAAGGCGTGGTCTGGTACACCGGCCAGTTCTACGCGCTGCTGTTCCTGCAGAACACGCTGCACGTCGACTACTGGACGTCCTACCTGCTGATGGGCGGCGCGCTGCTGCTCGGCACGCCGTTCTTCCTGATCATCGGCAAGCTGTCGGATCGCGTCGGCCGGATCAAGATCATCGCCGCGGGCTGCCTGCTCGCCTCGATCAGCTACTTCGGCGTGTTCAAGGAGCTCACCCACTTCCTCAATCCCGATCTGGAAGCGTTCCGCGACCAGACCGCGATCTCGGTCGCCGCCGACAACTGCAATATCCACCTGTTCCCGACCGGCAAGACCGTGTACTCGGACTGCGATCAGGTCCGGAACTTCTTCACCAAGCGCGGCCTGTCGTTCGATCTGAAGCCGGCGGCGGGCGGCGAGATCTCGGTCCAGGTCGCCGATACGCCGCTGCAGGGCTGGCACCCGGACAAGACCGGTGATGATCCGCGCTACGTCGCCGCGCTGGCCAACCGCAATTACCCGGCGGGCGCGGAGCACAGCAACTACCTCGGGGCGCTGCTGCTGCTGTGGTACCTGATCATCCTGGTCACCCTGGTCTACGCGCCGATCGCGGCGTTCCTCGTCGAGCTGTTCCCGGCCAACATCCGGTACACGTCGATGTCATTGCCGTATCACCTCGCCAACGGCTGGATCGGCGGCCTGGTCCCGCTGATCGCGGCGGTGATCGCGGCGAGCGCCGGCGATATCTACTACGGCCTGTGGTACCCGGTGATCGTCGCCGGCATCACCCTGGTCGTCGGGCTCGCGTTCCTGCGCGACGCCAAGCCGGACTTCGACATCAACACCTGAGCGCGGCGTCGCCGGCCAGCGCCGCCGTGGTCACGCCGGTTGCTCGACGGTCCAGTCGGCGAGCGTCGAGGCCACGCGCAGCAGCAGCCGGCGCTGCGCGTCGTCGTTGGTGGTGACCGCGACCCCGACGACGTCGTCGGCGCGCCACATCACCCAGCCGCCGACGGCGCCGCGGCCGGTGGCATAGCCGCGCGACGGCAGCGGGCACACGCTGTCGGTCCGCAGGGTCCAGGTCAGCCAGCCGCGCAGGTTCTGCCAGCTCATCGTCGCCTCGGACGCGGCGTACGGCAGGCGCGAGCCGATGTGGATCAGCATCCCGGCGGCGTCGCCGGCGAGCATCGCCTCGAGCGAGTCCTCGAGCCGCTCGGCGCCGAGCCCCTTGACGAACGCGACGCAGCGGCACGCGGCCTGGGTGACGCTGATCGTGGTCTCGGGGGCGTAGCCGTCGCCCTGGTGCGCGACCCACTCGCAGTCGCGGATCCCCGACTTGACGAGCGACAGGATGCTGCGGCAGGTGTGCTCGCGCAGCACCGATGACAGCTGCGGCGGCGTCAGGTGGCCGAGCTCGACCAGGGCCGCGCCGAACGGCCGCCCGGTCTCGCGGCACGACCGGCTGACCTGATCGATCACCGCGCGGCTGACCCCGTAGCGGCGCTCGATCTGCTCGCTGAGCCGGCCGCCGAGATCGTGGTTGGCCCAGCACAGCCGGCCGGCCTCCATCAGCACGATGCCTTCGCGGCCGTCGTCGGTCCGGATCCGCCATGCGCCGGTGCCCGGGTCCGGCGGCTCGGCGAGCCGCGCGAACATCGCGAACAGCCCGAGCTTGGTCATCCGGTGGCTCCGCTCGCGCCGTTGGTGCCGATCGCGCGCACCGCGCCGGTCGCGGCCGCGCCGGCGATCCCGGCGATCTTCGACGCCATCATCCGGGCCTGGACCAGCGCCAGGCCGGTGGTCGCGCCGGTGGCCGCCACGACCACGGCGACCACGCCGGTGTCGCGCTCGGCGAGCAGCAGCATCGCCTGGGCCGACCGCACGAGGACCTCCGGGCTGACGACCGGACCATCGCGCAGCAGCACCGGCGCCGCCTTGGCCACCGCGGCCCAGCTGGCCATCGCGGCGTGCCCGGGCTCGCCGCTCGCCGCCACCAGCGCGAGCGGCGCCCCCGCGAACCACGCGAGGCCGAGGCAGTGCGGGTCGTCGCGCCGCAGCTGGTCGAGCTGATCGAGATCGATCACGGGCATGACCTGAGGAACGCGTAGACCACGCGCTGGAACAGCCGCTCCGCCGCGAACCGGCGGTCGTGCTCGGGGATCGTGTAGTGCACGCGGATCTGGACCCGACCGCTGTTCGGGACCAGCAGGAGCTCGTCGCCGGTGTTCGAGCCGAGCCGCACCAGGCCACGCACCGCGGGCAGCGCGATCAGCCCGCCGGCGGTGAGCGCCGCCGCGAGCGCGACCCAGTCGGTCGCGAGCGGCAGATCGCACCGCCACGCGAGCGCTCGGATGCACGTCACCTCCCGCGTCAGCGCGAGGCTCACGCGAGGGGCGTCGGCCGAGGTCACGGGCGCGGGCGAATCGGACATCACGGCCTACAGGGCGTCGACCACGTACTCGGAGATCGAGTCTCCGCGCATCATGCACTTGGTCTGCTCGACCCGATACCGCGGTTTGCCGCGGAACAGCTCGATGTAGTAGTCGTTCGTGAGCTGCGGCTTCTCGGTCCACTTCACGGTCTCGGCGAGGCACATCATCGCGAGCGCCGCGCCCTGCACGAAGTACGACCGCGGCTTCTTCGCCAGCCCGTAGCGGCTGCGATAGAACGGCACCTCGTAGTTGCTGGTCGCCTTGAGCACCAGCCGCTTGCGCGGCTCGTACGACCCGACGAGCCAGTGACCGAACCCGAGGCCGCGCGCGATCGCGGTGCAGAACGACATCGTGTCGGTCGCCACGCCGGACAGCGGCCCGACCAGGCCCTCCCACTCGGGCGACAGCAGCACGTTGCCGAACGTGTTGAACACGCAGACCTGGCCGGCCTCGCGCATCAGCGCCTCGATCGCCGGCACGCTGCCGGACTGGGTGCGCTCGACGCGGTGCACCGCCTCGTAGACCGTCTCGTTGTAGTACGACGGCAGGTGCGCGGTGACGAACACGTTGAACGCGGCGACCAGGCCGCGCTCGTCGCCCGCGACGCCGCGCATGAACTCGATCAGGCCGGCGCCGATCTGCGAGATCCGATCCTCGTCGACGCCGCGGATCGCCGGCACCATGTAGCGCCGTGTGGTGGCCTCGTCGATCGGCGGGCTCGCGGTCTGGCTGGTCGTGGTCTCGAGCTTGAACTCGCACTCGGCATCGCGGGTCGCGAGGCACTTGTGCTCGGACGCCGAGATCCCATCCCACGCCAGGCCGAACGCGAGCTCGGTCGCCGCCGAGGCGAACCCCGCGGCGACCGCATCGGCGGGCTCGGCGCGCTTGACCCGCGAGCCGTACTTCTCGCGCCAGGCGTAGCCGTAGTGCAGCGAGGCCGAGCGCGCCCGGCCGCCGGTCGCGGTCACGTCGAGCGAGATCTTGCCCTGGCCCATCCACGAGAACACCTCGGTCGCGAGGCTGATCCGCTCGGCCGGGGTCGTCGCCTCGGCCTTCTCGAAGATCGCGCCGAGCAGCTCGCGGAACGCGTTGTGGGCCGCCACGGTGCGGACCCGCGCGCCCTCGACTTCGCCGAGCGCGTCGTCGATCGTCTGGTCGTGGAACAGGTTGTAGTGGTGGCAGTGATAGACGTACGGAATCTCGGCAAGGAACGTCAGGCTCTGTTCGGCGATGAGCCCGCGGAGGTCTGCGATAGCCATAGTAGGGTTCCTTTCAGAGACTCAGTTGGTTGACGCCGAGGATCTTGCATGCCGTCTCTTCGAGCCGCCGGACCTGGTCCGGGCTGAGCACGGCGGGAGACTTGAGATCGTCGAGCGCGATCCCGGCACGCAGCGAGACGCGCAGCATGACGGCGTGCGGATCCGGCGCGTAGCGATCGAGGAACTCCATGATCCGCGTCCCGCGCGGCCGGTCCTCGGCCTCGACCTTGGGCAGCGCGTGGGTGATCCGCTCGAGCAAGCGCTTGAGGTGCAGGCGCACCATGCCGAGCGGGGCGGCGCGCTCGAACACGCAGCCGCATACGAAGTCGGCCGAGAGCTCGCGCAACACGACGAGCGACTCGGCGGACTCGATCGTCACCTGCATCTCGCTCGACCACGAGCCGAGCGCCTTGAGGCCCTGGCGGTTGGACCGGATCAGGTCGCCGAAGTACGCCGCGACGTCCTCGGCGCTCCACTCGGTGCCCTGGCGGACCCAGGATGAGAACAGCAAGCTGTCCGGCATCGCAGTCACGAAGATCCCGATCAGCTGGGGAATCTCCTCGACTGCCTGTTCGATATAGCGATCCATCAACTTGATTCTCCTTGCGGCTCTCCCAGAAACGCGCGTTCGACGGCGACACTCAGCACGGCGAGAAATTCACGCGGCAGCGGATCATCGGTCACGATGCCGATCCCGAACCGGCCCCACTGCGTCGCGACCTCGACGACGTTGAGGATCGCGGTGCCAAGCTTGAGCGACAGCCAGCCGCCGCTGTCGCGCATCAGCGAGCGGACCGAGGCCAGCATCAGCAAGATCGACGACGCCGCGGCGATCTGCCCGGGGTCGGCGCCGATGTGCTCGACGACCGGCAGGCCGTTGTCGTCGGCGATGAACGCCGCGCGGCACGGCACGCAGTCCTCGATCCACGCGACCAGCGACTGCAGGCGCTCCTCGAGGTTGCGCGACGACGACGAGAACGCCGGGTACGCCTTGATCGGCGGCGGCGGCGGGGCGACGTTGAGCGGCGGCGGCGCCGGCACGACCGGCGGCATCACGGAGATCGGCGACGCGGCCGCGGTGCGCGGCGGCGAGGCCGCGGTCGACGGCAGCGCCGGCACGCTCGGCGGTCCGCTGGACGGCCGGCGCGGCAGGGGCATCGGCGCCGAGGTCGGCGTGGACGCACGGGGGCGCGGCACCGCAACGCGGGGCGGTGGTGGCAGCTCGTCGGTCGAGTCCGTCACCTGGGCCAGGAGGCCGGCCCACCGCCCGCGATCAATCCAGGAGAGCGATCGGTTGGTCGTCATCCGTGGTCTCCGTCATGCCCAGGAGCGGTTCGAGCTCGGCGGCGATTCGATCGAACACGCCCGTGACCGGCGGTGGGCGCCTCCGCAACAGCCCCACCGGCACGCCGTGCGTGCTCGCGTGGAGCAGCTCGGGGTCACGCGGCACCATGGTATCGAGGACGATCTTCTCGGGGAACAAGGTCCATGCTTCCTGCGACACCGACAGCGAGGTGTCGTCGCGCAGCCGCGCCATCGTCAGCACCACGGCCGACAGCTTGGCGCGCGCGCCCTGGCTCTTGAGGTGGGCGAGCACTTCCATCAGCTGGTTGACCACGCGGATCGCCAGCGGCTCGGTCTGGATCGGCAGCAAGATGTCGGTCGCGTACGCCATCACGCCGTAGCTCGGGCCGGCGAGCCCGGCCGGGGTGTCGATGATCGCGATCTCGTAGTTCGGCTCGATCGCCGCCATGTGCTCGGCGAGGAAGTCGCCGTCGGCCATCTGCGCGGCCCACGCCGACAGCCGATCCCACGGCGGCTGGCCGACCGGCAGGAGCGACAGGTTGGGGTTGCGGGTCTGGATGATCACGCGCTCGGCGGGGACGCCCTCGACGAGATCGACCAGGCCGCCGCTGTCCTTGGCCTTGCCGGACAGCGAGTGCCCGATGCCGCCCTGCGGATCGGTATCGACGAGCAGCGTCTTCCGGCCGAGCTGCGCAAACGCGAACGCCAGATTGAGGCACAGCGTTGTTTTTCCAACCCCACCCTTGGGGCTGACCACGGCAAGCGAGATCATGGAGACTTCTTTCGTCGGATTCGTTCGAGGTTTTGCAGCACGCGTTTGTCATCCGGCCGCAGCGCGAGGCACTTTTGCAGGATCTCCTCGGCTTTCGCCATATCTCTGCGCAAGTAGTACGTGGTGGCCTCGGCCAGCAGCTCGGCGATGTCGGGATGTGGCGCCGACATGCCGCCGCTCGCGCGCTCGTCGATCACCTGCTGGACGGTCCCGGAGCTCGGGGCCGACGCGCTGGGTGGTTTCGGCGCGCCGCTGGAAGGTTTCGGTGCGCCGCTGGAAGATTTCGGTGCGCCGCCGGATGGTTTCGGCGCGCTCGATCCGCCGCGCAGCGGGCCGGATTCGAAGCTGCCGCCGGTGTGCGGGCCATCGAACAGCGAGGGGAACGGGGTCGGGCGCGACGGTGGACCGATCAGCGGGTTCGACGACTTCGCGGTCGGGCTCGACGGCACGACGATCGGCCCCGACGGCATCGCGGTCGGCCCCGATGGCATCGCGGTCGGCCCCGACGGCATCGCGGTCGGCCCCGACGGCATCGGGGCCGGCACGCGGGCCGATTCGCGGGTCGGCTCGTTGAACATGAGCCCGGAGAGCTCGAATGCCGCCGGCGGGCTGGGGAACGCGATCACGCGCCCGGTGGCGGCCGCCCGCGACGCGAGCTCGGCCTCGTCCTCCAGGCGCGCGGCCTCCATCAGCAACTCCTGCCACGAGTGCGCGGTCAGGCTGACGTCGGATGCCGCCGAGACGTCCTGCGACTCGTTGACCTTGTAGCGGCCGCGGCGCAGGACCACGAGCTTGTAGAACGCTGCCTCACCCCACACGCCGAACCCGAAGCACCGATCCACGCGGCCATTGCGGATCGCGATCACGCCCAGCTGGGTCGGCCCGTCAAACAGATGAATGTCTCGGTTGTAGCCGCCGAGGCAGATCATCTGCAGCAGGTCGGGCACGGATACGAGGCTAAGATCTCCCTCCATGGCTTTCCCTCGGGTCAGGCTCGAGAAGCTGTTGTGCGCTCCCTCTTCCCACACCCGCCCACTCGCACGATCTCATACTCCAATATAGAACTTTTGGAGGAGTTTTGATGGTGCTCTTTGTCTGACGCTGTCACTGGAAAGTGAGGGTCTCAGAACGTATTTGACGCTGCAACAGGTCGCCGTACGACGCACGTCGAATCCGTGATCGAATCGGCATTCCTTCGTGGGACCTGTCGCATTCCGCCTCACCTCATGAAGTCCGGATGGAGATCGCTGGGGACAGCAGTCCGCAGCTGAGCCACCGAAGCGCCAAAGATCGGCACGGGGCGCCGCGGTATCGCGGGAGCTTGGCGATTTATAGTAACTTGGTAACAAGATACCAATGACGACGAACCCCGGTTCCTGCGACCTGCTGAGCGATGACGAGCTGATCGCGCGGTTCGAGGCGCTGGCGATCGCGCCGGCCGCGTTCGGTCACCGCGAGCATGTCCGGCTGGCGTACGCGATGCTGCGCGGCGCGGATTTCGGCGCCGCGGCGCTGCGGTTCCGCGGCGCGTTGCGGCGGTTCGCGGCGGCGGCGGGCGCCCCTGACAAGGTCCACGAGACGCTGACCTGGGCCTACCTCGCCGTGGTCGCGCAGCGGGTCGCCGAGGCCGAGGCCGCCGGTGCGCCGATCGCCACGTCGCACACGCTGATCGCGCGCCACCCCGATTTGATCGATCACCGCGGCGGCGCGCTCTCACGTCATTATGACGTGGGGGCGATCACCGCATCCCCCCTTGCCCGTGCGGTGTTCGTGTTACCAGAGCGGTGACCATGGCAAAGCGCACCCCGGCAGCCGAGGACAAGCGACGCACGATCGAGCGCGTGCAGACCGGGGTACGGATGGAGAAGCGGATGCTGCTCGTGCTCAAGGCGCTCGCCGGGGCGCACGACCTGACCTTCGGCGATCTGCTCGAGGGCATCGTGCTCCACTCGTTCGAGGGCAAGTCGCCGTTCGGCGACGAATCGCTCGCCAAGGTCGCGGCGCTGCGCGAGGTCTACGGGCTCGACCTGACGGCGGCCGACAGCCACCTGCTCGTCGAGGCGAAGCGCGGCCGTCGCCGCGGGGCCTGACCCCAGCGCCCCGGCGTTCGCTTACTTCGTCATGTCGCCCAGGATGTTGACGCACTCCTCGACCCACGGATCGCGCGCGACGCCGTCGCGCCAGCGCGCGACGCGATCGTCGGTGTTGCCGCCCGGGCCCGCCGCCACCGGCGCCGCGTCGTCGAGCGAGTTGACGACCAGCTTGACTGGCTCGGTCTTGAGATCGGGCGACGCGGCCTCGAGCGCCTGCTGCTCCTGCTTCTTGTGGGCTTCCCATGCCGGGCGCGCCAGCGGGATGCGCGTGGTGTCGCGCTCCTGCTTCAGGATCTGGGTCACCGCCGCCATCCGGGCGAGCACCGGCTGCTTGGCGACCCGCGCGGCGCTGCGCGCGACGAGCAGCTTGGGGTTCCACGTCGCCGGCCAGTCGACGTGCTCGGCGGCCGGGATCTGCGACCACGGGATCGCGTGCTCGAGCTCGCTCTCGCCGCTCTTGATGTACGCCGACGGGTCCGGCAGCACGACGTCGGGCTTGACGCCCTCGAGCTGGGTCGACGAGCCGCTGACCCGGAAGAACTGCTGCACCGTGATCTTGAGGACGCCGAGATCGATCTTGCCCCCGGTCGCGCGGTCGAGGTCGGCGAGCGTCTGCACCGTGCCCTTGCCGTGCGTCGTGGGCCCCGAGCCGACGATCACCGCGCGGTGATAGTCCTGCAGCGCGCCGGCGACGATCTCGGACGCCGAGGCGCTGAACCGATCGACCATGACGATCACCGGGCCGTCGAAGTCGGTGCCGCGCTCGTCATCGCTGAGCGTCTCGCGGCGGCCGCGGTTGTCCTGGACCTGGACCACCGGGCCGTGATCGATGAACGCGCCGGTCATCTCGATCGCGTCGCCGAGCAAGCCGCCGCCGTTGCTGCGGATGTCGAGGATCACGCCGGCGACCTTCTTGGCCTTCATCTCGGTCAGGAGCTTGCGAACGTCGCCCGCGGCGGTGCGCTGGCCGGGGCCGCGGCCACCGTAGAAGCTCGGCAGGTGGATGTAGCCGTAGGTCGCCTGGCCCTTGTGCTGGATCAGCGCGCCGCGCGCGTACGACTCCTCGACGACCACGACGTCGCGCGTGATCGACACCGTCTGCTGCGCGCCGCTCGGCTTCTGGATCCGGAGGCTGACCACCGAGCCCTTCGGCCCGCGGATCATCTTGACCACGTCGTCGATCCGCATGTCGGCGACGTCGACCGGCTCCTGGCCCTCGGACGCGACCGACGTGATCAGATCGCCCGGCTTGAGCACGCCCTGGCGCCAGCTCGCGCCGCCGGGGACCAGCTCGACGATCTCGACGTAGTCGTCGCGCTCGCGGAGCAGTGCGCCGATGCCCTGGAGCGAGCCGCTCATCCGGATGTCGAAGTTCGCCTTGTCGGCGGGCGGCAGATAATCGGTGTGCGGATCGAGCGACTGGGTCACCGCGTTGATCAGCTCCGACGCCGGATCGAACGGCCCGGGGTGGCTGAGCCGCACGAACCGCGCCGCGTAGGTCTTGGCCAGATCGCCGCGCGCCTTGGCGTCGCGCGCCTCGGGGGTCGCCGGGATGCTGGCGAGCGGCGTGGCCGGCGCGTCGTCGTCATCGGCCGCGCTGTCACTGCCCGCGCCATCGCCGCTGCCGGCGCCGGGCGGCTTGCGCGCCTTGTCGTCGAGGACCTTGTCGAGCTTCGGGCCGCCGGGCTTGGCCGCGCCGGGCTTGGCCGGCTTGGCGCCGGGCTTGCCGGCCTTCTTGTCGGCGCGCTTCTGGTCGTCGGCGAGCCGCGCCTCCATCCCGCTGACCCGCTGCATGACCTCGAGCTCGAGCCGCTTGCGCCAGCGGTCGCGCAGCTCGTCCTCGGTGGTCGCGACCTCGAGCTTCTTGGGATCGAGCTCGATGAACTCGTCGTCGGTGTGATCGAACGGCTTGGCGAGCAGCTCGGCGACGGCCTTCTCCACGACCTCGACCCGCGCGACGAACAGCTTGGTGCCCTCGTGCGCGAGGTCGAGCGAGCCGCTGCGCAGCTCGTCGTCGATCTTGTCGCTGAACCGGCCGAGCGCGTCGCGATCCTTGCGCAGCAGGAACATCTTGCCGGGATCGATCCGATCGAGGTACGCGGCGAACGCCGTGCGCGATAGCTCGTCGTCGATCGGCTTGCGCAGCAGGTGCTCGTTCTCGAGCAGCTGGACCATCGCCGCGGACAGGATCGCCTCGCGCGGATCCGGCGGCGGCACCACCGGCTTGGCCGCGGCCAGCTGCGCCGTGTCGACCTGCGCGGTGGGCGCGGTGCGCGGGGACTCGCCAGCGGGCGGCGCCTTCGCCGAGCACGCGGCGAGCCCGATGCTCAGGACAACGCGGAACGACCGCGGGAGGGACCGGACACCAGCTTCGAAGCGCAGCACGGCTCTAATCTAGCCTGGAAAAATTCGCGGCGCCGCCCGCGATGTCGGTTGTGCTCGATCGACGCGGTGATCGGCGTGCGCGATCGACGATGGCTGCCATGCTAGCTTGCCGGCGTGGCTGATCTTGCCGCGATCGAAGCACACCTGCGGCGCGCGCCGTACCTGCATGCCTACGAGCTCGGCGATCTCGATCCGCACGAGCGACCGCACACGACGTGGTTCGCGAGCGCGTCTGGCGGAGCGTCTGCCGGAGCGTCGATCGACGCGGTCCTGCTGCTGTACCGCGGGCTCGCCACGCCGACGATCCTCGGGCTCGCCGACGGCGATCCGGCAGCGCTGCACGCGCTGATCACAGCGCATGCGCACGAGCTGCCGCCGATCTGCTACGCGCACCTGACCGAGGGGCTGACCGCCGCGCTCGCGCCGCGCTATCGCGTGGAGCTCTTGAGCCACAACCTGAAGATGGCGCTGACGGGCGCGGTCGGTGAACCAGGCTCGACCGGTGCGCTGGGTGAGCCGGGCGCCGCGATCCATCGCCTGACGCCGGCCGACGCCGACGAGGTGGTCCGGTTCTATCGCGAGGCGTATCCAGCGAGCTACTTCGAGCCGGTGAACCTGGTGCGCGGCCCGTACCTGGCGGTGCGCGATGACCGCGGCATCGCGGCGATCGCCGGGGTCCACGTCTACTCGCCGGCGCTGCGCGTGGCCTCGCTCGGCAACATCGCGACGCGGCCCGACGCCCGCGGCCGCGGCCACGCCGGTCGCGCCACTGCCGCGCTGTGCCGGTTGCTGCGCGCCGGCGCCGACGTGATCGGCCTCAACGTCCGCGCCGACAACGCGCCGGCGATCGCGTGCTACCGCCGGGTCGGCTTCGAGGTCCGTCACCGCTACGACGAGTGGCGGCTCGAGCTCGCCACTCGCTGACTCAGGCGTTGATGTCCGGTACCGTGAAGTTGCCGTTGCCGGCGCTGGTCAGCTGCTGCGCGATGCCGTCGACCATGACCTGGGGCGTCCACGGCGGCGTGGTGGGGGCGGCGGCGGCGGCAGCCGCGGCGGGCGCGGCCTGCTGCTGCTGGCCCCGCATCATCATCATCATCATCGGCATCATCATCGACGACATGTCGCTGCTGCTGCCGGTGCCGCCGGTGACGTGGGCCAAGGCGGTCAGGTCCAGCGTCGGGAGCTCATCGTCTTGGCGGATCGGGGTGCGGGGCATGGGAATCCTCGTGGTGAAGAGGCGAACAGAGCGGGGAGACGGGCTGGGCGGCCCGGGGCATGACTACCTAGAGCAGCAGTCGTGCCGGACCTGGTGCCGAGCAATTGCCGCACGTTACGCGCACCGGGGCCGCCGAATGTCTACCGGAGCAGACAGCGAGGGTCCCGGCCCTGCGGAAAAAGCTCTGGCCAAGGACCGGCCCAAGGCGCGCCAGGTGCGATCACCCGGCGCGGCGGCTGCGCAGCACGGCGATCAGATAGAGCGAGAACAGCAGCGCGGCGGCCGCGAGGCTCGCGAGCTGCGCCGGCTCGACCCAGGTGGCGGCGGTCGCGATCGGCACCGCGACGAGCGACAGCGCGCCGAGCTCGCTGGCCGCCGGGAGCGCGAACGTCCGCGGCGCGCCGTGCGGGACATCGCCGGGCGCCGGGCGGATCAACGGCAGGTCGATGCCCGGCCCGCGCAGCGAGGCCTGTGTGACGTGCTGCGCCAGGGCGCGCGTCGCGGCTGAGAGATCGATCTGGGTCGCGAGCACGGCCTCGCCGGCGGTGCCCGAGGTCCCGGCGATCGGCGCGCCGGCGATCGCGATGATCTCCGGGCCTTCGGTCTCGGCTCGGTTGTCGGCTCGGTTGTCGGCTCGGCTCTCGATCCGGCTGGTCACGCCGATCAGCAGGGGAAGCCGCGGCCCACCGGCCGGGATCCGGATCAGCGACACCGGCTCGCCGCGCTGGAGCTGGAACACCTCGAGCGTCTCGCCCTTGCCGGGCTGGAACACGAATTCTTTCTCGGCGAGGTCGCGCATCGTGGCGGCGTCGGTCTCGATCGCGACGTGGAGCACGGGGGTGGCGGCGATCGCGTTGGCGCGTAGCCGCGCCGAGCGCAGGCTGGCATCGAGCGGCGCGGCGAGCCGCTCGGCGTCGACGTCGAGCGCCGCGCTGGCGGTCGCGGCCGCCGCGCTGTCGATCACCCGGCCCGCGAGCGTCACGCCGCCGGCGACCAGCCCGGCGCCGAGCGCGGCGATCCACCACGCGGCGCTCGGCCGCCGCGGCGCATCCGGCACCTCGTCCATCGGCGTCGGGATCGTATCGTGGGGCGCGGGCTCGAGCGCGCTCGCGCCGCCGACCGTGATCTCGAACGACGCCGCCGGCAGCCGGGGGTCGGGCGGGCGCGGCGGCGGCGCGATCACCTGCGCCGGGCCGCGCAGCGCGGTCCGCGCCCCGAACTGCGGCTCGGTGCGGCGCGCGACCTGGCCGTGCGCCAGCGCGGGTGCCCGCGCTGGAGCCAGCGCGGGTGCCCGCGCGGCCGATCGAGGGAGCTCGTCGAGCGGGGGCACCGGGAGCGCCGTGGTCACCGCCGCGCTGTCTTCGAGCAGCGACAGCACCGGGATCGCGTCGCGGTCGGCGGCCTCCCGCGGATCCGCGGCGCTCGGCAGCGATGGCTCGCTGCGGCGCTCGCGGCGGTCGGGGAACAGCGAGCCGACCAGCTTGGCGATGTTGACCGACGACAGCGCCAGCTTGCGCTCGCGCGCCAGCTCCTCGAGCTCGAGCTGCATCGCCTGCGCGGTCGGGTAGCGCTCCGCCGGATCCTTGGCCAGCGCGCGCATCGCGATCCGCTCGAGGTCAGGCGGATAGCCGCGGACCCGCTTCGACGGCGGCACGGCCGGCCGCTCGATGATCGAGCGCAGCAGCTCGAAGTCGCTGGCCGCCGCGAACGGCCGGGTCAGCGTGCTGAGCTCGTAGAGCAGGATGCCGAGCGTGAAGATGTCGCTGCGGCGATCGAGCGCGAGCGACTGGCACTGCTCGGGCGACATGTACGCGTACTTGCCCTTGAGCGTGCCGCGCTCGGTCTCGGTGGTGCGGGTCGCCGCCTTGGCGATCCCGAAGTCGCAGACCTTGACCGCGCCGTCGTAGCTGAGCAGCACGTTCGACGGCGTGACGTCGCGGTGGATGATCGCGAGCCGCGTACCGTCGGGGCCGCGCTTCTCGTGCGCGTAGTGCAGCGCGACGCAGGCCTGGATCAGGATGTAGATCGCGTCGGCGATCGTCACCCGCTGGCGCGCCGCGATCGCGCGCTCCATCAGCTGGCGCAGATCGCCGCCGTGGACGTACTCCATGACGATGAAGTAGCTCTGGTTGACGAGGCCGATCTCGTAGACCTGGGCGATGCTGGGGTGCTGCAGGGTCGCGACCAGCCGGGCCTCGTCGAGGAATGACTCGATGATCTCGCGGTCGGTCAGGAGCTCCGGCCGCACCCGCTTGATGACGACGGTCTTCTCGAAGCCCTCGAGCCCGGTCTGGCGCGCCAGGTAGACCTCGGCCATGCCGCCGGTCGCGAGGTGGCCGAGGATCGAATACTTTCCGAACTTCTCGGGGAGCTTCGCAATCGGCGGGCGATCGAGATCTCCCACCCGCACATCGTAGTGCTCCGACGGTGTCGCACGCAACCGTTGCGTGCGCGGGTGTGCGCGGGCGTGCTATCGGCCGCGCATCCCGACCGCCGCGAACAGCTCGGCAGGATCGTAGACCACGCCGCGACAGACCACGGTGTCCGCATTGCGGACGGCCGCGATGTCGCGCGTCGGATCGCCATCGACGAGTACGAGGTCGGCGCGCTTTCCGACTGTGATCGAACCTGCATCGCGGTCGATTCCCATGATGCGCGCGGCGCCGATCGTCGCGATCGACAGGACGTCGGGAGCTGGAATGCCGGCCTGGACGTACTGCTCGAGCTCGTGCGCCAGGGTCAGCCCGGCGATGTCGTCGGTGCCGGCGACGATCCGGATCTGCTTGTCCCACGCGCGCTTCACGAGCTTGAGCAGCGCCGCGTACGACGCGCGGTAGGTCGCGCGCTTGCCGTCGGGCGCCGGCAGCCCGCCGCCATACGAGCCGCGCAGGATCTGGGCCGGCAGCCGCGCCGCGTACGGCACCAGCACCGGCGCGAGCTCGCCGGGATCGGAGGTGAACATGCCGTGGAACGCGGACACGGTCGGATCGATCACCGTCTTGTGGGCGATCAGCAGGTCGAGGAACTGCTTGACCTCGGGGCCGGCGAGGTCGAGCCCGGCGGCCTGCTCGGCGACCCGGGTGAACCGCAGCGGCGTGCGGGTGTCGTCGCCCGGCCTGGCGAGGAACTGCAGGAACAGGAAGTTGACGTGCTGGATCTCGTCGTAGCCGGCCTCGACCGCCTGCGACGCGACCATGCCGCTCGGGACGTGGCCGCTGACCCGCAGGTGGCGCGCGTGGGCGGCCTTGGCGATCACCGGGACCAGCGGCGGCGGCACCGAGCTGTAGATCTTGATCTGCGGGTAGCCGGCGTCGGCGTACGCAGCGACCGCGGCGACCGCCTGCTCGGCGTTCTCGACGATCGTGCCGATCGGCGCGGTGAACGGTCCGGCGCCGTCGATCAGCCCGGCGCGCAGCACGCGCGGCCCGAGCTCGGTGCCGGCGTCGAACCGGGCGATCCGCGCGGCGAGCGCCGGGATGTCGTTGCCGAGATCGCGCACCGTGGTGATGCCGGCCGCGAGGTCGAGCACGCCGTCGTCGTCGCTGAGGTGGACGTGCATGTCCCACAGCCCGGGTAGCAGCGTACGGCCGTGGGCGTCGATCACCTGGGCGCCGGCGGGGATCGGCGTGCGCGACGACCCGACCTGCGTGATCCGATCGCCGACCACGATCACCGTGGCGTCGGGGACGATCGTCTTGCGCACGCTGTCGAACAGCCGCGCGTGGGTGATCGCGAGCCCGGCGGCCGGCGGGTGGTGCGCGAGCTGCGCGGCGAGCTTGCCGGAGCGCGCCGCGACCCACGCCTGATCGTCGGCGAGCAAGGTCGCGATCGCCGGCTCGCCGCCGGTGCGGACGATCGAGCTCCACGTCGACATGTAGCCGAACAGCTCGTCGTGATCGTCGAGCCAGATCAACAGCGGCGAGAAGCTGACCCCGGCGATCGCGACCCGGTGGACGCGCTGCTTGACGCCGGCGAGCTCGATGTCGCGCGCGGTGTCGTCCTCGATCCACGCCTCGCCGGCGGGCAGCAGCTTGACCCGGTGATCGGCGGCGCGCTGCATCGCGTGCACCAGGACGATCGGCGCGTCGAGCGAATCGCTGAGCGGCACGTAGAGCCCGGCGCCGGCGGGCGCGTCGCCGTGCTCGCTGGTCGACTTCCAGGCCAGGGTGCCGGCGGCCTGCGTCAGCTGCTCGTCGACCGGCGCCTTCAGGTAGTCGTGCCCGGTCGCGGTGAACGCGGTGATCGCGCCGGCGGCGTCGACCGTCAGCGTGGTGCGGATGTCGGGGCCGCGGCCGCGATCGTTGAACGTGAAGTGGCTGGTGTGATGGCCGCCGGGCTCGATCCGGATCTCGGCGTTGCCCTCGGGGCGGCCGCCGGTGATCACCGAGAACGTGAGGATTTTTGCCACGGGCGCCGAGGCCGAGGCCGCCGGCGACGCGGCCGGCGGGGGTGCGGGTGCGGGCCCGGGCCCGGGCGCGGGCGCGGGCGTGGACGAGGCGGGCGCCACCGGCTGGGCTGGGGTCGTCGAGTGGCAGCCGGTGAGCCCGGCGCCGAGCGCGAGCCCGATGCCGAGCGCGAGCCCGGCGCCGAGCGCGAGCCTGGCGTCGAGCGTGAGCCCGGCAATCGACGCTGCGAACAATCCGGTGCGGCGGCTCGGCATGAGCCAGACCGTTGCACGGCGCATGTGGCGGCACAACGCGCGACACCGCCGCGACACCCGGCAGAGTGCGGTCCGACGAAAATTCACGTCCAGCGCCCCCCGCGGGCGACGAGCCAGATCCGCGATCCCGGGATAGAGTTTCTGTGTGAAAGCCGGGAACGCCACGCTGTCGGGTTACGGGACGACGATCTTCGAGGCGATGTCTGCGCTGGCGCGCGAGCACTCCGCGGTCAACCTTGGCCAGGGCTTCCCCGACGACAAGGGCCCGCCCGCGCTGCGCGCCGCCGCGGCCGAGTACGTCGTCGATGGCCACAACCAGTACCCGCCGATGCCGGGGCTGCCGGGGCTGCGCCAGGCGGTCGCCGCGAACAACCAGCGGTTCTACGGGCTCGCCGTCGACTGGCAGACCGAGGTGCTGATCACCTCGGGGGCGACCGAGGCGCTGCTCGATTGCTTCATGGGCCTGCTCGAGGCCGGCGACGAGGTCGTGATGCTCGAGCCGGCGTACGATACCTACGCGCCGGTGATCCGCCGGCTCGGGGCGGTGCCGCGGCCGGTTCGCCTGGTGCCGCCCGAGTGGAGCCTGCCACGCGCCGAGCTCGCCGCGGCGTTCTCGCCCAGGACCAAGCTGCTGCTGCTCAACTCGCCGATGAACCCGTCGGGCAAGGTGTTCACGCGCGACGAGCTGACGTTCCTCGCGTCGCTGGTCCAGCACCACGACGCGTTCGCGGTCTGCGACGAGGTCTACGAGCACCTGGTGTTCGGCGCGGCGTGCCACATCCCGCTGATGACGTTGCCGGGGATGCGCGAGCGCTCGGTCCGGATCGGGTCGGCCGGCAAGACGTTCTCGCTCACCGGCTGGAAGGTCGGCTACATCACGGCGCCGCCCGCGCTGCTGCGGCCGATCACCAAGGCTCACCAGTTCGTGACGTTCACGACGCCACCGAACCTGCAACACGCCGTGGCGCTCGGGCTCGGGCTCGACAACGCGTACTTCCACGGCCTCGGGCCACAGCTCGCCCGCAGCCGCGACCGGCTCCGGGACGGCCTGGCCTCGGTCGATCTACCTGCGCTGCCGTGCGACGGAACTTACTTCCTCGTACTCGATGCTACCCGCTGGATGCGCGGCGGCGAAGATGATGTGGCGTTCTGCCGCCGGCTGGTGGCCGAGGCTGGCGTGGTGCTGATCCCGATGAGCGCGTTCTACGAGGGCGGCGCGCCGCGTCACCTGGTGCGCGCATGCTTTTGCAAGGCCGACGCGACGATCGACGCTGCGGTCGAGCGCCTGCGCACCTCGGCGGCGCGGCCTCGGTAGCTGCGGGCGCCGGCGACTCCCGTGAGAAACCCAGGACCACCACGAAACACACGGTGGCATTTCTCGTCCGGGCGGATATCATCGAAGGATGCAGCTCGCGCTCGCGTCTCCTCTGTTTCGGTCGCTCGCGGTCGGCACCCTGTTGCTGGCGGCCTCGGTCGGTGGCTTCGCCGCCCACCGGCACCACAAGCACCATCACCTGGTGCTGCACACCTATGCCCAGCCGGGCGCGGTGTACCTGACGGCGTGGCGGCATGGCGCGGTCGTCGCGCCGTTCGAGGGCGATGAGCTGACCCCGCTGACCTTCACGACCACCGCGCTGGTCAGCGACGGTTGCCGCTGGCAGGGCATCGAGACCCTCGAGCCGATCGATCACCATCGGTTCGCGTACCGCTACGACGAGACGATCCTGTCGTGTGAAGAAGGCGCCGAGCCGTTCGTGAAGACCCCGCGGACCGGCGTCGTCACGCTCGCGCCGTAACCGTCCGGCATCGTCGTCTCGTTCGGTTCTCTCGTTCGTCTCGTTGCGTGGCGCCTCAGGCCGCGGTGCCGGTCGCTGCGCTGAGCTGGGGCTCGTCGTGCGCGGCCTTGGCATCGGCCTGGCTGCGGAGCAGCCACGTGGTCATCTCGCCCTTGCCCTTGACGTCGATGACCCCGCGCGGCTGCAGCGCGTACTTGTCGGCGAGCAGCGCGCGCGACGCTTCGCTGAGCTGGATCGCGCCCGGCACGCCGTGCGACTCCATCCGGCTCGCGATGTTCACCGTGTCGCCCCACAGATCGTAGATGAACTTGCGCTTGCCGATCACCCCGGCGACGACCGGACCGCTGTGGATGCCGATCCGGACATTGAGCGGCTCGCCGACCTTCGCCGCGATCCCGGCGACGATGTCGAGCATCGCCAGCCCCATCTTGGTCACGGCCTCGGCGTGATCGGCGCGCGGCTCCGGCAGCCCGCCGGCGACCATGTAGCAGTCGCCGATCGTCTTGATCTTCTCGAGCCCCAGGTCGCCCGCGAGGTCGTCGAACTTGCAGAACAGATCGTTGAGCATGTCGACGACGCGCTCCGGCGGCAGCCGCGCCGACATCCGGGTGAACCCGACGATGTCGGCGAACAGCACGGTCACGCCGGCGAACCCGTCGGCGATCGTGCCGCCGCGCAGCTTGAGCCGCCGCGCGATCGACGGCGGCAGGATGTTGAGCAGCAGCTCCTCGGAGCGCTGGTGGGCGCGGTCGAGCGCGTCCTCGGCGAGCAGCGTCGCGCGGCGCGCGTAGTGCGCACAGGTCGCGAGCGTCGCGAACAGCCCGCCGAGCAGGATCGGCCGCAGGATCTGCAGCCGGTCGGGCGCGATCGGCGGCCCCCAGTGCGGCAACCGATCGCCGAGCGCCACGGCGAGCACCATGTCGACCCCGGCGAGCGCCGACAGCGTGAACATCGCGCGGTTGTGGCGCGGCGCGAACACCAGGAACGGCAGCATCGTGTGCAGCAGGAAGAACAGGTGGACGTCGAGCCCGGTGCCCTCGACCAGCACCTGCGACACCGCCAGCAGGTGGCTGCCGAGCAGCAGCGACGTGGTCGCGGCGACGTGGTGGCCGCGGTGGTTGAGCCACAGCACCGGCAGGTAGCCGAGCGCGTAGATCACCTGCAGCACCGGGAACACCCACGACCCCGAGATCAGGAGGATCGGCGCGAACCCGAGCGTGAACACCACGCCGAGCATCGCGACGATGTTGGTCAGCACGACGTAGCGCGCCTCGGACGGCGCCATCTCCGGATCGCGCCCGATCCGGATCAGCCGGCCGAACAGCCGCTGCACGCCTGACGACGCGACGAGCACCCGCAACATCGGCCCTATTGTAGCTCGCCGCAGCGTCGGTCGCTGCCGCATTCGCGCGGGCTTGCGCGATCCGCGCCTCGAATGGCTCGAATGGCTCGAATGGCTCGAATGGCTACCGGGCAGGCCGCGGCCGTCACGGCGCGCCGGCGGGGCCCAGCCGGCGGCGGTCGACGTCGGTGGCCGGCGCGGCGAGCTGCTCGACCTTGCGGGCGGGCAAGCCGCGGAACAACAGGTAGCGGTCGCCGGCGAGCGGCGCCTTGACCAGCTGGCCGGTGTCGTGATCGCGCCGGCCGATCCGGGCGCTGCGATCGCCGCGCGCATGGCGGTACGCGACCGGGAGCCGGGTACCGTCGTCGAGCTCGGTCGCGCCGCGCACGGTGGTCTCCGCGTCGGTGAACGCGAGCTGGCTGCCGTGCTCGATCCGGCCGTACGAGTTGTCGCCGAGCACGAGCTCGAAGCCGTCGTCGTGCAGGATCGCCGGGCAGTCGCCGCTCGGGGTGTGGCCGACGACCACGCGCTCGATGCCGCCGGCGCGCAGCTGCGCGATGACGTCTGGCTCGGGCAGGTGCGGGTTGCCGTCGTCGTCGGTCGGCCGCGCGTACACCACGCTGGCCTGGTTGAGGTGGGTGCCGGGCCTGGGTGCCTGGTAGGCGATCAGCGCCTCGGGGACGCCGCCGGCGGCGAACGTCGCCAGCTCCGCGGCGTAGAACCGATCGAGCGCGGCGATCCAGCCATCGACGTCGCGCGATATGCCGCCGCCGGGGCTCGCGAGCAGGTTCTCGCGCGACACGCCGCCGTGCACGAACAGCGTCGGCCCGGCGCGGTACGCGAGCCGTGCGGCGTGGAGGTACGCGAGCACCGCGCCGCCGGGTCGGACGTCGTCGAGGAAGCTGTCGACCACCGCGTCATCGCCGGCGGGTGCGCCCGCGGTCGCGAGCTCCGCGGCGCGGTGGGCGAACGCCTGCGGGGCGCCCATCGTGGCGGTCAGGATCCAGCGCAGCAGCTCGGCGCGCGACGCACCGGGCGGTGCGCCCGGCGGTGGCACCACCAGATCACGCGCCAGCCGCAGCTTGTTGAGATCGCGGTTGCCGGCGAGCAGCACGACGCGATCGCCGTAGTCGCGCCGCGCACCGGTCAGGGTCGCCAGGATCCGCCGGCCGTGCGGTCCGCGATCGATCGAGTCGCCGCCGAACACGAACGTCACGCCCTCGGCGAGCCGCAGCGCGGTGCCGTCGATCCGGACGTGCGGGTTACCGTCCGCGAACGAGGCGATCTTGTCCCATCGCCCTTCGACATCGGTGAGGTACGCGATCGTCACTCGATCATCTGTACCGTGAATTCAAGGCCTTGTGACCGGCCGGGCGGGCTGCCGGGTGGTTGCCGGGTGGGTTGCCGGGTGGGTTGCCGGGTGGGTTGCCGGTGAGCGGCCGGGTGAGCGGATAGACGGGCGTCGAAATCCTGCAAACCGCGCGCGTTCGCCCCCACTCATGGATATGCGGTCCGCGCTCGTCCTCTCGTTCACGTGCGCGCTCGTTCACGGCGCGCTCGGCGGCGCTCGGATTTCGTCGCACGATCCACGTAGCGCCGTTCCCGCGGTCCTGCGTTGAGGCATCCATGACCTACACGTCGCTCGGTCTCGTCACCCTGCTCGCGGCCTTCATCCCAGCGGTCGCGTACTCCAAGCCGCGCCCACCCGATGGCTGGTCGCCCTCGGTCGATGGGTTGCGCGGGCGGCTGGTGCTCACGGCGAGCCAGGACGCGAGCCACCGGCCCCAGCTCGCGCTCGCGGTCGAGCTCGAGAACACCAGCGACTCGGCGGCCCCGCTCGAGATCTCCGCCGGCAGCCCGAGCCAGATGCTCAAGCTGACCCTCGAGGACGAGGCCGGCAAGCCGGTCGAGCGCGACATGGTCGGCGGCAACGAGCTGACCATCCTGCCGTACACCCTCGCGCTGCCGGTGCGCAGCACGCTCGTCATGACCGTGGCCCCGGCGGCCTACGAGTACGTCCCCTCGGGCCTCATCATGCTGCGCCCGTTCTCGTTCGTCGCCTGGGACATGCCGGCCAGGCGCACCGGCAAGCTCTACCTGCGCGCGACCCTCGCGCCCGTGAAGCCGCCCGCCGACGGCTCGCGCGCCTGGAAGGGCCCGCTCGAGCTACCGCGCGTCCCGCTGCCGTGAGCTGAGCCAGGCTCCCGCGGCTCACGTACGGCGCTCGAGGCGAGCGTCGGATCCCCTGAGTTATCGAGGCTGTTCACCAGTCAGGAAGCACGTCGTCGGTCCGATGACCGGTAGCGAGCGCCACGGACCGCGCGTAGACTTGCAGGAGCCGGTGCACCTCCCATGATGCAGCCAACTCGACGCGGCTCGACGTTCGACGACTTCTGGGCGATCCCCGAGCAGGATCGGTTTCACGAGCTGATCGCCGGGGAGATCGTCCGGAAGGCCGCGCCGAGCGGAGAGCATGACGGTTCGCAAGGCGGGATCCTGATCTCACTCGGCGCACCGTTTCAGCGCGCCTCGGGCGGCCGCGGTGGCCCCGGCGGGTGGTGGTTCGGTCCCGAGGTCGAGATCCTGCTCGGGCTCGACGTCGTCCGGCCTGACATCGCCGGCTGGCGACGCGATCGGTGCCCCGAGCGGCCGGCCGGCATGCCGGTCAAGCAGCGGCCCGACTGGGTGTGCGAGGTGGTGTCGCCGGGCAATGCCAGGCACGACACCGTCACCAAGCGGCAGCTCTATCATCGCGCGGCGATTCCGCACTACTGGCTGATCGATCCGCTCGAGGCCTCGCTGGTGGTCATGCGCGCGACCCCGGATGGCTACGCGACCGTGCTGCAGGCGCGGCGCGGTGAGCTCGTGCGCGCCGAGCCGTTCGAGCAGATCGAGCTCACGGTCGGCGTGTTGCTCGGCGACGATCCGCCCGAGCCGTAGGTCGCGCCACCGCGAATCGCCGCGCGCTCGGCGCACCGCGCGATCAGCCGGCAGCCGATCTTCGGCGAGCATCCGAACGCGGATACCTGGGCGGCGCTGGGATGCGCGACCGTAGCGGGCTACGGCGCGGCGGCGGACGGGCAGGCGCCCCACAGATCGGCGAGCGCTTGCTGGTCGGCGTCGGTCGGCGTCGTGACGAGGTTGCCGGGGTTCATCAGCGACAGCCGCACCGCGGGGTCGATGTGGACCAGGCCGAACACGTGGCCGAGCTCGTGGGCGATCACGATCGCGAGCTGGGCGCGATCGGCGTCGCCAGTAAGGTCGCGGTTGATCAGCACGCTCGCCGAGTCCGGGTCGTAGACGCCGTGAAACGTCGCCGCAGCGTCCTCGAACCGGAGGGCGATCGCGGCATCGGCCGGCGCGCCGGTAGCATCGTTGCCGCCACCGCCGGAGGCAGCACCTGCCGCGGGCGCGGCGCCATCGGCGAGCGTCATCGCCGTGATGCCGTGGCCGCGCCACAGCGCGAGCGCGTCGATGACACCGGCTTGCTCGGCATCGGTCAGCGAGGCCGCGTCGATCGCCAGCGGCGCACACGGATCGTGTGCCACGGCGCTCGCCGAGGGATCGGAGCCACCGCACGCCGCGACCACCGCGAGCGTGCACCACCATTGCGTACGCAAGCCCTGACGGTATCAATCACCGCCAGGGCCGTTCAAGCACGACCTGCGTGCGAGATCCTCCTTGCGCGCCGCGTCGCGCGATTGACGGACGACGCTCGCAATGCAAGATCCGAGGAGTGGGGCCGTATCGTGATGCGGAGGTGAAGCTGGAGCTTGGGTGTCCGCGCTGCAAGCATGCGCGCTTGCCGCCGCTGGAGGTGGCGGCTTGCCCGTCGGGCTGCGGCTTGTGGGTCTCGGCGTTCGCGTCGACCGAAGTGCTGGACGAAGTCGAGCGCCGCGCCGATCCGATCACCCGGTGGTGGCGCGTGCGCGAGCCGTGTCCGATCTGCAGCGAGAAGATGCTGCTGCGTGGTCGCGATGATGCGTACTTCCAGGGCTGCGATGGCCACGGGTTCTGGATCGACACCGATACGATTCAGCACACCGGCCTCGCCCGCGGCATCAACCAGGCCCGGCTCGAGCGCAAGCGCAGCGACGAGGCACGCATGGTCGCCGAGCGCGAGGCCCGCGAGGCCGCGGAACACGAGCGGGACCAGCGCAAGCATGAGAAGGACGCCATGGAGGCCGGGATCGAGAAGGCGCTGGTGGATCAAGGGCTGGCAGCCAAACCGATCCAACTCGCACAGGGCTGGGCGGAGAATCAGGTCCAGATGGATCAAGGGCTGGCAGCCAAACCGATCCTACTCGCTAAACAGCTGAGACAGATAATTCGAGGAGATCCTATGGCACTCATCCAGGTCATCGAGCAGATCCTCGGGCGGATCGACGCACTCGAGGTGCGCAACCGGCAGCTCGAGCAACGGCTCGCCATCCTGGAGCGCGATCACCCACCGCGCTGAGCGAACGGGCTACGTCGGCCTGACACCGGCACGACCAGCCCAGCACCGCCGAACATCGCCGATGCTGCGTGCGCATGCGGGCCGCGGTGGTACGTCGCACGAGCCCGATCGTCGATTCCGGATCAGGCGCCGCGGCGCTTGCGGGCCGCGGCGGCCTTGCGGGCGGCAGCCTTGCGCAGCGCCGGGTCCTTGGTGCGCGCGGCTTGCCGGGCCGCGGCCGAGCGTGCGCCGGCACGACGATGAGCCGCCGCGGTGTGCGCTTGCGACGCGAGCGCGCGATGTGAGGCGGCGCGGTGCGGCTCCTTGCGCAGGGCCTTGGACGTCGCGCGCGATCGGGTGCGCGACGGCGCGGCGCCGGGGTGGCGCTGGCCGGCCTTGTAGGCGCGGGCGGCGGCGCGCTTGGTGGCCGGCTTGCCGCGGGTCGGCGGCTTGAGCGGGACGCCGGCCCGGCGCGCCTTGGACAGGCCGATCGCGATCGCCTGCTTCGCGGAGCGCGCGCCGTGCTTGCCCTCGCGGATATGGTCCATCTCTTCGCGCACGAACTCACCGGCGGCGGTCGACGGGGCGCGGCCGCGGCGCAGCTGGTTGCGGGCGCGTTGCAGGGTGGCTTGCTCTGGCATGGGATCCTCCGCGTCCCAAGAAGTGCAGGCTGCGTGCCCGCGCTCGGAGCAATGTGGCGTGGGGCGATGAGGCAACCGGCGCAACGGGACGCGGCGCTGTCGGTAACCGTATCGGGGCTGCCTATCCGACGGTCACTGTACGCTGCCCACCACCGAGCGAATCAGCTGCGCTGCCTCGTCTGGCGAGTAGTTCGATCGTCTATGCTCGCGACGTGCGGATCCTCGCGATCGTCCTCTTGTTGAGCGCATCGGTTGCCGCCGCGGACGACACGCCGCTCGACGATCCCGCGCTCGAGCTCCTCGTCACGCCGAGCCCGAGCCACGCGCCGTTCGTCCGGGCGATCGACGGCGCGCAGGCATCGATCGACATGGCGATGTTCCACCTCACGGACCCCGAGGTGATCGAGGCGCTCGTCAAGGCGGCCAGGCGCCACGTGGCCGTGCGCGTGATCCTCGACGGTGCGAGCCTCCAGGATCCGAAGCTCGCGAAGGTCCAGCGCCGGCTTCGCGACGCCGGCATCGACGTTCGCCCGTCGAGCGCGGCGTTCTCGATCACCCACGAGAAGGCGATGGTGGTGGATCGCGCGACCGCGTTCATCACCGCGATCAACCTGACCAAGCCGGTCGCGACCACGCGCGACTTCGGCGTGGTCACCCGGGTCGTGCCGATCGTCGCTGAGGTCGAGCGCGTGTTCGAGGCCGACCTCGACAACGCGAAGCACGGCACCGGCGCCACGCCCGAGCTCCACGAACCCGCGCTCGTCTGGAGCCCGGTCGACTCGCGCCCGAAGCTGAAGGCGCTGATCGAGCGCGCGACGAAGACGCTCGACGTCACGGTCGAGAACCTCGGCGACCTCGTGATCGAGGACGCGCTGATCGCGGCGGCCAAGCGCGAGGTCGTCGTGCGGCTGATCGTGCCGGCGTGCGACAAGAACCCGGACCCGCACCTCAACTTTGCGCCCGGGGCCAAGCTCGCGAAGGCCGGCGTGGTCGTCCGCGCGATGATGCCACCCGAGTCGGCGACCCAGCCGTACATGCATTCGAAGATGATCCTGGCCGACGCCGCGATCGCCTACGTCGGCTCGGTCAACTTCTCGAAGAACTCGACGACGAAGGCGCGCGAGCTCGGCGTGATCTTCGCGAACAAGGCCGCGGCGAAGACGATCGCGTCGGTGTTCGACGAGGACTGGAGGCGCGCCGTCGCATTGCCCGATCCTCCGCCGGCGTGTCCCTGACGATATCGATAAACGCGGCGGAATCACGCGCAGCGGGCGGCTGGCGCCTCAGTCGGCCAGCAGCTCGGCGAGCGTGGCCGCGGACAGCACGCGCTCGGCCCACAGCGCGATCTGGTCGCTCGATGCATTCGCCACGCGCTGCTCCGTGTCGGCGCTCACATCGCTGCGGAAGCGCGTCCGCAGCAGGTGCAGCAACATCGCGCGTTCACCCCTCTGGATGCCGAGCTCAACACCCTTCTGCATGCCGAGCGCTTCGCCGAGCTCGACGCCCTTCTGCAAGCCGCGCGCTTCGCCGAGCTCGACGCCCTTCTGGATGAGTTGCTCGCCTGCCGTCACGATGGTCTCCTTCGCGTCGGAACCGGCCACGCGTTCCAGGAACGCCTGTAGCGTCGCGGGTTCGACATGGTCGTTGACCAGCAGAATATACCGCATCACCAGCACCAGCGCCTCCAGCCCGTTGGGCGCCTGGATCACCTCCTGCAGCACGTCGGCCCCGCCAGCCAGGATCTCGAGCAGATCCGCGCGCGTCCGCGCATGCTTGAAGCAGATCTCGACCAGCCGGCCGAGCGCCGTCATCATCGCGCGGGCCCGCAGCTGGTCGTCGGGAACCTCGGACAGGTCGTCGAGCAGGTAGGTGAACTGCACCAGGTGCGGCGCGAGCGCCGGGCGTACCGCAGCGGGGATGTCGAACAGCGCGTCGAATGCCAGCGGCGCCGACCACGCCTGGTCGCCGTGATAGAGCACGACCGGCACGATGACCGGGAGCGTCTCGGCGCGCGGATGCTCGGCCAGCCAGCGCTCCCAGATCCGGACCAGGTAGCGCAGCAAGCGGAACGCCATCCGATCATCGGAGGTGCTCTGGTGCTCGAACAGCAAGTACACCAGCGCTTCGCCGCCATCGCGCCAGGCCACCGTGAACAGCAGATCGGCGTGCCGCGCGCCCAGCGCCTCGTCGATGAAGCTGCTCGGGCCGGCCGTGAGGCTGTGCCAGTCGAGCGCGTCGGCGATGGCGGCCGGCACCACGGAACGCAGGGCGCCGCGGGCGTGCTCTGGCTGGCCGAACACCGCCTTGAACAGCGCATCGTGGGCGCTCGACGACATCGCGTCACCGTAGGCATGCCGCGCGATCGGGGCAAGCTTTGCGCCGAGCTGCGACAACGTGGCCGCAGCGTCGGGAAACGTCCTGCACCAACGCTGCACCAACGCCGCGCGCGATGAGTCGGTTGCCCCGACGACGGCCATCGGCCGTTCGACGTTGCGCGTGGCTCCTACAGATCGCCCATCGTGATCTTGACCGTCTGCAACGCGTCTTCGTACTCGACGCCGATCACGCGTGCGCCAGCGACCGGTGCGCCGGCCTCGGTGACCACCTGGCCGGTCAAGATCGCCTCTGGCACCAGCACGAAGTCATAGCGAAATGCACCGAACACCCGGAGCGGCATGAGGATGGTCCCATGGCCGTCCGCTTCCACCTGGATCCGCGAATTGGCGTCGGCAGGCACAGGCGGTAGTACCCGCGATCGTCGGACTCGCTGCCACCGAGGTCGGCACTCAGCCAGCGCGCCCCGGGCGATGCCACCGCCGGACGCGTCGAGCACGCTGCCCGACAGCTGGGACTGACAGGCGCCGAGCTGCAGGGCGAGCTGGCCGGCGCGGCGCTCGGGTCTGCCGCCGCGACGACCTGCGAGCTCGGCGTGAAGCCCGCGGCCTTCGCGCTGACCGAGAACGTCGCGGCGGGCGGACCCCGAAGTCGAAGCTGCCGTCAGGGTCGGACTGCTGCTCGGCGATCGGCTCCAGCGCGCCGGGGCTCGACAGCGCGAGCCGCACGATCGCGCCGCCGATCGGTCTGTCCGGGTAGCGGTCTCGCGCACTTGCGCATTGTCCGCTGATCTCATGACCGCGCGTGTGGTTCGCACCTGCGATCGGGTGTCTGATTCTGCTGGGCAGGTATGCCTGGGAAGTCAGGTGGCTTGTGGAACCTTCGGAAAATGGAACGAAGCCGTGTCGGTTCTGTGGCGAGCAGATCCGCCAGGCTGCAGTCAAATGCAGGTTCTGCAACGAGATGCTGGCCGAACCCGCACCCGGCGCGCGTCGCGTCTCGCTGCTGCGCCGGTGTATCGGCGTGGCTGTGCTGGTCGGACTTGTGGTGTTCGTCGTCGACCGAGTGTCGAGCTCGCAAAAGCCACGGTCGGCACCCCTGGGCGCCCCGTTGCGGGCCGGTACCGTCGGTAGCGGCCCGCTGAACCCTGCGCCCGTGGCTCGCGCAGTCGATGGCGCGCCGAGCGCCGCGGCTCGCAGCATCGACGATCGGTCGATCGTGGCGCGGGCGCTTTCGAATCCGCAGGTCTTGTACGACGAGGAGCTCGCGGTGGGCCAGGGCGGCTGGCAGTCACGCGGCTTCACGCTACCCACGGCGCGGCCGATCCAGGTCGTCGCCGAGGGCAGGCGTAACACGGACAAAGGCTTCACGGTCTACGTGATGAAGACCGACGAGCTCGAGCACTTCCGGAGCCGGGTCACGTTCCAGCACATCCCGGCGCTCCAGGGGCTGAAGATCCGCTCGTTCACGAGCACAGCCACGCTGCCGGCCGGCGCGTGGACGGTCGTGGTTCAAAACTCGGAGAATCTGCTGCGTACGATGGTCGTGCACCTGCGCGTGGTGAGCGACCCAGCGTGATCGATAGCGCTCCTGGATGGTCGCGACCAGCTCGCGTCGCGTGTGCGTACTGATCCGTACTGATCTTGGACATCGTGCCTGCGAGCAGGTTTGAGCACTCATGGGCAGGCCCGAGGAACGCGTGAGCGGTCCTACGCTACCGTCGGCGCTACCCGCAGGATCTTCGATACGGAATGCTGCATGACCGCGAAATTCACGAAGCCGGCAATTCCATGCGGGGCCTCTCGCATCCGCGGTAGGCCACCGCCGACGAGACGAGCCTGCGCTGCCAGTGCTTTCTGCGAAGCAGGTGTCGCAAACACTGAGCGTCGCTTCGTCGCGTGCTGCCTCTGCGGCCAGCATGACCACGTCCTTGCTGTACTTCTTCCCCGGCGCAGTGAGCTTCCCGTGGTCAGCAGAGGAAGCGGTCGCAGCGTGGGCCTCAGCGGAACACGTAGACCACGCCGGCCTTGGTTGCGCTGTTGTCGGCCTGGCCGTTGGCTGGGTTGACCCCGGTGGCCCCGCTAGATTCGCCCCACGCACCGACCGCCAGCGTGTCCTCGGACAGCGCGACCGAAATGCCGAATTGGTCGCTGCTCCCGGTATTGGAGGCCTTGAGATACGCCTGCTGGGTCCACGTCGTGTCGGTCCGCACGAACACGTAGACCGTGCCGGCACCGCCTGCGCTGTTGTCGACCTGACCGCTGGCTGGGTTGACCCCGGTGGCCGCGCTGGCTTCGAAATTCGCACCGACCGCCAGAAGATCCCCGGCCAGCGCGACCGAAGTGCCAAAGTTGTCGTTCTTTCCGGTATTGGAGGCCTTGAGATAGGCCTGCTGGGTCCACGTGGTGCCGGTCCGG